>NZ_RHPP01000215.1 GCF_003935715.1 Stenotrophomonas sp. 278 | reverse complement strand
GGCGGGTCGGGGTGGGCTGGAGGGGGCGTGAGCCGCATGGGTCGGGCGCATGCGCCCGACGGGTTGGGCAGGACGCCCAACCCCGGCCTTGCCGTGTGCGCAGGATTGCGCACACGTGCAAGCGGCGATCGAGCTTACATGGACGTACTTGCAGCGTCCCCCGGAACGCCCGCCCCGACCCGCCAAACCAGGGATTCCCGGAACCGAGGGCTGTTCGCCTGAATCCAACGGCAGCCGGGCAGAGCCCGGCTCTACGGATAGCAGGCAAATTGCATTGACCTGGAGGGCAACATGACCGAAGTCACGGCACACGGTAAACTTCCGGCGTGAATACTCCTACCTATACCGCCCAGCAACTCGCCGAGCAGTTTGGCCTGCAGGTCCATGGCGACGGTGCCACCGCCATTCAGGGCGTGGCCACGCTTGCCCATGCCGGACCCGGCCAGCTGACTTTCCTGGCCAACCCGCGCTACCGCAGCCAACTGGCCGAAAGCCAGGCCGGCATCGTGGTGCTGCGCGCCGACGACGCCGAGGCCGCGCCCGGCACCGCGCTGGTCGCCAAGGACCCGTATACCACCTTCGCCAAGATCGCCGCGCTGTTCGACATCGCGCCCCTGCGCGAACCCGGCATCCACCCCAGCGCCATCATCGACCCGGCCGCCCAGGTCGCCGCCAGCGCCCACATCGGGCCCTTCGTCACCATCGGTGCGCGCAGCGTCGTCGGTGAGAACTGCATCGTCGGCCCCGGCAGCGTCATCGGTGAGGACTGCAGCCTGGATACCGGCTGCGAACTGATCGCCCGGGTCACCCTGGTCACCCGCGTGAAGCTTGGCAAGCGCGTGCGCGTTCACCCCGGCGCCGTACTCGGTGCCGACGGCTTCGGCCTGGCCATGGACGCCGGAAGCTGGATCAAGGTGCCGCAGCTCGGCGGCGTGAGAATCGGCGACGACTGCGAGATCGGGGCCAATACCTGCGTTGACCGTGGCGCACTGGAAGACACCGTGCTCGACAACGATGTGCGCCTGGACAACCTGGTCCAGATCGCCCACAACGTACAGATCGGCGCGCACTCGGCCATCGCCGGTTGCACCGGCATCGCCGGCAGCGCCAAGATCGGCCGCTACTGCCTGCTCGGCGGTGCGGTCGGCGTCGTGGGCCACCTCGAAATCTGCGACAAGGTCGTGATCACCGGCAAGTCGGTGGTGCGCAACTCCATTACCGAGCCGGGCGAGTACTCTTCCGGCACCCCATTGACCGACAACCGCACGTGGCGCAAGAACGCCGCGCGCTTCAAGCAGCTTGATGCCCTGGCCCGTCGCATCCTGTCTGTGAGCAAGGAGAAGGAATGAGCCACGAACAGAAGCTGCCGGACATCACCCAGATCCAGGCACTGATCCCGCATCGCTACCCGTTCCTGCTGGTGGACAAGGTGCTCTCGATTGACTACGAGAAGCGCACCATCGTCGCCACCAAGAATGTCAGCATCAACGAGCCGTTCTTCCAGGGCCATTTCCCCGGCCAGCCGATCATGCCCGGCGTGCTGATCATCGAAGCCATGGCCCAGGCCGGCGGCGTGCTCACCCAGCTCACCCTGGGCCGCGATGCGCAGTCCAAGCTGTTCTACATGGTCAAGGTCGACAAGGCCCGCTTCAGCCGCCAGGTCGTACCCGGCGACGTCCTGGAAATGCATGTGGAAATCAAGCGCGTGATCCGCAACATGGCGGTGTACGACTGCGTGGCCAAGGTCGACGGCGAAGTCGTCGCCTGCGCCGAAGTGCTGTGCGCCGGCACCCGCGAATGATCCTGGCAGGAGACCTGCAATGACCGACAACGCTCCCCTCATCCACCCCACCGCGGTCATCGACCCGTCGGCGACGTTGGCTGCGGATGTGCGCGTCGGTGCGTTCTGCCTGATCGGTGCCGACGTCGTCATTGGCGAAGGCACCGAGATCGGACCGCACTGCTCGATCCACGGCCCGACCCGGATCGGTCGCAACAACCGCTTCATCGGCCATGTGGCCGTCGGCGGCGAGCCCCAGGACAAAAAGTACGCCGGTGAGCGTACCGAACTGGTGATCGGCGACGACAACGTGTTCCGCGAATTCGTCACCCTCAACCGCGGCACCGGCGGCGGTGGCGGCATCACCACGATCGGCAACGGCAACTGGATGCTGGCGTACACGCATGTGGCGCACGACTGCCATGTCGGCAACAACTGCGTGTTCTCCAACAACACCACCCTGGCCGGCCATGTCACCGTGGGCGACTACGTGATCATCAGCGGCTTCGCCGGTGCCCACCAGTTCTGCCGGATCGGCGCGCATGCGTTCCTGGGCATGGGGGCGCTGACCAACGGCGACGTCCCGCCGTTCACCATGGTTGGCAGCGATTCGCTCGGCCGTCCACGCGGCATCAACAGCGAAGGCCTGAAGCGCCGCGGATTCGATGCCGAGCGCATCGCCAGCATCAAGCGCGCGTACCGCACGCTGTACGTGGCCGGGCTGCCGCTGGCCGACGCCAAGGTGCAGTTGGCCGAACAGGCCAAGAACAGTGCCGACGTCAGGGACCTGCTGGACTTCATCGAGCAGGCCGAGAGGCCGCTGCTGCGATGAGCGGCAACGGCGGGCACGTTGCCACGGTGACCACCCTCGGGTCGGCTCCGCTGACTACGCTGGTCGATGCCCTGCCCGGCCCGGCGGCCGGCTCGGGTCGGCCGCTGCGGATCGCGCTGGTCGCCGGTGAAGCCTCTGGCGACCTGCTCGGTGCGGGGCTGGTCCGCGAGCTCGCGCAGCGCTTTCCGAATGCCGAGTTTGCCGGCATCGGGGGCGACGCCATGCGCAATGCCGGCTGCCTGACCTGGTTCGATGCCAGTGAACTGGCGGTAATGGGCCTGACCGAGGTACTGCGCCACCTGCCGCGGCTGCTCAAACTGCGCAAGGAGTTCCGCACCCGCGTGCTGGACTGGCAGCCGGACGTGTTCATCGGTATCGACGCGCCGGACTTCAATCTGGGCGTGGAGCGCTGGTTGAAGGAACGCGGCATCCGTACCGTGCATTACGTCAGCCCATCAGTGTGGGCGTGGCGCGAAAAGCGCGCGGAGAAGATCGGGGCCAGTGCGGACCTGGTGCTGTGCCTGTTCCCGATGGAACCGCCGATCTATGCCAGGCATGGCATCGACGCGCGCTTTGTCGGCCACCCGATGGCCGACGACATTCCGCTGCACAGCGACCGCGACGCGGCGCGCGTGGCGCTGGGCCTGCCGTCCAACGCGAAAGTGCTGGCGGTGCTGCCGGGCAGCCGCCTGGGCGAGATCAGCAAACTGGGCGAGGCGTTCTTTGAAGCGGCCTGGCAGGTCTCCGAGCGCATTCCGGGGCTCCACGTGGTGGTACCCGCCGCGAACCCGGCCTGCCGCCGCCTGATTTCCGAACAGCTCTCCCGCTCGGCGCTGCCGGTGGCGTATTCGCATGTGCTGGATGGCGAAGCGCGCACGGCGATGATTGCCGCCGACGTGGTGGTGCTGGCCTCGGGCACGGCGACATTGGAGGCGATGCTGGTGAAGCGCCCGATGGTGGTGGGTTACCGCGTGGCGGAGCTGACCTACCGGATCGTGAAGGCACTGGGCCTGATCAAGGTAGATCGCTTCGCGCTGCCGAACATTCTGGCCGGCAAGGACGTGGCTCCGGAACTGATCCAGCACGACTGCGTGCCGGACCAGCTGGCGGCAGCGATCCTGCAATGGTTCGACCATCCGCAGCGCGGCCTGGACATCCAGCCGACCTATGAGCTGCTGCACCAGCAGCTGCGCCAGGACGCCTCAGCGCGTGCCGCCGACGCAGTGGCCGAACTGTTGAATCGCCCTGCGCCGGGCGGTGCCGCGGCATGAGCCGTCGACACGCAGCGGCGGCGTCTCTGGCGCTGTTCGATGGCGCGGCGCTGGCGACAGTGGCTCCACGCTATGTCGCCGGGGTCGACGAAGCCGGTCGTGGCCCGTTGGCGGGCCCGGTGGCGGTCGCGGCGGTGGTGTTCTGCCCGGACCGCCCACGCCTGAATGGGCTGGACGATTCCAAGCAGCTGACCGCGCTGCGCCGCGACGTGCTGTTCGACAGGATCCAGCAGCGCGCGTTGGCCTTCCACATCGTGATGGTGGACGTGGATGAGATCGATGCGCTGAACATTTTCCAGGCCACGATGGCGGGCATGCGACGCGCGGTGGAAGGCGTGGCGCACGTCGCCCAGTTCGCCCGCATAGACGGCAACCAGGTGCCCAAGGGCCTGCCCTGCCCGGCCCAGGCACTGATCGGCGGCGACGCACTCGACCGCGCGATCATGGCGGCCTCGATCCTGGCCAAGGTCAGCCGCGACCGCTACATGCAGCAGCTGCACGAGCAACACCCGCACTACGGCTTCGACCAGCACAAAGGCTACGGCACTCCCGCCCATCTGGCCGCCCTGCGCGAGCACGGCCCCTGCCCCGCCCACCGCCGCAGCTTCGCCCCGGTCCGCGACTGCCTTGGTTCTGCGCCCGCGCTCGCCTAGAGCCTCCCTCACCCCTGCATCGAGCGCAACGTAGAGCCGGGCTTGCCCGGCTGCTGTTGGCTTTTGGCGAACAGCCGGTGTTCACGGAATCCCTGGCTTGGCGGATCGGGATGGGCGTTCCGGGGGACGCTGCAAGTACGTCCATGTAAGCTCGATCGCCGCTTGCACGTGTGCGCAATCCTGCGCACACGGCAAGGCCGGGGTTGGGCGTCCTGCCCAACCCGTCGGGCGCATGCGCCCGACCCATGCGGCTCACGCCCCCTCCAGCCCACCCCGACCCGCC
>NZ_RHPP01000214.1 GCF_003935715.1 Stenotrophomonas sp. 278 | reverse complement strand
GGAAGTGAAACGCAGCTGCGCCGATGGTAGTGTGGCTCAAGCCATGCGAGAGTAGGTCATCGCCAGGGTTTACACCCAAAACCCCGTTGCTTGCGCAACGGGGTTTTTCTTCCGGTAGCACACGACCGTTGGTCGTGTGACCCGTGGGAAACATGCCGAGCTGGCGCGAACACGCGCTGCTCCAACCGTCTCCCTGGTGAAATTAGCGCTGTGGAACCACCCGATCCCATCCCGAACTCGGAAGTGAAACGCAGCTGCGCCGATGGTAGTGTGGCTCAAGCCATGCGAGAGTAGGTCATCGCCAGGGTTTTATACTCAAAACCCCGCTGCTAACGCAGCGGGGTTTTTCTTTTTGCACGAATGCCGCGATGCTTGATTGGTAGCGTCGGTCGCAAGACGACGGCCGATAACCCGCGTGATCGCTATAACGCATGGCCCCGTGCAATCGAACGCGTGAAATTCCGCGTTCACCCCGATCCGGGTCATGCCCAACCGAACGCGGACACGCCATCGGCGGTCGACTGTCGTGCGACCCTACCGGCCACCCCCGGCGAGCCGCGCCACCGTAACGCCGAAACACCGCATTGACGAACGCGTCGCCACGCGCCCGGGCAACCAATCGCCGACCACGATGCCGGAACGCCTGGATGCCGGGAATGCTTGATTGGTAGCGTCGGTCACAAGACGACGGCCGATAACCCGCGTGATCGCTATAACGCATGGATCCATGCAATCGAACGCGTCGCCACGCGCCCGGGCAACGAATTGCCGACCTGACAACGCGGACTCTCCTGATGGAAGCAGCATCGCGGTCCGGCAATGCTGGACGCATGCCCAGCCCCCGCCTTCTCATCGGTCGCCGTTCGATGCGTTTCGCCTACTACACCCTCACCACGACGGTGGCCAACCGTCGTCGCATCTTCACAGACGAAGCCAGCGTCAAATGCGTTGTCGATGCCCTCCGCCAGTCCGACCGGGAACTCCGCTCCCACACATTGGCCTGGGTCGTCATGCCCGACCACGTGCACTGGCTCATGCAGCTCCGAAACGACAACCTCAGTCGCTGCATGCAGCGCTTCAAATCCCGCTCCGCCCGCGCCTTCAACCTGCTCCACGACAGCCAAGGCGCATCGGTCTGGCAGCGTGGCTACTATGACCACTGCATCCGCAGCCAGGAAGCGCTGCAGACCCACGCCCAGTACCTGGTCGAGAACCCGGTGCGTGCCGGGCTGGTCGTCACGCCAGAAGACTACCCCCACCAATGGAACCGCTGGCTGCATGAAGCCGCAGCCAGCACAAACAAAAACGGCACCCCGAAGGATGCCGCTCCTGATTGAACCGAAACCCGCCGCTTACTTCGCCGCAGGCTCCGCAACCTTGCCCTTCATCATCTCATCGCGGGCCGCCTTGAACGGGTTGCCCTCATACCAGTTCGGCCACTTTCCTGCGGTCGCCAGCTCCTGACCCACGCCGTACAGCAGCTGCAGGTCTTCCACCGTGCCGTCCAGCTTCCAGGTGGCCGGGTCATACTCGTCCTTCGGACCGTGGTAACGGTCACGGCCATACGCTTCGGCCGCCTTGCGACCGGCGTCCACGCCACCGTCGCGCAGGTCTTCGCCGCCGTCGGCATACAACGCCGGCACACCGGCCTTGGCGAAGTTGAAGTGATCCGAACGGAAGTAGAACCCGCTCTGCACCGAGGTCTCGCCGTGCAGGGTACGGTCCTGCTTGGCCGCCAGCGGCTTGAGGATGTCCTCCAGCTCCGAGCTGCCGAAGCCGGTCACGGTCATGTCCTTGGCACGGCCCGCCACCGACATCGCGTCGATGTTGATCACGCCGGCAATCTTGTCCAGCGGGAAGGTCGGGTGGGTCACGTAGTACTTCGAACCCAGCAGGCCGGATTCTTCCAGCGTCACCGCCAGGAACACCACCGAGCGCTCCGGAGCCGGCTTCTGCTGGGCCATCGCGCCGGCAATCTCCAGAATGCCGGCCACGCCGGTCGCGTTGTCGACCGCGCCGTTGTAGATGTTGTCGCCCTGCTCACCCTCGTGCTTGCCCAGGTGATCCCAGTGCGCCATGTACAGCACCGCTTCGTCGGCCTGCTTGCTGCCCGGCAGCACGCCCACCACGTTGCGCGAGGTCTTCTCGCTGATCGTGCTCTTCAGGTCCACCGACATCTTCGCCTTCAGCGGCACCGGCTTGAAGCCGCGCTTGTTGGCATCCTTGTAGGCCTGGTCCAGGTCCAGCCCGGCGTCGGCGAACAGCTGGCGGGCGGCATCCGCGCTCAGCCAGCCCTGCGCCGGCAGACGCGGTTCCGGGTCGTCCTTCGCCGGCAGGTCGTACTGCGGGCCCGCCCAGGAATTCTTCACCACGTCCCAGCCATACGAAGCGCCGGCGGTGTCATGCACGATCAGCGCCGCCGCCGCACCCTTGCGCGCGGCCTCTTCGAACTTGTAGGTCCAGCGCCCGTAATAGGTCATGCGCTTGCCGTCGAACAGCTTGTCGTCGTTGACGTGGAAGCCCGGGTCGTTGACGAACATGACCACCGTCTTGCCCTTCCAGTCCTGGCCGGCGTAGTCGTTCCACTGCTGCTCGGGCGCGTCCACGCCGTAGCCCACGAACACCAGTTCGCTGCTGTCGATCTTCACTTCCTGCTGGCCGCTGCGCGTGCCGATCACCATGTCGGTGCCGAACTTCAGGTCGCGGGTCTTGCCGGCCTGGTCCAGCTTCAGCACGGTGCTTTCGTCGGCCGTGGTTTCGGTCATCGCCACGTCCTGGAACCAGCTGTCGCCGTTGCCCGGCTGCAGGCCGATGCGCTGCATCTGGTCGCGGATGTAGTTCACGGTGCGTTCTTCGCCGGCGCTGCCGGGAGCACGGCCTTCGAACTCGTCCGAGGCCAGCGTCTTGACCAGCTCGCCGAAGTCGGCGGTATTGATCTCAGGCGAGAAGGCGTGGGCGGAAGCCGCCGGAGCGGTGTCGGTCGCCGGTGTGGCAGCCGGGGCATCGGGCTCGCCCTTGCACGCGGTCAATGCGGCAGTGGCGGCCAGGCACAGCAGAAGTTTGCGGGGCATCATCAATTCCTGGTGACTAAGGGCCGGTGTCGATCGCAGACACCGGAGAAGAAGGGTATCAATCCGCCGGCGCGGTGTCGGTGTCAAACGCGATCGGCTGGGCACCGTGGACCGGTCCGATGGTGGCGGTGCGGTGCACATACAGCACTACCTCGCGTTCGAACTTCAGCTCACCAGACACCGACGCCTTCGGACCGATGATCACCCGCGGCTTGCGCGGCGCGCTGAGCGAAATGCTGAAGTTCGGCTTCTCGATGTGGATCCCGCCTTCGACCTGCGAGCCAATGCCGACGGTGATGTCGCCGTTGACGGTCTTGATGCTGTTGCGCACCCGGGTCTCAACCAGGCCAATACCACCGTTGACGGTTTCGACACCGCCATCGATCTGACTGCCGCGGTCAGCGAAAATGCTGCCGTTGACGGTTTCCACGTTACCGTCCGTCGTGACCCTCGGGCCGAGGGTGATCTTTCCGTTCACCGTCGAAACGCTGCCGGTGCGCGCGCCCTCTTCGATGTCGATCCCGCCATTGACGGTCTCGATGCTGTGGGTGGTGGCCCCCGCGCCTACCCGGATGCTGCCATTCACCGTCTCCAGGTCGCCATAGCCCTGGCCCGCTTCGGCCTTGATGCTGCCATTGACCTTGCTCACGTCCTCCACCGCCCAGGCCGACCCGATGGGCAGCAGCAGGGCGAACAACATCGGGAGCGGAAACTGTCTCATGAGGTCCTCATCGTCGTATGGGCGGCTGGCAGGCCGCGTGCAGGAATGTCACCATGCAGTGCTGCAATCCGCATCTGCCTGAAGTCACTGGAAAGCCCTTGCGCGCCAACGCTTTTTCCTCACGCCGGGATAACGAATGCATCGCCGTGCAGGGCGCGAAGTCCCGCGGGCCGATGCGGGTGCTCGCGTTGGTGGTGGCCACGGCGCTGCTGCTGCCCGCCCCCTTGCCTGCGCAGACCTCGAAGGAAACCGAGCGCAAGCTGCAGAAGCTGCGCTCGGAACTGAAAGGCGTCGCCCAGGAACGGCGCACCCTGGAAGGCCAGCGCGGGCAGGCGTCCCGGCAGCTGCGCGAGGCAGATGAAAAGGTGGCCCGCACCGGGCGGGTGCTGGCCCAGACCGAAACCGCGTTGCAGGCCGAAACCCGCGCCCTGGAAGAGGCCCAGCAGCGACGTGCCGAGCTGGAAAAGGGCCTGAAGCAGCAGCGTGAGGAGCTGGCGTCGCTGCTGCAGGCCGCCTACCGCATCGGCAATCACGCCCCGCTGAAGCTGCTGTTGTCGCAGGACCGCGTCGCCGACGCCAACCGCAGTCTGGCCTACCACCGCTACCTGCAGCGCGAGCGTGCCCGCCGCATCGGCTCGCTCACCGCCGACCTCACCGAACTGCAGTCCCTGGAAGCGCAGATCACCGAGCGACGCCAGGCGCTGGAAGGAACCCGCCAGCAACAGAAGCAACAGGCAAGCGAGCTGGCCAAGGATCGTCGCGACCGCGCGGCCACCGTGGCCAGCCTGGACCAGCGCTACAAGGACCGCAGCGAGCGCGAAAAAGCCCTCGGCCAGGACGCGAAGGCGCTTGAAACCCTGCTGGCCAACCTGCGTGCCGCCGCGGCCCGCGCCGAAGCCGAGCGCCGCGCTGCTGCACGCAAGGCCGCCGTCGAAAAGGCGGCCGCGGAAAAGGCCGAGCGCGAAGCCGCTGCCAGTGGTACCAAGCCGCCGCCGCGCCCGACCAAGGTGCCGCCCAAGGTGGCGAG
>NZ_RHPP01000213.1 GCF_003935715.1 Stenotrophomonas sp. 278 | reverse complement strand
CCGTCGCCGCAGCAGGCACCAGCGGTGGCCGGCGGTCCAGAAGCTCCCGTCATGCTGCGGCCGTGGAGCGAGCGCAATGCGCCGGTCCCGGCCGTTTCGACACCCGCGCAGTACACCCCGCCGGCAACCCTGCCGTCGGGTCCACCGGTTCCCGCAGGGGATGCAGCCTTCGTGTTTTGACGAAGGCGCGGCACGGTCAAGCCCCCGATTGACCACTTCAGTAATGCAAGCCCATCAACAAGGATATCCACCCATGAAGCGATTCAATCTCGACCTCGTCAACGCCCAGCGCACCCTGAAGACCGTGCTGATGGCCACCGCCTTCGTTGGCGTGCTGTTCGCCCCGAGCGCCTTCGCCCAGGACTTCGGCGGCACCGATCAAAAGGTGTGCGGCTTCTTCAACAGCATCAACGGCCTGCTCAGCATCGCCTCGATCGCCGTCGTCACCATCGCCGTCATCTTCGCCGGCTATCAGATCGCGTTCGCCCACAAGCGCATTGCCGACGTGGCTCCGATCCTGATCGGTGGCCTGCTGATCGGCGCGGCCGGCCAGATCGCCAGCATGCTGCTGGGTGACAGCTCGGACAACAGCGCCTGCTCCAACACCACCGGCATGGTCAGCAACCTGCTGACCTACTACGGTGCATAAGAACGTCGTTTTTCGTGGTTGCACGCGCCCGGCGATGTTCATGGGCGTTCCCTACGTGCCGTTTTTCTTCGTCGTGGGTGGTCTGTTCCTGTTGAGCGTGTATACGAACTTCTGGTACCTGGGGTCCATTCCAGTTGCCGTGTTCATCATGCGCAACATGGCCAAGCGTGACGAAATGATCTTCCGGTTGCTCGGTCTTCGCCTGCAGTTCAAGTTGAAGGCGCGCAACGTGAAAGACCACGACGGCATGTGGGTGTTCACCCCGAATCACTACCGCAAGACCCCGGCACGCAAGGATTGAGTGCCGGAATGGCCCTGGCAGCCACTGCCCGGGCCATTCCAACCCCGCAACGCCCACCATCGGAAACTGCTGCAGTCATGTTCAGCCCAGACACTTCCATTGCCGAATTCATCCCGCTGTCGTCACACGTGTCCACCAACGTGGTCAAGACGACCGGCGGCGATTACCTGTTGACATGGCATCTGGAAGGCCTGCCCTTCGTGGGCCGCGAAGAGTGGGAGCTCGAACACAAGCACAACACCTTCAACCGGCTGCTGCAGACCCTGCGCGCACCCGACTTCGTCAACGTGGCGTTCTGGGCGCACGACATCCGCCGTCGTCGCACGCTGAAGGGTAAAAGCGTCTACAAGCAGAAGTTCAACCAGGACGTATCCGACGAATACATGGGCATGCTCGGTTCGCAGCGCATCATGCAGAACGAGCTGTACCTGACCATGATCTACCGTCCGGTGGTGGCTGGTAAGCGCTTCGTGGAAAAGTCCGCAGACACCAACAAGCTGCAGGCCGAGCAGACCCAGGCCATTGAAAAGCTGATGGAACTGGCCGGCAACGTGGAAGCGGTCATCCGTGACTACGCCCCGTACCGCTTAGGGATGTACGAAGCCAAGAACGGCATCGTGTTCTCCGAAACGCTGGAGTTCTTCGGCTACCTGATCAACCGCATTGACGAGCCCGTGCCGGTGCTTGGCGCGCCGGTGCCGGATTACCTGCCGGTCAGCAAGCACATGTTCTCGGCCAAGACCGGTGACTTCGTCATTTCGACCCCGAACGGCACCAACCATTTCGGTGCCATCCTGAACATCAAGGAGTATGCCGAGGGCACCTACCCGGGCATTCTCAACGGCCTGAAGTACCTCGACTTCGAGTACGTGGTGACGCATTCCTTCAGCCCGATGGGCCGACAGGACGCACTGAAGGTGCTCGACCGTACCAAGGGCATGATGATCTCCTCCGGCGATAAAGCCGTCAGCCAGATCATCGAGCTGGACCAGGCGATGGACCAGCTGTCGTCCGGCAACTTCGTGCTCGGCGAGTACCACTACACCCTGGCGGTGTTTGGTGACAGCCAGGCCAAGCTTTCCCAGAACGTGGCCGCCACCCGCGCCGAGCTGTCCAACGCCGGTTTCGTGTCGGTGAAGGAAGACGTGGCCGTGACCTCGTCGTTCTACTCGCAGCTGCCGGGCAACTGGCGCTACCGCACCCGTCTGGCCAATCTCAGCTCGCTGAACTTCCTGGGCCTGTCGCCGCTGCACAACTTCGCCACCGGCAAGCAGCACAACAACCCGTGGGGCGACTGCGTCACCACCCTGCAGACCACCAACGGCCAGCCGTACTACTTCAACTTCCACGCCACCCATCCCTCGGAAAACTCCCTGGGTGAAAAGGCCATCGCCAACACCATGGTGATTGGTAAGTCCGGTACGGGTAAGACCGCGCTGATCAACTTCCTGCTCAGCCAGGTGCAGAAATACGACCCGTCCCCGACCATCTTCTTCTTCGACAAGGACCGCGGTGCCGAGATCTTCGTGCGCGCCTGCGGCGGCAACTACCTTGCGCTGGAGAACGGTGCCTCCACCGGCTTCAACCCGTTCCAGTGCGAGAACAATGAAGCCAACGTGCAGTTCCTGGCCGACCTGATCAAGGTGCTGGCCGGCAAGAAGGAATACAGCGCCCGCGAGGAAGAGGACATCTACCGCGGCGTGGAAAGCATGCTGGACACCCCCATGCATCTGCGCAGCATGACCAACTTCCAGAAGAGCCTGCCCAACATGGGCGACGACGGCCTGTATGCGCGCATGCGCCGCTGGACCGCCGGCAACTCGCTGGGCTGGGTGTTCGACAACCCGGTTGATACGGTGGACCTGACCAAGGCCAACATCATCGGCTTTGACTACACCGACATCATCGACAACCCAGAAGTGCGCGTGCCGGTCATCAACTACCTGCTGCACCGCCTGGAGTCGCTGATCGACGGCCGTCCGCTGATCTACGTGATGGACGAATTCTGGAAGATCCTGGACGGCGAGGGTGGCCTGAAGGAATTTGCCAAGAACAAGCAGAAGACCATCCGTAAGCAGAACGGCCTGGGCATCTTCGCCACCCAGAGCCCGGAAGATGCGCTGAAGAGCGATATTTCCGCCGCGCTGATCGAGCAGACCGCCACGCTGATCCTGCTGCCCAACCCCAACGCCAGCAAGTCCGACTACATGGACGGCCTGAAGCTGACCGAGGCCGAGTTCCGGGTGGTGACCGCGCTGGACGAGCGCTCACGCTGCTTCCTGGTCAAGCAGGGCCACGCCTCCAGCGTGTGCCAGCTCAACCTGCGCGGCATGGACAATATTCTTTCGGTGATCTCCGCATCCACCGACAACATCGAGATCATGCACCGCGTGCTGCAGACCGCCGCCGTGCGCAATCGGATTTCGGTCAATGAGCTCACGCCGGAACAGTGGCTGGAAGAGTTCTACAAGAATCGCAAGGGATCGGGCAAGCCGGCAGCGGCAAGCTCGGATGCGGCCTGATACAGGGTGGGGATCATGAAAGACATGACATTGGAGAACGCCATGAACGACACGATGAAGCGCGACACAAAAGCCAAAGCCGCCAAGCGCATCCGTCTGCGCGCCACGGTGCTTGCTGCCGTGCTGCTGATGGGTACCAACAGCGCCCATGCAGGCGGCATGCCGGTGATCGACTTCTCTCAGATCCTGGGACAGATCCGCGGGTGGATCAGTGACACCACCCAGTACGCCAAGGAAGTGACGCATTTTGAACAGATGAAGGAGCAGATCGACAGCATCCGCGACATCTTCAATATGTTCAACTTTGCCATTGGCTTACCCGAAGGCGAGGCGCTGACGGTAGTCGATGAGAAGTACCTTGTCGAGGAAACCTGCGGCGATGGCTCGAGCGGCCTGAGCATGACCACGGTGATGTCAGTGCTCGGTATGGATGTCACTTCTGACCTGAAGAAGCAGCAGCAGCAGATCTGCGTCAACATTCAGATGATGCAGAATCGAAAGTACAATGATTCGGTGAAGTTTCTGGATCTGACCGTCAAGCAGGCGCGGGCAGAGGCAATGAAGATCTTCGAGGCGGGTAATAGTGACTCGGTCGGTGCCACCACGGCTGCAACCCGTGATGCCACGCGGCTCAACAACGAGCTGAACCTGTTGGCACAGCAGTGGGGAACGCGCATGCAGTCGTATGACGCCTACATCGCCACAATGGAGACCCGACAGAACCTCCTTGCAAAAACGGCACTGAAGGGCAAGAAACGGTTGGCGCGCGATCTGATCCAGACCGCAGTGCTGAAGGGCGCACTCAGCATCGATTGATGCTGCCCGTGGGCTCTCGCTGATGGCGTCACTTGAACAGGCAGGCGGTAAACCAAAGGACTATGGATATGAAGCTCGATACGATCGCGAATATTGACTTGACGGGAGGCCTGCAGGACCTGCTTGGGTACGCTACGCGTATCCAGTCGATCGGCGACTTCGTGTTTTTCCGCCTGATTCTTGACTATCTGGACAAGCGCATCAATGAGTTCGGCCTGGATCTGCTGAACCACATGATGACCTGGGTGGGCGGCATCGCACTGGTGCTGATGACTTTATGGGTGCTGATCCAGGGCTACCGCATCGTCACCGGCCAGAGCCGTGATTCCATGATGGTGCTGGTGACCAACATGGCACGCGCCGCGCTGATCGTCAGCGTGGCCACCAGCATGGCCATGTTCGGCACCAGCATCCAGGACTTCCTGACCAACGACGTCAAGGGCGTGATCACCGCCGTGGTCACCGGCAAGGATGATCCGCCGGAGAAGCAGATCGACGATGCGCTGGGCTGGATGCAGGTGGCGATGTCGAGCATTGACGCCATCCAGGTGATCGATGACCCCAGCTTGAGCAATGAAAAGGTCCAGGCGCAGCTGTTCGTCGGCATGGGCACCGGCGGCCCGGCCGTGGT
>NZ_RHPP01000212.1 GCF_003935715.1 Stenotrophomonas sp. 278 | reverse complement strand
GCACGGGCACGTTCTTGCGCTCGCGGCGGTCGCCAGCGGCTGCCTGGGCCTGCTCCAGGCCTTGCCGCGCAAGGGCGATCAGGTCCGGGGCGTACTGGTCGGCGTCGGCCTGGGTGGCCTTGTCCACGGCCTGGCGGGCCTGTGCCAGTTCCAGCGCGCCGTCCTGGGCCAGGACCGGTCCGGACAGCGCGAATGCGCACGCCATCACGCATCCAGAGATGAAAACTGCCGGGGTACGTCGTATTTGTGCGAAGCTACGATTCATTGGGGGGGCCGTTGCCAGGTTGTCTGTGCACGGCCATTGTCGGAAGCCTGCGCCGTGCTTGCAATGGCACGAAGCTGATTGTTGGGGAAAGATTTCGCATGGATATCGGCTATTTCCTGAAGCTGATGACCGAAAAGAACGCCTCGGACATGTTCTTGACCACCGGCGCGCCGGTGTACATCAAGATCGAGGGCAAGCTTTACCCGCTGGGCAACACCGGGTTGCCGCCGGGCATGGTCAAGAAGATCGCCTACTCGCTGATGGACGAGGGCCAGGTGCCGCAGTTCGAGCGCGACCTGGAACTCAACATGGCCATCGCCCTGCCCGACGCCGGGCGCTTCCGCGTCAACGTGTTCAAGCAGCGCGGTGAGGTGGGCATGGTGATCCGCGCCATCCGCAGCAAGATTCCCAGCATTGAAGAGCTGAATCTGCCGCAGGTGCTGAAGGACGTCATCATGACCCCGCGCGGGCTGGTGCTGGTGGTCGGCTCGACCGGCTCAGGCAAGTCCACGTCGCTGGCGTCGATGATCGACCACCGCAACAGCACCACCACCGGGCACATCCTCACCATCGAGGACCCGATCGAATACCTGCACAAGCACAAGATGTCGATCGTGAACCAGCGCGAGGTCGGGCTGGATACGCACGCCTTCCACAACGCGCTGAAGAACGCGATGCGTGAAGCGCCGGACGTGATCCTGATCGGCGAAATCCTGGACGCGGAAACCATGGAGGCGGCCATTGCGTTCGCCGAAACCGGTCACCTGTGCCTGGCCACGCTGCACTCGAACAATGCGGACCAGACCATCGAGCGCATCCTGAACTTCTTCCCGGAAAGCGCCCACCGCAACGTGCTGATGAACCTTTCGCTGAACCTGCGCGCGGTCATTTCGCAGCGTCTGGTGAAGGGTCAGGATGGCCGCCGCCTGCCGGCGACCGAAGTGCTGATCAACACGCCGATGATCCGTGACCTGCTGCGCCGCGGCCAGGTGCACGAGATCAAGGCGGCGATGGAAGGGTCGCTGGAGGAAGGCATGGAAAGCTTTGACCAGTGCCTGTTCCGCATGGCCAAGAGCGGCATCATCGAACAGGAAGAGGCGCTGCGCGCGGCCGATTCGCGCGATGGTCTTGCTTTGAAGTTCCGCCTGTCCGAAGGCGGCAGCGGCGAGCATGATCCGTATGCGGATTATTCGGCGGCGGGCCCGGCGAGCATCACGCACGGGTTTTGATTTACGGAGGTATCGACCAACGGTCGATACCTACCGGTTCACATCGCGTCGAACCGCATTTACACCGCGTCCGGCTGATTCTCTGGCCTGGCCGCTTCAAACGCCGGTAACGCCAGGCACGCCGCCTCGATCCGCACCAGGGTCGGGTACGGCTCCAGGTCCACGTTGAAGCGCCGCGCGTTGTAGAGCTGCGGCACCAGGCAGCAGTCGGCCAGGGTGGGCGAGTCGCCGTGGCAGAAGCGCCCGGTCTCCACCGATTCCACCAGCATCCGCTCCATCGCCTCGAACCCCAGCTGGATCCAGTGCCGGGTCCAGTCTTCGCGCTCGGACTGCGGCACGTTCCAGGTATCGCTGAAGAACTGCATCACCCGCAGGTTGTTGAGCGGGTGGATGTCGCACGCCACCAGCTGCGCCAGCGCGCGCACCCGCGCCCGACCGGCCGCGTCGTCCGGCAGCAGCGAAGGGCCGCCGAACACCTCGTCCAGATACTCCAGGATCGCCATCGACTGATGCAGCACCTGCTCGCCGTGGCGCAGGGTCGGCACCAGTTCCTGCGGATTGAGCGCGGCATAGCCTTCGCTGTGCTGTTGGCCGCCATCGCGGACCAGATGCACCGGCGTGATCGCGTACGGCAGGTCCTTCAGGTTCAGGCCGATACGGACCCGATAGGCCGCGCTGGAGCGCCAGTAACTGAACAGTTCGAGAGGTTCGGCGTGCATGCTCAGGGCCGCGCTGCCTGCTCGATGCGCTGTTCGATGGCACCGAAGATGCTCTCGCCGGCGGCGTCGAACATTTCAATCCGGACCACGTCACCGAAGCTCATGAAAGGCGTGCTTGGCTTGCCGTCGCGGAGGGTTTCCACGGTGCGCTGTTCGGCAAAGCACGAAGCACCCTTGGAGGTGTCCTCATTGGCAATGGTGCCCGAGCCGACGATGGTGGCCGCGCCCAGCGGGCGGGTCTTGGCGGCGTGGGCGACCAGCTGGGCGAAGTTGAACTGCATGTCCACGCCCGCTTCCGGCGCGCCGAACCATTCGCCGTTGACGTGGGTGACCAGCGGCAGGTGCACCTTGCTGCCCTGCCAGGCCTCGCCCAGCTCGTCCGGAGTGACGAACACCGGCGACAGGGCCGAGCGCGGCTTGGACTGCAGGAAGCCAAAGCCCTTGGCCAGCTCGCCGGGAATCAGGTTGCGCAGCGAGACGTCGTTGACCAGGCCGACCAGCTGGATGTGGCCGGCGGCCTGTTCCGGGGTGACCGCCATCGGCACGTCGTCGGTGATGACCACCAGCTCCGCTTCCAGGTCGATGCCGTACTCCTCGCTGACCACCTTCACCGCGTCGCGGGGACCGTAGAAGCCGGCGCTGGTGGCCTGGTACATCAGCGGGTCCGTGTAGAAGCTTTCCGGCACCTCGGCCCCACGGGCGCGGCGCACGCGCTCGACGTGCGGCAGGTAGGCGCTGCCGTCGACGAATTCATAGGCACGTGGCAGCGGCGCGGCCAGCGCCTGCAGGTCGATGTCGAACACGCCGTCGGCGCTGCCGTCATTGAGCGACTCGTACAGGGCGTTCAGGCGCGGAGCCAGGTGCGACCAGTCTTCCAGCGCCGCCTGCAGGGTGGCGGCGATGCCGGTGGCGCGGACGCCCTGGCGCAGATCGCGTGAGACCACGATCAGGGTGCCGTCGCGACCGCCTTCCTTCAAAGAACCAAGCTTCATGGGTGGGTATCCGTCGAACGCAGAAAAATAGGTTTCGAGTGTAACCAAATGCGCGCAGGAGCCAAGGCGCAATGCGTCATAGCGACCATAAACGATCCGGACCGGCGAACCTGAATGGGGAAATTGATGTGCTGCACAATTTCTCCTATACTCCGCCGGTCTGCAGCGGCCGTCCGTTTCCCTTCGGGATCGCCGGCGAACCGGGTTTCGACCCCTCGCCCGCCCCCACTCCGACGTCATTCGTCATGCATTCCAGCCTGCGCACCGCGTTGGCTGCACCCTACTCCTCGCAGCGCGGTTCACGGGAACGCTCCGAGTCAGCCGATCACACGATCTGCCGCGCGTCTGGCCATCGGGCCCGGCGTTACTTTGCTTTTGGAGCTTTCCACCGATGTCTTTCGAAGACCTGGGCCTTGCCCCGTTCCTGCTGCGCGCGTTGTCCGAGCAGGGCTATGAAAACCCGACCCCGATCCAGGAACAGGCGATCCCGCTGGCCCTGGCCGGGCGTGACCTGCTGGCCGGCGCACAGACCGGTACCGGCAAGACCGCTGCCTTCGGTTTACCGCTGCTGCAGCACCTGGGCACGCACCCGCAGGCCGTTGACGGCCCGCGCAAGCCGCGTGCGCTGGTGCTGGCTCCGACCCGCGAACTGGCCACCCAGGTGCATGACAGCCTGCGCGGCTACAGCAAGTACCTGCGCATCCCCAGCGCCTGCATCTACGGCGGCGTGGGCATGGGCAACCAGTTCGACGTGCTGCGCCGTGGCGTGGACCTGCTGGTGGCCTGCCCGGGTCGCCTGATCGACCACCTCGAGCGCCGCAGCGTCGACCTGTCCGGCATTGAAGTGCTGGTGCTGGACGAAGCCGACCGCATGCTGGACATGGGCTTCCTGCCCTCGATCAAGCGCATCCTGGCCAAGCTGCCGCGCCAGAACCGCCAGACCCTGCTGTTCTCGGCGACGTTTGAAGACAACATCCGTCAGCTGGCGCTGGAGTTCATGCGCAACCCGGAACAGATCCAGGTGACGCCGAAGAACACCGTGGCCGAAACGATCACCCACAAGGTGCATCCGGTTGACGGTGGCCGCAAGCGCGAACTGCTGCTGCACCTGTTGGCGCAGGACAGCCGCGAGCAGACCCTGGTGTTTGCGCGCACCAAGCACGGCAGCGACAAGCTGGCCACGTTCCTGGAAAAGTCCGGCATCAAGACCGCGGCGATCCACGGCAACAAGAGCCAGGGCCAGCGCCTGCGTGCGCTGGGCGACTTCAAGGCCGGCCGGGTGACCGTGCTGGTGGCGACCGACATCGCCGCGCGCGGCATCGACATCAACGAGCTGCCGAAGGTCATCAACTACGACCTGCCGATGGTGGCCGAGGATTACGTGCACCGCATCGGCCGTACCGGCCGCAACGGTTCGACCGGCCAGGCGATTTCGCTGGTGGCGCAGGACGAAGCCAAGCTGCTGCGCCAGATCGTGCGCCTGCTCAACCGCGACATGGACATCCGCGACGTACCCGGCTTCGAGCCGCAGGTGCCGATCCGCTGGGGCAACAGCGCGCCGGGCAAGGCGGAGATCCCGGGTGGCGAGCGCGCACCGCGCAAGACCCACGCCCGCCGTCCGCACAGCGAGGCTCCGCGCCACGCACATGCGGTCCCGAAGAAGAGCAGCGGCGGCCAGCGTGACGGGGCCGGTCGCGGCGCACCGCGCGGCGGCCAGCCGCAGGGCCAGCGCCGTGGCGGTGCCGGCG
>NZ_RHPP01000211.1 GCF_003935715.1 Stenotrophomonas sp. 278 | reverse complement strand
GCCGTGCCGTCGCCGTCGCAGCCGCTCAACGGGCCGCCGCCGGCCGTTCCGGCTCCGTCGGTTCCGGCAGGCAGCCGCATCGTTCCCGCCCCGACCGCTGAACCCGCGCCGTCGAGCACGCCGCAGAAGGGGGCCGCATGAGCCAGAAGAAAGTCAATCTGAAGGAACTGGACTTCAACAACATCGGCAACTGGCCGCAGCAGGCGAAGATCGTCTTCTGCGCGCTGCTGGCCCTGTTGATTGTCGGCCTGAGCTGGTTCGTGCTGATCACCGGCAAGCGTGATGAGCTGGCCGGCCTGGAGCGCACCGAAGTCACCCTGCGCGAAGAGTTCGAGAAGGAACAGGGCCGTGCGGTCAACCTGGAGCCGCTCAAGCAGCAGCTGGCCCAGATGGAGCAGGTGCTGCAGCAGATGCTGCGCCAGCTGCCCAGCAAGACCGAAATGCCCGACCTGATCATCGACATCTCGCAGACCGCGCTGTCCAGCGGCCTCACCAACGAGCTGTTCCAGCCCGGCGAGGAGATGACCAAGGAGTTCTACGCTGAAAAGCCGATCGCCCTGCGCATGGTGGGCAGCTACCACCAGTTCGGCGCGTTCGTCAGCGGCGTGGCCTCGTTGCCGCGCGTGGTCATCCTGACCATGCACGACATCAACCTGAAGCCGAAGGACCCCAAGACCGGTATCACCGCACGCAGCGGAGCGCTGGAACTGTCGGGTACGGTCAAGACCTACCGCTATCTGGATGACGTTGAAATGGAAGCGCAGGAAAAGGCTGCCGCCGCTGCAGCGCCGGGTGCCACCCCGACCGGAGGTACGCCATGACCTTGGCTTCAACCGCACGGGTCGGTGGCCTGATGCTGC
The DNA here is from genome assembly GCF_003935715.1 of Stenotrophomonas sp. 278. Taxonomy (GTDB): domain Bacteria; phylum Pseudomonadota; class Gammaproteobacteria; order Xanthomonadales; family Xanthomonadaceae; genus Stenotrophomonas; species Stenotrophomonas maltophilia_AH. The sequence goes on along the minus strand of NZ_RHPP01000211.1, from coordinate 4,105 downwards.
TGGTGCTGCTGGCCGGTTGTGCCCGCAGCATCACCAGCACGCCGGGTGATGCGCCCAATCTGGAAAAGTGGGTGGCCGACGTGCGTGCGCGTCCGGCTCCGCCGCTTGAACCGCTGCCGGTCATGCAGCAGTTCGAAACCTTCGAGTATTCCGCGCAGGGTCTGCGCGATCCGTTCACCGACGCCTGGGCGCGTTCCAATGATGGAAGCAGCGGCCTGCGTCCGGACCCGGATCGCCGCAAGGAGCCGATGGAAGCCTTCCCGCTGGACGCCCTGGACATGATCGGTTCGATCGGGGGCGGCCCGGGGCTGGTCGCACTGGTAATGGCACCGGACAAGGTCACCTATCGGGTGCGTCCGGGCGTTTACATGGGGCAGAGCGACGGCCGGGTGACCGGGGTCTACGAAGACCGGATCGAGCTGATTGAACTGGTGCCGGATGGCGCGGGCGGCTGGCTGGAACGGCCTGCTTCGCTTGCGCTTGAAGATCAATGAATGATTATGGGGATTGCACGATGACCTTTTCCAACGCCATGCTGCAGCGTCCCACCCGGCGCCCGAAGCTGATCCACATGTGCGCGCTGGGAGTCGCGCTCATGCTGGCCAATGGCACGCTGATGGCGGCCACGCCGGCAGCGACCACGCACGCTGCTGCCGATGCCGCGCCGGTGACGGCACCGGCCTCGCTGGCGGTGTCCAAGATCGACTTCAAGCGCGGTGAAGACGGCTCCGGCCGCCTGATCCTGCAGTTTGACGGCACCGGGGCCAACCCGGACCTGCGCAACCAGGGCAACGCGGTCGTCATCGACGTCGGCAATGCCACGCTGCCGGCCAACCTGCAGAAGTCGATCAACGTATCCGACTTCGCCACCCCGGTGCAGCGCATCGATCCCAAGCCCTACGGTGGCGGCACCCAGCTGGTGCTCAACACCAGCAGCGCGTTCGAGTCGCTGGCCTACCAGACCGGCAACGAGTACGTGGTTGAGATCAGCCCGCGCAAGGCCGTGGCAGCCACCGGTGCGATCAACGCCACCACCGTGACCCAGGCGGCGGCCGCCGTCGGCGCACGCGGCTACAGCGGCAAGCCGGTAACGTTCAACTTCCAGGACGTGCCGGTGCGCACCGTGCTGCAGTTGATCGCCGAAGAGTCCAACCTGAACATCGTTGCCGCCGACACCGTTGAAGGCAACGTCACCCTGCGCCTGGTCAATGTGCCGTGGGACCAGGCACTGGACATCGTCCTGCGCGCCAAGGGCCTGGACAAGCGCCAGGACAACAAGGTGATCTGGGTCGCGCCGCAGCCGGAGCTGGCCAAGTTCGAGCAGGACAAGGAAGACGCGCGCATCGCGATCGAGAACCGCCAGGATCTGGTCACCGAGTACGTGCAGATCAACTATCACAACGCCGCCCAGATCTTCAAAGCACTGACCGAGGCCAAGGGCATCGGCGGCAGCGGTGGTGGCAGTGGTGGTGGCAGCGGCGGCGGCACATCCGACCAGGACAGCGGCTTCCTGTCCGCGCGTGGTCGCCTGGTCGCCGACGAGCGCACCAATACGCTGATGATCAGCGACATTCCGAAGAAGATCGCGCGCATGCGCGAGCTGATCAACGTGATCGACCGTCCGGTCGACCAGGTGCTGATTGAAAGCCGCATCGTGATCGCCACCGATACCTTCGCCCGCGAACTGGGTGCGAAGTTCGGTATCTCCGGTCGTCGTGACAACGTATGGTTCGGTGGCAGCATGGACCAGAACCATAACAACATCGACGACAACGGCCAGGCGTGGAGCGAGTACAACCAGGCGGTGGCAGAGTACGAGGCTGACCCGACCGGCAAGCCCGTTCCGCTGCGCCCGGGGCAGATCTTCAACACGCCGAACCTGAACTGGAATTCGGCAGTCGCGCAGACCTTGAATCCGGGTTCGCTGGCACTGTCCATCCTCAATGCGGGCTACCTGCTGGACGTGGAACTGTCCGCCATGCAGCAGGAAGCGCGTGGCGAGGTGATCTCCAATCCGCGCGTGGTCACCACCAACCAGCGTGAAGCGGTGATCAAGCAGGGTAAGGAAATCGGCTACGTCACCATCAGTGGTGGTGGTGCCGGTGGCCAGGCCACCGCGAACGTCCAGTTCAAGGAAGTGGTGCTGGAGCTGAAGGTCACCCCCACCATCACCAACGACAACCGCGTGTTCCTGAACATGTCGGTCAAGAAGGATGAAGTGGAAAGCTACATCGTGCTGGAAGGCTACGGCCAGGTGCCGACGATCAACCGCCGCGAAGTGAATACCGCGGTGCTGGTGGACGACGGTCAGACCGTGGTGATCGGTGGCGTGTATGAGTTCACCGACCGCAACAGCGTCAACAAGGTGCCGTTCCTGGGCGACGTGCCGTTCCTCGGCAACCTGTTCAAGAAGCGCAGTCGCAACAAGGACAAGGCCGAACTGCTGGTCTTCGTCACCCCGAAGGTGCTGCGCGTGGCCAAGACCAACTGAGGTCCGCCGCCAACGTAGCACCTGTTGCAGGAAGGGCCGCCCAGTGCGGCCCTTCCTGCGTTCAGGCATTCTTGATGCGGTGGCCCGCCCGGCCCTGCCATGATGTGTCGGGAACCTGGTGCCTGTTGCGCCGGTCTGACGGATGCCATGAACCTGCCCCCACCGATGCCTGACCCTGCCGCCATCCCCTCCGTTGCCGAGCACGGCACGACGGCTGACCGTGTCCACGACGGTTTCCGCGCCCTGCGTGATGCGCTGGGCCGGGAGATCGTCGGCCAGCGTGAGCTGGTCGACCGCCTGCTGACTGCCCTGCTTGCCGACGGGCACCTGCTCGTGGAAGGCGCGCCCGGCCTGGCCAAGACCACCGCGATCCGCGCGCTGGCAGCACGGCTGGAGGCCGACTTTTCCCGTGTACAGTTCACCCCGGATCTGTTGCCGGCTGACCTGACCGGTACCGAGATCTGGCGTCCACAGGAAGGACGCTTCGAGTTCGTGCCGGGCCCGATCTTTCACCCCATCCTGCTCGCAGACGAGATCAACCGCGCGCCGGCCAAGGTGCAGTCCGCGCTTCTGGAGGCGATGGGCGAACGCCAGGTCACGGTCGGCCGCCACACCTACGCGTTGCCACCGCTGTTCCTGGTGATGGCCACGCAGAATCCGATCGAGCAGGAAGGCACCTTCCCGCTGCCCGAGGCGCAACTGGACCGCTTCCTGATGCACGTGCGCATCGGTTACCCGGATGCAGAGGCGGAGACCGAGATCCTGCGCCTGGCGCGCGAGCGCGCGCGCGACGCGCTGGGACAGGTGCCGCCGCCACCGTCGCGGATGCCGCTGGAGGACGTCTTCGCCGCACGCCGGGCGGTCCTGAACCTGCACATGGCACCGGCGCTGGAGCGTTATGTGGTGGAGCTGGTCCTGGCGACCCGCGAACCGGCACGCTACGACAGCGTGCTGGCGCGGCGCATCGCGTGGGGGGCAAGCCCGCGCGGCTCGATCGCCCTGGAACGCTGTGCCCGTGCACGCGCATGGCTGCAGGGGCGGGACTACGTCACCCCGGACGACGTGCGCAACGTTGCCCCCGACGTGCTCCGCCACCGCGTGCTGCCCAGCTATGAGGCCACCGCCGAGGGCTGGGACGGGGAACGTCTGGTCACCGAGCTGCTGGCACGCGTGCCGGTGCCCTGAGTGGCAATGCCTGCCGTGGACGAGGCAACCCGCGCGACGGCCGGCAACGGCCTGCAGCCGACCCTGGCCGAACTGGTGGCGCTGCGTGGCAGCGCGCATCGCTCGGTGCCGCCCCGCCGTGGGCGCCACGGCCTGGCCGGGCAGGCTCCCTCGCCGCTGCGAGGACGCGGCATGGAGTACGCCGAGTCGCGGGAATACGTGGCCGGTGACGACGCGCGCCATATCGACTGGCGCGTGACCGCACGCAGCGGTCGCGCGCATACCAAGTTGTTCCAGGCCGAGCGCGAGCGGCTGACCCTGCTGGTGGCCGATACCGACCCGGTGCTGTACTTCGGGACCCGCGTGCGCTTCAAGTCGGTGCAGGCCGCGCGGGTCGGGGCCGTCGCGGCGTGGCTGGCGCAACGCCAGGGTGATCGGCTGGCGGCTCTG
>NZ_RHPP01000210.1 GCF_003935715.1 Stenotrophomonas sp. 278 | reverse complement strand
GACAATCTGTGGCTGGCGCTGGCACTGGGCGAGGCCGAGTCGCGTTCAGGGCAGGCCGCCCAGGCCGCTGCCCGCTTCGACGCCCTGCTGCGCCAGCATCCGGGTAGCCGCCCGGTGGCCCTGACCTATGCCGACGTGCTCAATCAGCAAGGTGGCCGCGAGGCCGGGCAGCGGGCGCAGGCAATGCTGCGCCCGCTGCTGTCGCAGAGCGGCAATGACCCGGTGTTCCAGCAGCGCTTCGCCCGCGCCAGCGAACTGGCCGGAGACACCATTCGGGCCAGCGAGGCGTACGCCGAAGCCGCCTTCCTGAACGGTCGCCCGGAACAGGCACTGATGCAGCTGCAGGCCCTGAAGAAGCAGCCGGAGCTGGATTACGTGGGCCGGGCACGGGTGGACGCGCGGATTGAAGCCATCACTCCGACGGTGCTGGAGATGCGGCGACAGGGGATCAATGATCCGGAGCTGGAGCGGCGGTAAGTCCGCGCCAGGAGCAGCCGGGCAAAGCCCGGCTCTACGAGACAGCCGACCCGCGCAGAGCCGGGCTTGCCCGGCTTGCTTTGCGCGTGAAAGTGACATGAAAGCGACATGTCGATGAATCCACCCTGGCAGCTGGTCACAAACCTGTCATGAAACCGTAGTCTACTGGGCAGCATCCCGGTCTGATAAGCATTACGGTGGGCACGTGCAAAAACGCATCCTGATCGTCGACGACGAACCCGCGATCCGCGAGATGGTCGCCTTCGCCCTGCGCAAGGGCGATTACGACCCCATCCACGCCGGCGACGCGCGCGAAGCGCAGACGGCCATTGCTGACCGCGTACCGGACCTGATCCTGCTGGACTGGATGCTGCCCGGCACCAGCGGCCTGGACCTGGCCCGACGCTGGCGCAAGGAGGCGCTGACCCGCGAAGTGCCGATCATCATGCTGACCGCGCGCGGCGAGGAAAATGACCGGGTCGGCGGCCTGGAAGCCGGCGTGGACGACTATGTGGTCAAGCCGTTCTCCGCGCGTGAACTGCTCGCCCGCATCCGGGCGGTCATGCGCCGGGCCCGCGAGGACGACGAGGACGGCAGCGTCGCGGTGGGCAACATCCGCATCGACGGTGCTGCCCACCGGGTCTTCGCCGGCGACCAGCCGATTCCGATCGGCCCGACGGAATACCGCCTGCTGCACTTTTTCATGACCCATCCCGAACGTGTCTACACCCGCGCCCAGCTGCTTGACCATGTGTGGGGCGGCAGCGTCTATGTGGAAGAGCGCACCATCGACGTGCACATCCGCCGCCTGCGCAAGACGCTGGAGCCGTTTGGCGCGGAAAACATGGTGCAGACGGTCCGTGGGGCGGGCTACCGGTTCTCGACCGCGACCTGATCACGGCCGGGCCTGATATGGTCCATTAGCGGATCGCATTCCGTGCCACCCAACCATCAGCGGGGCAGAGCCCCGCTCTACGCGAGTCTGTAATGCCGCGCCACATCCGCTCCGCCTGGCTGAAGACCCTTGCCACCCTGGCCGTTCTGCTGCTTGCCGCGGTACTGGCGGGCCTGGCCACCGGGCATGTATGGATGTGCATTGCACTGGCCTCTATCGCCGCGCTGGTCTGGCATTACTGGCGCCTGCGCGCGGTCCTGGGTCGGCTGACCGCACGCCAGCGTTGGGATACCGCCAGTGGCACCGGCGTCTGGAACGAACTGGACCGCGTGCTGTATCGCAACCAGGTGGAGATGCGTACGCGCAAGCGCCGGCTGCTGGACATGCTGCGCAGCTACCGCGCCGCCGCCGCCGCCCTGCCGGACGCGGTGGTCGTGGTCGACCGCAACAGCCAGCGTGTGCAGTGGTTCAACGAAGCGGCGACCTCGCTGCTGGGCCTGCATCACCCAGGCGACCTGGGCGAGGCCCTGGTGGAGCGTCTGCAGCCGATGCCGCTGGCGCACTGGCTGGCCGGCGGCCGCAACGCCGAACCGATCCTGGACGTGCCGTCCCCCGTGGACCCGGCGATCCGTCTCAACCTGCGCCTGATCCCGTATTCGCCCGACTACTGGCTGCTGATCGCGCGCGATGTGAGCAAGCTGCTGCGACTGGAGCAGGTGCGACGCGACTTCGTGGCCAACGTGTCGCACGAACTGCGCACGCCACTGACCGTCGTGCATGGCTACCTGGACATGATGGACCCGGAAGACTTCCCGGGTACCGGTCCGATGCTGGAAGAAATGCGCAAGCAGTCCCAGCGCATGGCACAGCTGGTCGAAGACCTGCTGACCCTGTCGCGTCTGGAATCGCAGGAACATACCGAAGAAGAAACCGTGGCTATGGCCCCGATGCTGGCCACGCTGCGCCGCGAGGCTGAAGCGCACAGCCAGGGCCGCCACCAGATCAGCGTGACCGACAACGCCGGCGTGGACCTGCTGGGCTCGACCAAGGAGCTGCACAGCGCGTTCTCCAATCTGGTCACCAATGCCGTGCGCTACACCCCGGTGGATGGCCGCATCGAGGTGGTGCTGGCGCGCGAGGGCCAGGGCGTGGTGTTGTCGGTCCGGGACACGGGCTATGGCATTCCGGCCAACCACCTGCCGCGCCTGACCGAACGCTTCTACCGGGTATCCAGCAGCCGTTCGCGCGAAAGCGGTGGCACCGGGCTGGGCCTGTCCATCGTCAAACACATTCTGGGCCTGCACCACGCGCGCCTGGAGATCCAGAGCGAGGTCGGCAAGGGCAGCACGTTCTCGTGCCACTTTGACGCCGACCACGTGCGTGCGCGCACCGAAGCCGCTCTTCCTTCTGCCGAAGACTTCTCCGCATGAGCACCCTCGTTCCCATCGCGTTGCCGACGGACACCGATTCCCTGCGCGAGCCCTCGCTGTACATCAATCGCGAACTGTCGCAGCTGGACTTCAACTTCCGTGTGCTGGCCCAGGCCATGGACCCGCAGGTGCCCGTACTGGAGCGCCTGCGCTTCATGTGCATTTCCTGCACCAACCTGGATGAGTTCTTCGAGATCCGCGCCGCGGCCGTGCGCCACGCCCAGGAGTTCGGCCTGCCGCCGGCACCGGATGGCATGACGCCGCAGGCGATTCTGACCGCCATCCATGACCGCGCCGCCGAACTGGTCGACCAGCAGTACCGCTGCTGGAACGAGACCCTGCGCCCCGCCCTGCATGAAGCGGGCATCGACGTGCTCGGCCGGCATTCGTGGAACCATCGCCAGAAGCGCTGGCTGCGGGCGTACTTCCGCAACGAGATCATGCCGGTGCTGTCACCGCTGGGCCTGGACCCCTCGCACCCGTTCCCGAAGATCCTCAACAAATCGCTCAACATCGTGGTGGTGCTCAAGGGGACCGACGCGTTCGGCCGCGCCGGGCACATGGCCATCGTGCGCGCCCCGCGTTCCCTGCCCCGCATCATCCAGCTGCCTGATTCGCTGGGCAACGGCGCGCAGACCTACGTGTTCCTGTCCTCGGTGCTGTCCACCTTCGTCGAGGAACTGTTCCCGGGCATGGAGGTGCAAGGGGCCTATCAGTTCCGCGTGACCCGCAATTCCGAGCTGGTGGTGGACGAGGAAGAAGTGGAGAACCTGGCGCTGGCGCTGCGCGACGAGCTGGTGGACCGCGGGTATCGGCCAGCGGTGCGCCTGGAGATCGCCCATGACTGTCCGCGCGAGATCGTGCGCACCCTGCTGCAGAACTTCGGCCTGACCGAGAACGCGGTGTACCGGATCGACGGTCCGGTCAACCTCAACCGGGTAATCCAGCTGTATGACCTGCTGGCGCGCCCGGACCTGAAGTACCCACCGATGAGCCCGCGCACCCTGCGCGACACTGATGGCATATTCGAGACCGTGGCCCGCAAGGACGTGCTGCTGCACCATCCGTTCGATGCGTTCACCGCCGTGCTGGACCTGATCAAGCAGGCCGCGGTTGATCCGAATGTGCTGGCGATCAAACAGACGCTGTACCGCACCGGCAAGGACTCGCAGATCGTCGATGCACTGATCCTGGCCGCCCGCAACGGCAAGGACGTGACCGTGGTGGTGGAGCTGCGCGCGCGCTTTGACGAAGAGGCCAACCTCGGGCTGGCCGATCGCCTGCAGGAAGCCGGCGTGCAGGTGGTGTACGGCGTGGTCGGCTTCAAGACCCACGCCAAGATGCTGCTGATCGTGCGCCGCGAGGGCCGCAAACTGCGCCGCTACGTGCACCTGGGAACCGGCAATTACCACAGCGGCACGGCACGGGCGTACACCGACCTGAGCCTGATCACCGCCGATGCCGATATCGGCAACGACGTGCACCTGCTGTTCCAGCAGCTGTCCGGCCTGGCATCGAAAACCCGGCTCAAGCGCCTGCTGCAGTCGCCCTTCACCCTGCATACCGGCCTGCTGCAGAAGATCGACCGCGAGATGCGCCTGGCTGCCAGCGGCCGTCCGGGCCGGATCATTGCCAAGATGAATGCCCTGAACGAACCGCAGGTCGTGCGCGCGCTCTATGCCGCCTCGCAGGCAGGTGTCCAGATCGACCTGATCGTGCGCGGTGCCTGCACCCTGCGGCCAGGCGTACCGGGGGTGTCGGACAACATCCGGGTACGTTCGATCGTCGGTCGTTTCCTGGAACACAGCCGGGTGTACTGGTTCGGCAACGATGGTGCGTCCGAGCTCTACTGCGCCAGCGCGGACTGGCTGGAGCGAAACCTGCTGCGCCGCGTGGAAACCTGCTTCCCCATCCTGGATCCGGAACTGGCCCGCCGCGTGTACCGTGAGGTGCTGCAGAACTACCTGGACGACAATCTCAATGCCTGGGAGCTGCATGCCGACGGCGAGTACCGCAAGTGCGTGCCCGGCCACGACGAGCCGCCACACTCGGCGCAGATGGCGTTGATGCAAGGTTTGTAGATCGAAGATCTGCAAACCGGGTAGCGCCGGCCGTTGGCCGGCCCTCAGCACCGCCTGGGCCGGCCCCCGCCCGCGGGGCCCCCCGCCCCCCCGGGGGGGTTAAAAAAAGGGGCCGGGCCGCCCCGGGGAAAGTGGTGGGT
>NZ_RHPP01000020.1 GCF_003935715.1 Stenotrophomonas sp. 278 | reverse complement strand
AGATGTGTATAAGAGACAGTACGTCATGGGCGCTGAAGGCGAGGGCATGGATCGCGCGCTGGCCCAGGACTGCGACCTGCAGGTATCCATTCCCGGCAGTGGCGCGGTCGAAAGCCTCAACGTGGCCTCGGCCACGGCTGTACTGCTGTCGCATTGGTACGGTCGCAACGCGATGTAAGGTTTGATCGGGGCGCGCACCTGCGCTGCCCCGCGCGGCGGATCGCAGTACCGTATTGCGTTGGTGAGGAGAGACACCCACGCAGTGCGGCACCGTGGCCCGGTTCACGGATCGTCCGTGTCATTCACCGCGCGGGGTGTCATAAGTCCCGGTAGCCCGGCCGCACTGCGACCGGGCTTTTTTTATGCAAGGCGACAATTGCGACACCGGTAGCGCCGGCCGTTGGCCGGCCTGCGCAATACCCAACGCAGTCGATCACCGTGAAATCTGGCCAATTGCGACACACCATGTCGCGTCCGGAACCAACTTGGGTGCACCGGGCACGCCGCCGGCAACTTTGAACATTTAACGATTTTTTGCTCGGAGCGCGCTGGGCAGATTGCAGCTTCCAACACCACAGGAAGCTCCCGATGTCGCGTTTGATTCCCCTGGCCCTGGCCACCCTGTTCTTCGTTCCCGGCGTGGCTTCGGCCAGCGGCCGCACCCTGGACGGCGTCAACTTCACCGGTCCGCTGATCACCCCCAATCCTGCCGGCATGCCCAAGGGCAACGCCTATGTCGAGCCGTACCTGATCCGTACCGACAGTGACCGCTTCTACGACGGTGAAGGCCGTCGCCATGACAGTCCGGACAGCAGCGCCTGGCTGATGGTGTTGCCGATCGCCTACGGCCTGGGTGAGCGCGTGACCGCGCAGGTCAATCTGAGTGCCGCCCGGGTGGAAGCGGAAGGAGCCCGCAGCCGCGGCTTCCGTGCAGGTGACACCACCGCCATGGTGCAGTACGCACTGCAGAAGTCGAACGAAGATGGCACCCGCCCGGCCATTTCCGTCTCGGTCACCCAGCGCTATGCCACCGGCAGCTACGACCGCATCGGTGGCAATCCGCTCAACGCCCAGGGCGATGGCGTGCAGCGCACCAGCTTCGGCCTGGGCATGCAGCAGGTCATCTGGATGCCCAACGAGCGCCCGCTGCGCTGGCGCGCGCAGCTCACCGCCAGCCCGTCGCCGGCGCGGGTCGCGCTCAACGACAACAGCGTATACGGCACGCCTGACGGCTTCCGTGGCAACTATGCACCCGGCTCGCTGCTGGGCGTCTCCGCCGCCGCCGAGTACAGCTTCAGCTCGCGCTGGGTGGGCGTGTTCGAAGTCGCCGCCAGCCGCCAGTCCGACCGCCGCCTGAGCGGTTATGCGCCGGGTGCTGACGGCAGCGCGGAGCGGGTGGAGCTGCGCCTGCCCGCCACGCGCGTGGTCAGTCTGGCTCCGGCCGTGGAATACCACTTCTCGCCCAACGTCGGTCTGATCGCCGGCGTGGAGTTCTCCGTGGCCGGCCGCAACACCGGGCACTACATCAGCCCGCAGATCGCGCTGGGCATGTTCTTCTGAACCATCGGGGGTTCCCATGAATATTGAAGCCATCGTCACCTCCGTGGCCGGTGTCGTCTGGAGTCCGTTGCTGGTTGGCCTGTGCCTGCTGGTGGGTCTTTACTTCAGCCTGCGCACGCGCTTCATCCAGTTAAGGGCACTGCCGGACATGCTGCGCCTCATGGTGCAGGGGCGCAGTTCCGGTTCGGGGGTGTCCTCGTTCCAGGCCCTGAGCATGTCGCTGTCCAGCCGTGTGGGCGTGGGTAACATCGCCGGTGTAGCGATGGCCATTGCCTACGGTGGTCCCGGCGCGATCTTCTGGATGTGGCTGGTGGCGTTCCTGGGAGCCTCCAGTGCGTTCATCGAGTCCACCCTGGCGCAGATCTACAAGGAGCGTGACAGCAGCGGCATGTTCCGCGGCGGGCCGGCGTATTACATCGAGCGTGGCCTGGGCAAACGCTGGTATGCGGTGCTGTTTGCACTCAGCACGGTCGTGGCGTGTGGCCTGTTCCTGCCGGGTACGCAGTCCAACGCCATTGTCAGCGCGGTGGATGAAGCCTGGGCGATTCCCGGCTGGGTCACGGCCGCGGTTATCGGAACCGGTGTGGCCCTGGTGGTGTTCGGGGGCGTGCGTCGCATCGCCCAGGTCGCGCAGGTGGTGGTGCCGGTCATGGCCGTGGGCTATCTGCTGGTGGCGGGCATCGTGATGGTGCTCAACGTGGACGCGGTCCCGGAAATGTTCATGTTGATCCTCCGCAGCGCCTTCGGTACCGACGCGGCGTTTGGCGCGATGATCGGCACGGCCATCCAGTGGGGCGTGCGCCGTGGCGTGCTGTCCAACGAGGCCGGCATGGGCAGCGGTGCCCATCCCGCCGCTGCGGCCGATGTCTCACACCCGGTCAAGCAGGGGCTGGTGCAGGCGTTCTCGGTCTACATCGACACCATGGTGGTATGCAGCGCCACCGCGTTCCTGATCCTCTCCACCGGCGCGTACAACGTCTACGATCCACTGTCGCAGACGGGGCAGTTCATCGTTTCGCATGTGGGAGCGCTGGAGGCCGGGCCGCGGTATGTGCAGCAGGCGGTCGAATCGGCCATGCCAGGGTTTGGTCGTTCGTTCATTGCCCTGGCGATCCTGCCGTTCGCATTCACCACCATTCTGGCGCTGTACTACACCGCGGAAACGAACCTGGTGTACCTCAGCCGCAACCGTCCTTCACCCCTGGCGGTGGTGGCCTTCAGGGTCGCGTTTGTAGCGGCGATGCTGTATTCGGCGCTCAACACCGCCACGGTTGCCTGGACGCTGGGCGACATCGGCGTGGGCATGATGTGCTGGCTCAACATCATTGCGTTGCTGCTGCTGCAGAAGCCGGCACTGGCGGCCCTGCGTGATTACGATGCCAGCCGCGGCAAGGGTGCCGACCCGGTATATCACCCGAAGGCGGTGACCCGGGCGGCCCCGGATGTATGGGGAACCGCCCGGTCGTGACCGGTCATTCGTTCGGCGGCGTGGTCGGCTTGGCCTCGCTGCCGAACGAACCCTCGGCTTCGGCCGCCAGATAGGCGAACACCGTGTAAGCAGCCACGTTCTGCGCCAGCGCAGCCGGGTCGATCTTGTCGAGCGTGTCGTCCGCGGTGTGGTGCAGATGGAAGTAGTCGCTGCCGTCCTGCGCCAGCCAGGCCCAGGCACCGCCCTTCGCCGCCAACGGACCGATATCCGGACCCGGGCCGCCCTTGTCGGCCATGTACTCGATGCCCAGCGGCTTCATCACTTCAGCGATCTGCCTGGTCGCTTCACGCGAGCCTTCCGGATTCGGCGAACCGGTATTGAAGGCATAGATGCGGCCCGCGCCGAAGTCGCTCTCGGCAGCCAGCTGGTGCAGGGCGATGTCCTTGGCGTGGGCTTCAGCGTAGGCCTTGCCACCGTACAGCCCCTGTTCCTCATTGGCGAACGCGACCACGCGGATGGTGCGCTTGGGGGCCTGCTTGAGCGTGCCGATCAGGTGTCCGGCGGCCATGGTGATGGCCACGCCAGCACCGTCATCCACTGCGCCGGTACCCAGGTCCCACGAATCCAGGTGGCCGCCGATCACCACCACTTCCTTGGGCAGGCTGCGGCCGGTGATCTCACCAATGACATTGTAGGAGGTGGCCTTGCCATCCCAGCCGCAATCCAGGCTGAGCCGGATGCGGGTGTCGCCCAGCGCGACCAGGCGTGCCAGCTGGTTGGCATCGGGCACAGAGAGTGCCGCCGACGGCACCGGCGTCAGGCCTTCGTCAAAGCGGGTGATGCCGGTGTGTGGCACGCGGTGCGAGTCGGTGCCCGCCGAGCGCATCACAAAGCCGATCGCGCCCTTGCGGATCGCTTCAGAAGGCCCCTTGCTGCGCACCGCGCCGCTCTTGCCGTAGTCGCGTCCATCACGGTACGCGGTCATCTGGTAGTCGACGAAGGCGATCTTGCCCTTCAACGAGCCTTCCGGCGCGGCCTGCAGTGCGGCCAGGTCGGCAAAGCGCACCACCTCGGCCTCCACTGTGCCGCCCGGGCTGCCACCCAGTGCGGTGATCGCCAGCGGCTGTGCGTGCTTGCCGATGACCTGTGCGCTTTCACTGCGACGTTCCCACTTCGGGAACTCCACCGGTTCGGTCCAGACCTTGTCAAAACCCAGCGACTTGAACTTGGCCACCGCCCACGCCACCGCACGGGCGTCCGCCTCGCTGCCGGCAATACGCGGACCGATTTCGGTGGTCAGCGATTCCACCACTTTCCAGCCGGTGTCGTCCTTCAGCGCCTGCTCGCGCAGCTGTGCGGCGGTTCCCAGTGAAGCCGGGGGCAGGGTGGTGGTGGACGGCGCGGCGAAGGCCGGCGAGGCCAGCAGCGCGAGAGTGGATGCGATGGCAAGGACGCGGCGACGCATGGACGAACTCCGGAAAACGGGGCGGAAGCGTCCGAGAGTAGCAGTATCGTCCCGCCGCACATGGGCGGGAGGTCATGGTTCTGGAAAATGCTGTTTTCCATTTCCGGGGTGGCGACCCTCTGGTCGCCACCCACCGGTAGGTACGCACCGTTGGTGCGTACACTCCCGTTATTTCTGAAGGCTGTCGCGGATCTCGCGCAGGAGGACCACCTCTTCCTTCGGTCCGGCCGGCGCGGCTTCCTTCTTCTTGGCAATGCGGTTGATGACCTTCACCACCATGAAGATCGCGAACGCCACGATGATGAACTGCACCAGCGTGTTGAGGAAATCGCCGTAGCCGATCACCACGGCGGGAATCTCGGTGCCGTCAGCCGCCACCCGGGCCGGTGACAACGTCCATGCCAGTTCCGAGAAATCCACACGGCCGATCAGGTAACCCAGCGGCGGCATGATGATCTTGTCGACCAGCGCGGTGACGATCTTGCCGAATGCCGCACCGATGACAACGCCGACCGCCAGGTCGATGACGTTGCCACGCATGGCAAATTCCTTGAACTCAGTCAGCATTCCCATCGGGTTCTCCTGTGCGGTGCATTTCAAAAGGCAAGGCAGGGTATCGCAGCCGATGTCATCCGCCGATGATGCCGTGGCGTTCGGCCACATTTTCCAGCCGTGCACTGAAGCGGTCGCCCGGCTTGAGCGCTGCCACGCCACTGGGCGTGCCCATGAACACCAGATCGCCGGCGCGCAGGGCCCACAGCTTGGACAGTTCGTGCAGGATTTCAGGCACGTTCCAGATCATCTGGTCCAGCAGCGACTGCTGGCGCACTTCGCCGTTGATCTCCAGCGAAAGGTTCAGCGCGGCAAGGTCGCCTACTTCCCCGGCCGGCACCAGCTCGCTGACCGGTGCCGAATAGTCAAAACCCTTCGCCGTATCCCAGGGATGGCCCTTGGCCTTGGCGGCCGCCTGCAGGTCGCGGCGGGTCAGGTCCAGACCAACGCCGTAGCCGAATACCAGCGCTTCGGCCTGGTCGACCGGCAGTTCCCCCGCAGGGGCGTCGCGGCCGATCGCCACCACCAGTTCCACTTCGTGGTGCAGGTCGGAGGTCGCCGGCGGGTAGGGAATCACATCGTCGTGGCCGACCACGATCGCATCAGCGGGCTTGCTGAAGAACATCGGCCGGCCGCGGTCATCTGCCGCAGGCACTGCCGCCCCCATTTCACGCGCGTGATCGGCAAAGTTGCGACCCACACAATAGATCCGGCGCACCGGGAAAGTGCCGCCGCCCGCGACCGGGATGCGGGGCGTTTCAGGAGTGGGAATTACATCGGTCATGCGCGCGTGTCCTGTTGCAGGGGTTCACGCGATGGTAGGGCCGACCGCTGGTCGGCAACAACCTCAAACCGCGAATGACCTCAACGCGACAACGGCAATGCCTGCTTGCGCACCACGCGGTACTCGCCTTCGACAACCTTGGGGTCACCCTGGCGCGCGGCCTGCTTGCGGTTGGCCAGCAGCTTCCACGCCACGCCGGCAATGATCATTGCCGCGCCCACGAACACGCCCACGAACACCAGGGCGGCCAGCACGGCCAAGCCCAGCAGGCCGACCGCAACGCGCACCAGCGGGTGGCGCGGCTTGCGCGGCGCGAACAGGGTGCGGAACTGGTTGAACTGGAATCGAAGCATGGCGGTCATTCGGCTGAAGTCAGCAGGTTGTCAGTATCCGAGGTCACTTGACCCCATGAGTGAAAAATACATTAACTGCGACATTCTGTCATTTCAAATCAATGGCTTGCGTTCATTTTCCAGCCAGCCGGCGGTCAGGCGTGCGACAATCCGGGCTCCGCTTGCCGTCGTGGAATGCCATGTCCGTTGCCGAATCGCCGTCGTCCCTGATCGCCGTGGAAGCCATTGCTGACGGTGCGTTCGCCGAGGTCGAGGTGTGCCTGGACGGCGACTTCGAGTCGGCCGTGCTGTTCCGCGACGGCGGCAGCGTGCGCGGCTGGCTCAACATCTGCCCGCATGCGGGGCGTCGGCTGGACTGGGCACCGGGGCAGTTCCTCAAGAGCCGCGAGGGGCATCTGGTGTGCGCCGCCCACGGCGCGTCGTTCTCGCTGGAAAACGGTGAATGTGTGGCGGGCCCGTGCAAAGGAGATGCGCTGCGTGCGGTGGCGCTGCAGATGCGCGACGGCAACGTCTACCTGGCCTGACGCAATGCCGCCCAACGGTCGGCATCTACCGGCAACCGACAGGTCATGACGTCCGGTAGGTACCGACCGTTGGTCGGTACGCTTCAAAACATCAAATTGATCATCAACACGATCACGATCGTGTAAATCAACGACAACGGCGCGCCCACCCGCCACAGCTCGCGCGGGGTGTAATTGGCCGGGCCGGTGATCATCGAGATCACCGGATTGGACGCGGTCATCAGGTTGTTCGAGGCCGACAGCGCAACGATCAGCGCAAACGCGGTCGGGTTGCCGCCTGCCGCCAACGCCAGATTGACCGCAATGGGCACCATCACGATGGTCGCCCCCACATGGCTGATCACCAGGGAAAACACCGTGGTCAGCAGCGCCAGCGCGATCTCCAGTGTCCATACCGGTATGCCGGTGGGCAGACGGTCGATGGTGTGGCCGGCCACCCAGGCCGCCGCGCCACTGCTGTCCATCGCCCAACCCAGCGGAATCAGCCCGGCCATCATGAAGATGGTCTTCCAGTTGATCGAGGCATAGGCCTCGTCCATGCGCAGCACGCCGGTCAGCAGCATGCCGGCCACCCCGGTCATCAGCGTCAGCGCGACCGGCAGCTTGGAGGTCAGGGCGATCAGGATGGTGATGGCGAAGATCGTCATCGCGATCTTGAACTTGTGCGGCCGCTGCTCGCCCTTGGGGTAGTCGGTCACCACCACGAAGTCGCGGCTCTTGGCGGCCTGTGCCAGATCGGTCCAGATGCTGTGGAACACCAGCATGTCGCCGGCGCGCAGCGGCACGTTGCGCACGTCTTCGCGGATGACCTGCTTGTCGCGGTTGATCGCCAGCAGGCTGATGCCACGCTGCTTGCGCAGGCGCAGGTCCGATGCGCTTTTGCCGATCACCTCGGACGTGGGCGGCACCACCGCTTCGGAAATGCCGGCGCGGCTGGGATTGAACAGGTCGCCCAGGTGCTTCAGGCGCGAGGACATGCGCAGGAACTGGTTCTGCGCGAAATCGCTGACCTGCTGGCGACTGCCCATCACGCCGAGCACGCTGCCGACCCAGATGCGCATTTCCGCCGGTGGAGCCAGGCGGGTGTCGTTGCCGGTTTTCAGCGCCAGCATCAACGGTGCGTCATGCACGGTTTCCGCTTCGCCCAGGGTCATGCCTACCAGCGGACTTTCGGCACTGACCACCAGCTCGAACACGTCGCCTTCGATGCCGTAGGTCTTGGCGAAGTAGCTTTCCGTGCGGGCGGGCGTGACCCCGTCATTGGCCAGCGTTTCTTCTTCCACCAGCTTGCGGTCGCCAAAGAAGCGGAAGTACAGCAGCGAGGCCACCAGCAGCGCCAGGCCGATCGGCAGCGGCGCGAACATGCGCAGCGGCTCGATGGTGGCCAGGCCGGAGGGCAGGTTGTTGTTGGCCGAGGCCAGCAGGTCGTTCAGCAGGATCAGCGGCGAATTGCCGACCATGGTCAGCGCGCCGCCCATCACGATGGCAGCGGCAATCGGCAGCAGCAGACGCTGCAGGGTCAGCCCGGTGCGTGCCGCCAGCCGCGACGCCACCGGCAGGTACAGCGCCATCACCGACGGATTCTGCATGAAGGACGAGTTCAGGCCGGCGATGGCGGTGGTCATCATCAGCAGCCGCTGTTCGACGCCGTGGCCGCGTCGCAGCAGCCACGCCGCCAGCCGGTTCAGCGCCCCGGTGCGGTCCAGGCCCGCGCCGAGAATGGTGGTGGCGATGATGCTCATCACCGCGTTACCAGAGAAGCCGCCGAAGATCTCTTCAGGCGCGATCAGCCCGGTGACGCCCAGCACCACCAGCACCACCAGTGCCACCACGTCGGCGCGGATGCGCTCGAACAGGAACATCGCCATCGTGAAACCAACCAGCCCGAGGACGAGCTTCATGTCGTTGGTCAGCGTCAGCGCGGTTTCCATGGGGTGGCGCGGGTCCTTGGCCTTGGGTCAGGTGCGGTCGTACAGCAGGTCCCACACGCCGTGGCCGAGTTTCTGGCCGCGGGTCTCGAAGTGGGTCTGCGGTCGCCATTCCGGCCGCTCCACCTGGCCACGCGGTCCGGCCCGGTTGACCAGCCCTTCGGTGGCTTCCAGCACGTCCCACATCTGCTCGGCGTAGTCTTCCCAGTCGGTGGCGCAGTGCAGGCGGCCACCCGGGCGAAGCTTGCGCACCAGCAGCGCGGCAAACGCCGGCTGCAGCAGGCGACGCTTGTTGTGGCGCTTCTTGTGCCACGGGTCGGGGAAGTAGATGCGCACTTCGTCCAGTGCGCCGTCGGCGATTTCGTTTTCCAGCACTTCCACTGCGTCGTGGTGGTACAGGCGCACGTGGTCGGCGCTGTCGTCGGCCAGCGCGTTCAGCAGCCGGCCCACGCCGGGCGCGTGCACCTCGATGCCAATGTAGTCGCGGCTGGGGTCCTGCTGGGCGGCGAAGCGCAGCGCGGCACCATTCCCAAAGCCGATTTCCAGCACCTTGTGCGCGTCGCGGCCAAAGGTCGCGTTGAGGTCGCGCGGTTCGCCGGTGTAGTCCAAGCCGAAGCGCGGCCAGCGCTCGTCGAACGCGCGCTGCTGGGCCGGGGTGAAGCGCCCCTGGCGCAGCACGAAGCTGCGCACTTCGCGGCGGCCTTCGGTGACGGTGAACGGCTTGGGCGGGGCCTTGGCACCGCTGCTCGAGAACGGGTCGGTCATCAGCCGATCACTCCTTCCACCGGAGAAGACGCACTGGCATAGCGCTTGCGCGCGATGCGCCCGGCCAGGAAGGCTTCGCGACCGGCTTCCACCGCCTTGCGCATGGCGCTGGCCATCAGCACCGGGTTGCGCGCACCGGCAATGGCGGTGTTCATCAGCACGCCGTCGCAACCCAGTTCCATCGCAATGGCTGCATCGGAGGCGGTGCCCACGCCGGCGTCGACAATGATCGGCACCTTGGCGTTTTCGATGATTTCCAGCAGGTTGTACTTGTTCTGGATGCCCAGGCCCGAGCCGATCGGCGCAGCCAGCGGCATCACCGCCACGCAGCCGATCTCTTCCAGGCGCTTGGCCAGGATAGGGTCGTCGGAGGTGTAGACCATCACCTCGAAACCGTCCTTGACCAGCTGTTCAGCGGCTTTGAGGGTCTGCACCACGTCCGGGTACAGGGTCTTCTGGTCGCCCAGCACTTCCAGTTTGGTCAGGTTGTGGCCGTCGAGCAGCTCACGGGCCAGCCGGCAGGTGCGCACCGCGTCTTCGGCGGTGTAGCAGCCGGCGGTGTTGGGCAGGATGGTGTAGCGGTCAGGCGGCAGCACATCCAGCAGATTCGGTTCGCCCGGATTCTGGCCGATGTTGGTACGGCGGATGGCCACGGTGACGATCTGGGCCGCAGCGGCCTCGGTGGCGATGCGCGTTTCTTCCAGGTCCTTGAACTTGCCGGTTCCGGTCAGCAGCCGGGACGTGTAGGTCTTGCCGGCGATCACCAGCGAATCGGGGGAGGCATGAGCAGTCATGTGCGCAATTATCGCCCAAGCCGATGCATTCTGCCCGTCTGCATCGCCGGGCTATCCGTCCGGCAATGCATCCTGCTTCGCCGGGCTACCCGTCCACGCGATGCCGCTCGTAGAGCCGGGCTTGCCCGGCTGCTCTACGCGTGACGCCAACCGCAGCCGGGCAAGCCCGGCTCTACGATCAGCCCCCACCTAATGCGTGCACGATCTCCACCACATCCCCATCAGCCAGCGCATGACTCCCATGCAGGCTACGGGTCACAATTTCGCCATTGACCTCCACCGCCACCCGGCGCTGGGTGAGCTGTTCCAGATCCAGCAACTGCTGGACGGTGATGCTGTGCGGAAACTGGCGGGGTGCGCCATTGAGCTGGATGTTCATGACGTCATTGTCCCCTAAAGCATGCACTTCCGCGTACCCTTGCCGGCCCCGTCGGTGGCCGTCCGCGCCTGTGCGGGCGTGGTTTCGCGCCCGATCCGCGCGCGCGCCATGCCGCAATGCAGCGTGAAACAGCCGGGGTGCAGTAGGACCATGGCACCGTGCGCCGGCGTACGTCGGCCGCTTTTACCCTCAAGGAGTTTTTCATGCTGCTCAGCAAGCGTCCCCTGCGTTCCCTGATGGCCGTGGCCATTGCCCTGGCCGCAGTGCCGGCCATGGCGCAGTCCCCGTATTCCCGGACCGTGTTCATCGGCGACAGCCTCACCGACCAGGGCTACTTCCGCCCGCTGCTGCCGGCTGAAGTGCGGCCGGTGACCGGTCAGTTCACCACCAACCCGGGTTGGGTGTGGGCGCAGCACGTCGCCAACTATTACGGTACCAACGCCACCGCCAACGGCAACGGCCAGGGCGGCGACAACTACGCCATCGGCGGTGCCCGCGTCGGCGTGCACACCGAGCAGATCCTGGCCCCGAACGCTCCGGCCGTGCCGGTCTACTCGCTCAAGGAGCAGACCCAGCAGTACCTGGCGGCCAACGGCGGCAAGGCCGATGCCAATGCCCTGTACACCGTGTGGGGCGGTGCCAACGACCTGTTCGCCATCCAGGCCGGCGCGCCGCTGCAGGCCACCCTCGGCGCTGCGGTCACCGACCAGGTCGGCATCGTCGCCACCCTCAAGGGTGCCGGCGCGCAGTACGTCGTGGTTCCGACCCTGCCTGACATCGGCCTGACCCCGGCCGCCCGCGCCGGTGGCGCGGTGGCGATGGGGCAGGGCACCGCCCTGGCCAAGGCCTACAACGACGCCCTGTTCGCCGGCCTGAAGAGCGCCGGCCTGCAGGTGATTCCGGTGGACACCTTCCACATCCTTCAGGAAATCGTCGCCAGCCCGGGCACCTACGGCTTCGTCAACGTGACCAGCCCGGCCTGCAGCACCGCTTCGTCGCTGACCTGCAACCCGACCGCCTACGCCAACCCGAACGCGGCCAACAACTATGTGTTCGCCGACGGCGTGCACCCGACCACGGCCACGCATGAAATGCTGGGCCAGTACACCCTGTCCATCCTGGAAGCACCGCGCAACCAGCAGATCCTGACCCATTCGGCGCAGACCGTCGGCCGCTCGCGCGCCGACCAGGTGAGCCTGCACGTGGGCGGTCGCCCGGCGGACGGCATGAGCTGGTGGGGTGGCGTGCGTGGCGACATGCAGCGCTACGACCACGCTGACCTGTACGACGGTCTGGCCCCGGCCGGCCTGTTCGGCATGGACTGGGCGAAGGACGGCATGGTGCTCGGCGGTTTCGCCGGCTACGGCCGCATGGACGCCGACTTCGGCCACAACAAGGGTGACTTCACCCAGTCTGACACCACCCTGGGCCTGTTCGCTGGCTGGTATGGCGACAAGGTGTGGGTGAACGGCCAGGTCAGCTACAGCTGGCTCGATTACGACGTCACCCGCAAGGTTCAGCTGGGTCCGGCCACCCGCACCCACACGGGCAAGCCGGAAGGCAGCAACCTGACCGCTGCGCTGAATGCCGGTTACGAGTTCGGCACCGAGGGAAGTCTGCGCCACGGTCCGATCGCCTCGGTGATCTGGCAGAAGGTCAAGCTGGACGCCTACAACGAGTCCAACCTGAGCGCGACCGCGCTGGGCTACGGCAACCAGGACGTGGACTCCACCGTGGGTCGCCTGGGCTGGCAGGTGCGCTTCGACGGCGGCAGCATCAAGCCGTACGCCCAGGTCACCTGGGACCACGAGTTCGAAGACGGCCAGCAGGCCAGCGCATGGCTGCAGACCATGCCGGAAGTCGGCATGTACAAGGTGCCGGGCCTGGAGTTCGATGAGGACTACGTGACCGCCATCATGGGCGTGCGCATGGAAATGTTCGGCCTGAACAGCAACATCGGTATCAGCACCACGGCCGCGCAGAACAGCGCCCGCGACGCGACCATCTTCGCGCAGGTCAGCGGCAGCTTCTGATGCAACGGCACGGGCGGCGCAACGCCGCCCGTTGCCTTTTGGCAGCCCGGGCGCATAGAATTCCCCGGCACCAAGCGGGTGTAGCTCAATGGTAGAGCTGTAGCTTCCCAAGCTACTGACGAGGGTTCGATTCCCTTCACCCGCTCCACGGTTTGCGCAGCAAACCATGGAGCGTGGCGGCATGCCACCAGAACCCCGCGCCTCTACCTCCGCCGTCCTGGCGGGTGCCTTCCGCGCCGTTGCTTCGTTCCCGCCACTTCACTCGCCTGAATAATCAGGCGACGATGTCGCGTTTCCCTCTGGCTTACCGTAGCGACTGCCACGATTCTTCGCGTTGACGGCATGATCGATGATGACCGATCGCCAACTACGGGTTTGACCAGGGAGGATGGAGAACGTGTACAGCATGATTGGACTGCTACGTGCTGCAGTTGCCGGTTTTGGAGGCGCATTCGGGTGGTCTGGAACCGGACGCATACAGCCGTTCATTAGGCGTCACACGGTAGATAGTCGCATTCACGAGAATTTCGCCCGAGTCGGGGCGCGCATGGAGGCGGCAATGGCAAGGGTCAGGGATGAAAAGCAGAAAGAAGCAGCGGCGAAGTAAGTCGCCTCGCTCCGTCTCCCGTTCCAAGCGCATTGCAGCGTCGGCGGTTGGCCGGGTGGGAACTCGTGCGACCTTGCCCACCTCGCGGATCTAGTGGTTCGCCTCGCGTTGACCTTGTGAGCATTCCGCACTCACGGCATCGTGTGCACGATTCAAGCGCCGATCTCACAGTTACTTGGAGCGCGTGATGACTGCAACTGCGACTGCAACGATCCACAAGAAGGTCCTCGAACAAGCCAACGAAGCTGTTCGCGCTGGCGACAACGAAGGTTTCCTTGCCCATTGCACGGATGATATTCGCTGGACGACCGTGGGGGAGGGCACCTTGCAGGGCAAGCAGGCGGTGCGCGAGTGGATGAAAGAGGGATACGCCGTGCCGCCGCAGTTCGAGGTGCGGCACATGGTCGCGGAGGGTGACCACGTGATTGCGATCGGCAGGATCATGGGGGATGGCTCCGAAGGCAAGCGCGCAGAATTTGCCTATAGCGACGTCTGGCGTTTCCGGGATGGAAAAATGTGTGAGCTTGATGCGTTCGTGATCGAAGCCTGAGGATCGGTTGGAAGACGCTATCTGACGCACATGTCTCATGAGAAATGGTCGGAATCGACGTCGGAACTGAACGGTGGCTCGGTTCTGGTAGGAGTAAGAGACCCTGGTCGACGACCCGCAATTTGATCTTCACCATCGTTCATTTATTCGATTGAGGACGAGCGATGCCCCGTGAAGCGTTGCTGGAAGACGGATATGCCCACTATGCCATTCGACCCTGGAGGGCCAGCTTGTATAAGGAGATCTGACTGCTCAGGAGCAAGTTCGCAGACGTCAGGTATGCTGGCCTTGGTGACGCTGAGCTGAATCTGTGCTATCCATGTTCAGTAAGGCACATCCGCGTAAGTGCGGTCCACAAGAAGGAACTTGGGTGATGGCGAAGAAATTGATTGCTGCTGCAGTGCTTCTCGGCGCAGCGGCCACCGCGGGCTACTTTAGCTGGAATAACACTCGGGTGATCGAATCGCTGCCCTCTGGTAGCCAAGAATCCTCTCCCTCTTCCCTCGGTAACGCTCGTCCAGTGGAGAGGTTGCTGACAAGCAAAGCGGATGATCGCTTCTCCGGCGCTAGTACCACATTCGCCTTCGAGGACCTCAAATCTCGTGCCAAAGCTGGTGACCCAGTTGCGCAGCGACAGCTTGCGCAGACCTATGACGCCTGTTTTATGGTCAACATGGCCCCGGAAAACTATCTGCCCGAGTACGAACAGCGGGCAAAGTACATGAGCAGTGTTGAAGATGCCTCGGAAATGCTTCGCGTTGCCCGCACACGCGCCGACGAATGCAGGAACGTAGACGGTGGTGCACCTATCCCAATTGAACTTATCAAGGGTTGGTATGCTCAGGCTTCTAAGAATGGCGACGTGGCTTCGGAAGCCACTTCACTTTCACTTGCAGCGAACAGGCCCGATATGGCCACTTCAAAAAGTCTGTGGGAGGGAGTGGCACATTCTGAGGATCCTGCGGCGGCGTTCTCTATGGGCGAATTGGTGGCAGGTCTGGGATTGGTCGCATCAGGCGACCATCCGGAGGAACTCATGTCAGGTCTGACCTCCGGATATGCATGGATGATTGCTGCGTGCCGCAATGGATACGACTGCGCGCCAAACAGCCGCCTCATGCAGAACATGTGCCTTTCTACTGGCCGGTGTGCTGGCGAGACGTTTGAAGAATATGTGCGATCTAGCGCTGTTACGGCTGCTGATTCGCAGGTGTTGGACAGGAAGATTGAACGGATCTCTGCTTTTCTCAAAGCCCCTTAAGCAGGGCGCATGTCAAGGAAGTCAAGGTTTCGTCTGAGGTACCTCGCTGCATTGCTAGGAACTCTTGCATTGATCGCCGTAGCTGGAACGATCGCCATTGATGCTGGAAAGTTACCCTATTCCGAGGTGGCACCTGCACAAGGCGTCGGCGTTTTCGATATAGATGCGGTTAGACAGGCGGCGCTGACGGGGCTCACCGGTATGTACAAGGCCGTTCATGGTTCCAACTCTATCCCGCTTGGTACTGTGGTCGAGGTTACATACGCTGATGGCACCAAGGAAAAGGCGGTTGTTTCATGCCTTGGTAGCGCTTGCGTTGTTCCTATTCCAGGGACGCAGAAAACGTCCTCTGGCGGAAGCGTGAGTGGTGGTGGCGGCGGCGGTGGAAACATCAATTGTCCGCGCTGCACGGTAACAGTCGGTTGATGGACGGCGGGCAGCTGGAGCCTGTTTCAGCTGCCCGGCCGATGAGGTCCTGATGGTCTGTTGCATCCGCCCCAATAGCTGATTTCGAGACATCCGTTCGCCGCTACGTTTCAATCATATTGCTTTGACACATGTGGGTGCTATTTCGGGTCTTTTTCTGCGCCTTCGCGCCCTTCCGGTCAGCATCCGGACACACCACTCCCTGCACCGGCATCAACCGCCGGCGTACCATCCGCAGATTCGGCGGCGCAAACAGAGTCAGCACATGCTCGGTGTTCTTGCTCGCATACTGATCTTTTCATCAGCGCGCACAGGTCTGCGCGCTATGCTTCGCGCTTTCCCCACCCACACATCCCGATGAAGCTCGCCATCCTTTCCCGCAACAGCAAGCTGTACTCCACGCGGCGATTGGTGGAGGCGGCGCGCAGCCGGGGTCATACCGTCCGGGTGCTGGACCCGTTGCGCTGCTACATGCGCATAGCCGCCGACGGATTTTCCATGCACTACAAGGGGCGGCCGATCACCGGCGTGGATGCCGTCATTCCGCGCATTGGTGCCTCGGTCACCCGGTACGGCACCGCCGTGCTGCGGCAGTTCGAGATGATGGGGGCGCTCACGCCCAATCCTTCAGACGCCATCCTGCGTGCGCGCGACAAGCTGCGTGCCCATCAGATCCTGGCATCCAAGGGCATCGACATGCCGGTGACGGTATTCGGTGACAACCCGGATGACACCGTGGACCTGCTGTCCATGCTGGGCCCGCCGCCGCACGTGGTGAAGCTCAACGAAGGCACCCAGGGCAGGGGCGTGATCCTGACCGAGAAAGCCAGCGCTTCACGCGGGATCGTCGAGGCCCTGCGCGGGCTGTATGCCAACTTCCTGATGCAGGAGTTCATCGGCGAGGCCCAAGGGGCCGACCTGCGCTGCCTGGTGGTGGGCGACCAGGTGGTCGGGGCCATGCGCCGCCAGGCCCCGGAAGGCGACTTCCGCTCCAACCTGCACGCCGGCGGCAGTGCCCTGGCCATCAAGGCCACCCGCGCCGAACAGCAGGTGGCGATCCGCTCGGCCCGCGCGCTGGGGCTGGGGATAGCCGGGGTGGACCTGATCCGCTCCGACCGGGGGCCGCTGGTACTTGAGGTCAACTCCACCCCGGGGCTGGAGGGCATCGAGGGTATCTGCCAGGGGGATCTGGCAGGGCGCATGATCGAGCATGTGGCCGCCCAGGTTCAGGCAAAGAAGGCTGCAAAATCAAAGAGTTGAGAATTATTTGAGCTGAGGTGGCCGGTTTTAACACGGGTTTAATCGACCCCCGAGTAGGCTTCGACGAACCGCAGCTCTGCCCTCCTCAGCAGAAAACGGTAATCGGGAATGACTTCAGGCCCGGGTGGGCAGCCACCCGGGTCTTTTTCTTTTCATGTCTACCGGCACATTGCCGAGCGCCATTCCCGCTCGTACAGTTAGGGCTTCGTTCATGGATGGAATGGGAGAGACCAATGATCCGCATGTTGTCGATTGCAGTGCTGTTGTGTGTGGCCGGCGCTACGCAGGCCAAGGAGAAGGGCAGCAAGGAAGCTGTGCAGATGAATTCGACCGCCCCGGTGGCCGAACAGATCCAGGAAGTTGAAAAGGCGATTGGCAGCGAGCGCTACAGCGAGATCAGCATGGAGGAGAAAAGCGCCGTGCGGCAGGCGTTGAGCCGCATTTCGACGCTCATGGGCGAGCACACCCACATCAGTGAGGTCTCGCCGCAGACGAAGACGGAGATCTTCAACCAGCAGGAAAAGGTCAACGTGATTCTGACCGAGGCCCATGCTGACAGCCGCCTGGTGTGCCGTCGCGAACGCAGCACCGGCAGCAACTTCCCGCAGAACGTCTGCATGACGGTGGCGCAGCGTCGCAAGGCCGAGGAGGCCGCCCGCAACGTCATGAACAACAACCAGCGCTTCAATAACTACGCCCCGACTGGCGGACGGTGAGCCGCCTTCACGCCCGGCCGTCGGTACGAAATGTTAAGACTGGACGCTGTATCGTTCGCTAGCTGAACGTGACCCCTCGCGCGCTGTGCTGGCGCGAGGGGCAGTGACCTATTTACGAACCAGAGGTTCCAGTGCGCATTCTAGTTATTGAAGACAACAGCGATATCGCCGCCAATCTGGGGGATTACCTGGAAGATCGCGGCCATACCGTGGATTTTGCCGCCGATGGCGTCACCGGACTGCATCTGGCGGTTGTGCATGAATTCGATGCCATCGTTCTGGACCTCAACCTGCCCGGCATGGACGGCATCGAGGTCTGCCGCAAGCTCCGCAACGAAGCGCGCAAGCAGACGCCGGTGTTGATGCTCACCGCCCGTGATTCGCTGGACAACAAGCTGGCCGGCTTCGATTCCGGCGCAGACGACTACCTGATCAAGCCATTCGCGCTGCAGGAAGTGGAAGTTCGCCTCAATGCCCTCTCGCGCCGCGGTAAAGGGGTGCAGACCCGGGTGCTGGAGACCGGCGACCTGGAATACAACCTCGACACCCTGGAAGTGCGCCGCCAGGGCAAGCTGCTGCAGCTCAACCCGACCGCACTGAAGATCCTGCAGGCCCTGATGGAGGCCGCGCCGGCCGTGGTGACCCGCCAGGAGCTGGAAACCCGCGTGTGGGGTGAGGAACTGCCGGATTCGGACTCGCTCCGGGTCCATATCCACGGCCTGCGTGCCGTGGTGGACAAGCCGTTTGAAGTACCGCTGATCCAGACCCGCCATGGCATCGGATACCGCATCGCCGCGCCGGAAGCCTGATCCAGTGCCGACCACAGGGGGGCGCCGCCGTGCGCCGTATCGGCGCCGGCTGCGCAGCCGCATCATCGTCTCGTTCGTGCTGTTGGGCTTCTGCCTGACCACGCTGTTTGCGTTCGCCACCAACTGGGCCCGCGCCCGTGTGGAGAACCAGCTGGTCGAAGACGTGATGAATCGCAACATCGACGAATACGCCCGGCGCTTCCAGATCGATCCTTCGCGCAGCCCGGATCTTCCGGTGCAGCAGATCCGGGCGTTCGTGTACACGCCGGACAAGTTTGATCGGGTGCGCGAAGAGCGCCCGGAGTGGGCTGAACTGCCCAACGGCAACCACAACGTCACCGGGCTTGAGGACAACGGGAAAGCTTTCTCCTACAAACTTGCCGTACGCAAGACGCCAGATGCCTGGTTCTTCCTTGCGTACGACATGACCGAGAGCATCCGTGTCGAGCAGCAGCTCAAGCGCGCGCTGTTCTTCTCGGTGCTGGTATTCAGCCTGCTGTCGTGGGTGCTGGGCTGGTGGTCGGCCTCCAAGGTGATGAAGCCGGTCTCCGACCTGGCCGCGCGCTTGCGCGCCTACCGTGGCGGCACCAGCGAGCCCGAGCCGCTGGCCCCGCGATTCCCGGATGACGAGGTCGGCCAGCTGGCGCAGGCCCTGGACGACTATTCCGCGCGCCTGACCGAAGTGGTCCAGCGCGACCGCGAGTTCAATGCCGACGTCAGCCACGAACTACGCACCCCGCTGGCGGTGATCCGCGGCGCAACCGAACTGCTGCTCACCCGGCCCGATCTCGACCCCAAGGTGCTGCAGCGCCTGCAGCGCATCCAGCGTGCCGAACAGCAATGCACCGACCTGATCGGTTCGCTGCTGTTGCTTTCGCGCAACGAGCGCGGGCAGGGCAGCAGCAACGTCTCGCGCGTCGCCGAGCAGCTGCTGGAAGCCCACCGCGCCCAGCTTGGCGGCAAGCCGCTGGAGCTGGTGGTGGAGGGTGACCGCGAGCTGGTCGTCGATGCCCCGGAATCGGCGCTTTCGGTCGCACTGGGCAACCTCATCGGCAATGCCGTGAAGTATTCGCAGGAAGGCTCGGTGCGGGTCAGGGTCACCGGCGACCAGGTCGATGTCATCGACAGCGGCCCCGGACTGAGCGCCGAGGATGCCGCCAAGCTGTTCCAGCGCGGTTACCGCGGGACCCACGCCGGCCACTCGCAGGGCGGCGGCATCGGCCTTTCGATCGTCAGCCGGCTGTGCGACCTGTACGGCTGGCAGGTCAGCGTACGACCCGGCGAAACCCGCGGCGTAATCGCCACCCTGAAGTTCAGCCCCGCCGCCTGACGAGCATGACGCGCATGGCTGCCCCGTGGTGACGCGCCATGCGCGTCAACGCGCGATGCCGGCCAACTCCCGATACACCCCATCCAACCGCAACACCTCGGCCTCCAACGCATCCGGGTGCCCATCATTCACCACCACATCATCGGCCAGCGCCAACCGCGCCTCGCGGCTCGCCTGCGCCGCAATCATGCGGTCCGCCAGTTCAGGGGTGCTGCCATCGCGCAGCATCAGCCGCGCATGCTGCACGGCCACCGGTGCATCCACCACCAGAATGCGGTCCAGCCAGGGGTACTGCGCACGCCCACCGGCTTCGGTCAGCAGCGGAATCGCAGCGATCGCATAAGGCCCAGGAGCCGCTTCGCACGTCTCCCGCAGCATCTGCCGGATGGCCGGATGGGTGATCGCCTCCAGCGCCTGCCGCTCCTCCGCCGAGGCGAAGATCCGCTCGCGCAGGGCAGGGCGGTCCAGCTGGCCATCGGCCAGCAGAATGCCCGCGCCAAAATGCCCGACGATGCGCTCAAGCCCTTCGCTTCCCGGGGCCACCACCGCGCGCGCGGCCAGGTCGGCATCGGCCACGGTCACCCCCAGCGCCTCGAAGCGCCGGCTGACTTCGCTTTTGCCGGCGGCCACGCCGCCGGTCAATCCAATGACGAACCGGCTCATCGGCAGGCCCTCAGCGCAGGCCGGAAATTCTCATATAGCCGTCGATCAACGGCTCGCCCCACATGAACACGATCCAGCCTGCAATGGCCAGATAGGGACCGAACGGAATCGGCGTGGCCTTGTCGCGGCCGCGCGAGTACAGCCAGATCGTGCCGATGATGGCTCCGATGACCGACGAAAGCAGGATGATCGGCAGGATGCCCTTCAGCCCGCACCAGGCCCCCAGCGCCGCCAGCAGCTTGAAGTCGCCGTGGCCCATGCCTTCCTTGCCGGTGATCTGCTTGAACAGCCACCACACCGACCACAGCGACAGGTAGCCCACCAGGGCACCCAGCAGGGCAGGCTTGGCCGGCATGTACAGGTTGTCTACGCTGGCGATCAGCCCCAGCCACATCAATGGCAAGGTGAGCTGATCGGGCAGCAGCTGGGTGCGCAGGTCGATCCCGGAAAGGGCGACCAGGAAGCAGCTCAGCACAATGGCCCCGAAGCCCTGCCAGCCAAAGCCGAACTGCCACACGCTGGCCACGACCAGCAGGCAGGTGACCAGCTCCACCAGCGGGTACTGGATGGAGATGGGGGCGTGGCAATGGCGGCACTTGCCGCGCTGGATCAGCCAGCTGAACAGCGGGATGTTCTCGTACCAGCTCAGCTTGTGCTTGCAGTGCGGGCAGTGTGACGGCTCCACCACAATGCCTGGCGGTGGTGGCTCGTAGATGTCTTCCAGTTCCAGCACTTCACGGGCATCGCGCCGCCACTGCCACTCCAGCCGCTTGGGCAGGCGCAGGATGACGACGTTGAGGAAGCTGCCGATAAGCAGTCCCAGTCCGGCCGCGGCGGGAAAGCCGAGGCCGGGGTGCTGATCCAGAAAAGCCATGTAGTTGTTATCCGACGACCGAGGCGAGCTTGAAGATCGGCAGGTACATACCGATGACCATGCCGCCGACGATGGTACCAATAACCACCATCACAATCGGCTCCAGCAGGCTGCTCAGCGCGTCGACCGCGTTGTTCACTTCCTGCTCGAAGTAGTCCGCCACCTTGAACAGCATGGCGTCCAGGGCACCGGCCTCTTCACCGATGGCGGTCATCTGGATGACCATGTGCGGGAACAGGTTGGTCTGCTTCATGGCCATGTTGACCGGGAAACCGACCGATACGTCGTCGCGCATGCGCAGCACGGCTTCTTCGTACACTTTGTTCCCGGTAGCGCCGGCCACGATGCCCAGTGCCTCCACCAGCGGCACACCGGCCTTGAAGGTCACGGCGGTGGTGCGGGAGAAGCGGGCGATGGCGCTGTTGTGCATCAGTGCACCAATGACCGGTACCTTGAGAATCAGGCGATCCATGGTGTGCTGCATCTTGGGTGAGCGCTTGTAGGCCGCGATGAAGCCGACCACTGAACCGACGATAATAATGAGCAGCAACCACCACCACGAAACCATGAACCTGGACATGTTCACGATCATCTGGGTGAAGGCCGGCAACTCGGCACCGAAGCCCTTGAAGACGTCTTCGAACTGCGGAACCACCCACACCAGCAGAACGCCGCTGACGATGAGTGCAACGGCAAAGACCATGATCGGATAGAACAGGGCCTTCTTGATCTTGCCCTTGAGTGCTTCCAGATTTTCCTTATAGGTCGCCACCGTATCCAGCACGGTTTCCAGTACACCGGCACCTTCACCGGCCTTGACCAGATTGCGGTACAGCTCATCGAACTGGACCGGGTGCTTACTGATGGCCTCGTACAACGAGGAGCCACCCTCGATGTCCATACGGATCGAGTCCACCATCTTCTTCATGCGCGGGTTCTTGTGCCCGCTGCCGATGATGTCCAGCGCGCCCACGATCGGGACGCCGGATTTCATCATCGTCGCCATTTGGCGGCTGAAGAATGCAATGTCCTTCGCCCCAACAGCCTTGCCGGCCGCGCCAAACAGCGGCTTCGGCTTGGGCTTGACGACATTGGGGGTGATGCCCTGGCGGCGCAGCTCGGCCCGCAACAGGTTGGCGTTCTTAGCGGGCGACTCGCCCTTCATCTTCACGCCCCGCTTGTCGGTCCCCTCCCAGACAAACGGAACCAGCTCCATGGTGTTACGCGCCACGGGCTCTTTCTTGACGGCACTACGGCTCACAGACATACAGGCTCCCCAGCCGCGCCATCCCCAGGCGGGCTTCTCCCCGGAATGGTAGCCGGTTCCGAGCCTGTGTGGCATCCCTTTGGCGGGGGCAATCCGTGACCGGGGTTCCGGACCGTCATCGTCAGAAGGTGACGCGGGGGGTCACAATGCCGGTTGGGTCGCATTTTGGTGTGAGGGGGGTTCCAATCCTGAAGATTGCTGCCATCATTGCGCCCGGGGAACGCTGGGGAGCGTCGCCAAAGACTTGGCACGCAACCTGCTTTGATCCACCCGCACAGGCCAACCGCCTTGCTCAGCCGGCTTCCGGCCAGGCGCAGGCCCGGTGTTCAAAAACTTTACCTACCTCTAGGGGATGTACTCATGAAGAAGCAGCAGGGCTTTACCCTCATCGAACTGATGATCGTTGTCGCGATCATCGCCATCCTGGCCGCCATCGCTCTGCCGATGTACCAGGACTACGTTGCCAAGTCGCAGGCCACTGCTGGTCTGGCTGAAATCACCCCCGGGAAGACCCAGGCCGAAGTGCTGCTGAATGAAGGCACCACTCCGACCACCGCCAACGTTGGTCTGCAGGAAACCACCCAGCGCTGCGCCATCACCGCTACCGGTGACGCCGCTGCCGGCACCGCCAGCCTGGCTTGCGTGCTGAAGGGCAATGCCAAGGTTGCTGGCAAGACCATCACCCTGACCCGCGCTGCTGCCGGTACCTGGGCTTGCTCCACCACCGGCCTGGACGACAAGTACATCCCGGCTGGCTGCAAGGCCCCGTAATTCGGAGTCTCTCGCAGACTGAGGAAGGCCCCGCTATGCGGGGCCTTCTTTTTTGGACCGAATATCCGTTGGTTGGCACGAAAAATGCTTCGGTGTGGTTGGCTGGGTTCTTCGGCTTTCACGTATCGGACATTGGGGGAATCATGTACAAACACCAGCGGGGTTTCACGCTGATCGAGCTGATGATCGTTGTCGCGATCATTGCAATCCTTGCTGCGATCGCATTGCCTCTGTATCAAGACTATATGGCAAAGGCCCAGCTGGGAGCTGCGCTGTCGGAAATAAGGCCTGGCAAGACCACCATGGAGTCGGTGGCGCAGGACAGCACAGATGCGAGCTTGGTGACGCCTGACTACATCGGAGTACGCGTCAGTGAGCGCTGCACGTCGGTGGCGGCCAGTCTGGACGCTTCAGGCGTCGGCACCATCAGTTGCACGGTCAAAGGGGGGGCGGCCGTCAATGGCAAGTCGCTGACGCTTCGTCGTGCTGCCAACGGCGTCTGGACCTGCGATGGAAGTGAGTTCGCTGCCCGCTACCGTCCTTCGGGGTGCTAGCCGGCTGGCCATAAGCTGGCCATAATGCAACAACGCTCTCAAGGAATTGCCTCATGAACGCCGTGGCCACTGCCAATCTTGTCGGCATCACCGGCATTGCCCGCCGCCTGGTCCAGGATGGGGCCCTTGAAGAAGCGGCTGCTCGTGATGCCATGACCAAAGCTGCCGCGGCGAAGCAACCGCTCCCGCAGTACTTTGCTGAGAAAAAGCTGGTTACGCCGGCGCAATTGGCGGCGGCCAATGCGCTGGAGTTTGGTATGCCGCTGCTGGATGTTGGCATGTTCGATGCCAATCAGAGCGCTATCAGTCTGGTCAGCGAGGAGCTGCTGCGCAAACACCATGTTCTGCCGCTGTTCAAGCGCGGTGGCAAGCTTTTCATTGGTACCAGTGACCCAACCCATTCGCTGGACGAGATCAAGTTCCACACCAATCTGGTCGTGGAGCCAATTCTCGTGGACGAAGACCAGATTCGCCGCACTCTCGAGCAGTGGCAGTCCAAGCACGACACCCTCGGGGGCGGCTTGGGGGGTGATGATGATGGCATGGGGGATCTGGATGTCTCCGCAGGCGGCGATGAGGATGCCGCTGGTGGCGACACGGGCGTAGATGCGAAGGGAGATGACACCCCGGTCGTGAAGTTCGTCAACAAGGTGTTGGTGGATGCAATCCGCAAGGGTGCATCGGATATTCACTTTGAGCCGTACGAAGACGACTACCGCGTACGCTTCCGTATTGACGGACTGCTAAAGAACGTAGCCAAGGCGCCGGTCAAGCTCAATCAGCGTATTGCGGCTCGCCTGAAGGTTATGTCGCAATTGGATATCGCCGAAAAGCGCGTGCCGCAAGACGGACGCATCAAGCTTAATCTTTCCAAGACCAAGCAGATCGACTTCCGCGTGAGCACGCTACCCACGCTGTTCGGCGAGAAGATCGTGCTGCGTATTCTGGACGGCAGTGCTGCCAAGCTTGGCATCGACAAGCTCGGCTATGAGGACGTGCAGCAGAAGTTGTTCCTGGATGCCATCCACAAGCCTTATGGAATGGTGCTGGTGACAGGTCCGACTGGCTCGGGTAAGACGGTGTCGCTGTACACGGCGCTGGGCATCTTGAACGATGAAACCCGCAACATCTCAACCGCAGAAGATCCGGTGGAAATCCGCCTGCCCGGCGTGAATCAGGTTCAGCAGAACAACAAGCGCGGCATGACCTTCGCCGCCGCACTGCGTTCGTTCCTGCGCCAGGATCCGGACATCATCATGGTCGGCGAAATCCGAGATCTGGAAACCGCCGAGATCGCGATCAAGGCGGCTCAGACCGGCCACATGGTGCTTTCTACTCTGCACACCAATGATGCACCGCAGACCATTGCGCGACTGATGAACATGGGTATCGCCCCGTTCAACATCACCAGTTCGGTGACGCTGGTCATTGCTCAGCGACTTGCGCGCCGGTTGTGCAACAACTGCAAGCGCCCGGTCGAGCTGCCCGCCAATGCATTGCTCGCGGAAGGATTCACCCAGGCCCAGATCGATGCCGGCATTACTTTGTTCGAGCCCGTGGGTTGCGAGGAGTGCACCGAAGGCTACAAGGGACGCACCGGCATCTATCAGGTCATGCCGATGACGGAAGATATCGCCGTCATTGTGTTGGCTGGCGGCAACGCCATTCAGATTGCCGAGGCGGCGCAGAGGGCCGGTATCAACGATTTGCGTCAGTCCGCGCTGGTGAAGGCCGCAGCCGGCGTCACCGGATTGGCCGAGATCAATCGCGTCACCAAGGATTGACGTAGAGCCGGGCTCTGCCCGGCTGCCTTCTGCGGTGTGTACTGGCGTCCCTGCGCCAGTGTGCGGATTGCTACGCGGTCCATGACCCTGCCGCCACCACCTGTTACCATCAGGTGGCAACACGCCGGCGGGGAGCCGGTGTCCACTTTCGTATTCCAATCGGTGCCGCCCAGCGGCGCTGCGTTTGACTGCGATCATGATTACGGGCTCATGGTCCGGAAAATTGCATTGGGGAAGCACGCATGATGTTGGCAAAGAGCAGGGCGGGAACGTGGCTGTTGTGGATATTTGTACTGTCCGGATTCTCCGGGCTGATCTACCAGTCAATTTGGACGCAGTATCTGGGCCTGTTCCTCGGCCATTCTTCCTACGCGCAATCGCTGGTGCTGATCCTGTTCATGGGGGGCATGGCAGTAGGTGCCTGGCTGGTGAGTCGATGGAGTGGCAAGGTGCGCAGGCCTCTGTTGGCCTACGCGATCATCGAAGTTGTGATCGGACTTCTCGGTCTGTTCTTCGACGGTATCTATCAAGGTCTGACCGGTTGGGCCTATAACCAACTGCTGCCGATGTTGCCGCCGGGCCAGTTGCAGAACGTGCGCTGGGTGCTGGCGGCGGCCATGGTGTTGCCGCAGTGCATTCTGTTGGGCGCGACGTTCCCTCTGATGAGTGCGGGCTACATCCGCCTTCAGGAACACGCCGAAGGTCGCGTCCTGGCGGGGTTGTACTTCTCCAACAGCCTGGGTGCGGCCATCGGCGCGCTCGCTTCTACCTACGTAATGCTGCCGGCCATTGGCATGCCGGGCACAGTGTTCTCGGCAGGTCTGATCAATATTCTGGTTGCGATCCTGGTCTATCCACTGAGTAAGCGGGAAGGGCCTGAGGCGGCGACACCCCCTGGAGCCGTAGAACCCGTGGCCGTGGCCTTGGGGCAGAAGCCACAGCTTTCACCACCCATCTTCATTCTGTTGGCGGCGGGGCTTACCGGCGCGGCATCGTTCGTCTATGAGATCACATGGATCCGAATGCTGTCCTTGGCATTGGGGACCACAATTCATTCCTTCGAGCTGATGCTCGCTTCGTTCATTCTGGGCATTGCTCTCGGTGGGCTCTGGCTTAAGAATCGCGCTGACCGTCTGGTGTCCCCGCTGGCAACCGCAGGTTGGATCCAAGTCTGGATGGGTGTCGCCGCGCTTGCTTCAATGTTCGTGTATGCCAACGCCTTCGAGTGGGTGGGCTGGCTGATGAAGGTGATTGTGCGCAGCGCCGATGGTTATGGGCTGTTCAATGTGGCCAGCGCGGGCATTGCACTGCTGGTAATGTTCCCCGCTGCATTCTTCGCGGGCATGACCCTGCCGCTACTGACTCTGGCGCTGCTTCGCCAAGGGCATGGTGAAAAGGCCATCGGTCAGGCATATGCTTTCAATACCGTGGGTGCCATCGTCGGTGTTCTTGCCGCGGTGCATCTGCTCATGCCGCTGTTTGGGCTGAAGTACGCATTGCTGCTTGCCGCGGTGGTGGATATGGCTCTGGGCTTGGTGCTTCTTGCTCGCTACGCGCCCGCCATCACTCAGCGGAAATGGTCGCCACTAATGCCTGCTGCTGCCATTTCGGGGCTGGCGGTGGCCGCTTCTGCCAATCTGGTCAGCTTCGACCCTGCCGTTCTGAACTCTTCGGTCTATCGAACGGGTGCTTCGACCTTGGGTGAGGGTGCTCGTTCTGTCTTTTACAAGGATGGCAAGACGGCGACAGTGGCCGTGTTCGAGATCGGCGACCAGGGGCAGGAAACCCGCATGATCGCCACCAATGGCAAGGTTGATGCCGGGCTTGCCTACAATACCGCCAATCTGGCCACGCCAGACGAGGCGACCATGCTGCTTTTGGCGGCAATCCCACTCTCGCTCCGTGAAGCGTACGATCGAGTGGGTGTGATCGGTTTTGGATCTGGCATGACCACGCATGCCCTGCTGGGGCATTCCAAGGTGGGACAGGTAGATACCGTGGAGATCGAGCCGGCCATGGTGGAAGGAGCGAGGCATCTGGGAACTCGTGTTGAACGGGCTTTCAGTGATCCTCGCTCGCACGTAGTGATCGACGATGCAAAGGCCTACTTTGCTTCCGTGCCCAAGAAATATGACCTCATCATCTCCGAGCCATCAAATCCTTGGATGGGGGGCACTGCCTCGCTCTTCAGTACAGAGTTCTATCAGTACATTCCTCGTCAGTTGAACGAAGATGGTCTGTTCGTTCAGTGGCTTCAGTTGTACGAGATCACTCCCGAGTTGGTGAATTCGGTGCTTTCGGCGATGCTGGCGAACTTTAGCGATGTACGGGCATACATGGCTAATGAGACCGACATGATTCTAGTGGCATCCCCCGGTGGGACTGTGCCATCGATGAGTGGAGAACTTTTCAAGCAGTCTTCGCTGGCAAAAGATCTTGCTCGTATTGGTGTGCTGGATCTTCGCGATCTTCAGGACACGATGGTTGTGGACCGTCGCGGACTCGAAGGTCATGTTGCGCTTTACCCGCATCGGACCAATTCAGATATGTTCCCGGTCCTTAAGCTGCAGGCTCCGCAGGCCAGATTCCAAAATGCGCTGGCTGGCGATTTCGATGAACTAGGGAACGCTCCGTGGCCGATCATTCGCCATCTTGGTGGCCCTGATGCACGCCCGGGTGCGGCTCCGGCGGCTCCGCGTCGCTTGCCGCTTTCGTCGTTCCGGCAGAGCGAGGAAGCGACGAACATCTATGCCGCGTTGACGGGGCAGGCTGTACAGACGGCAGGTTCGCCGTCGCGTTTCAACGCTCTCCAGGTCGATGCCCTTCGAGGGTTGGCCGCAAGTTGCCAATTAGGTGCACGTCCGGAGCGGGATGCGACGATGCTGTTCGCGATGGCAACAGAGACGCTCGCCTACTTGGATTCCGAGCGCCTCCAGCATATGTGGGTCAAGCCGGGCTGGCTGCGGTGTACCGCGGGGGATGAAACCGTGGATGGTGCGCTGGCGCTCATATCGGCTGTTGCAGAAGATGGTCATGGCGACGTGCTGCAACTGGGCCTCGCGCTGCTTGAGGGCGAACATGGTCACGCCCTGCTGAACGATGGCGTGTCCGGTCTGTACATTGTTGGTGCCATGCAGTACGCCGCGCTCTCGGCGGGTAATCCCACGTTCTCGCAGCAGCTCACTGAGCGCTACTGGAAACAGCTGGATCGGAGATCGCAGGGCAATTCGTCCCTGCGGCTGCTGTCGTGGTTGGCTTCTGGGTCAGAGTCCAAGCGCGTGCAGTAGTCTGTCACTTGAAGGCCCCGCCTCGCGGGGCTTTCGGACTCTTGAGTCAGTTTGGCGCTGGATCAGTGTCAGATTTGCCAAGACATATAGTGCCGATGCTGCCATCTTAACGTCGCGCATGGTGCCCTTATTGGCTACTGGTGATCTGCGCGGCTTTATAGTGACAGCGCCTAGTTGCAAGACTGGGACGGTCGACTCATTTTTGTGGCAGGGAACCAGCGAAACTCCGGAGGCATGACCACATGGAAGTGACCTCTTGTGGTTGAGACCATCAATCCACAAGGAGTTGGACATGGCTGCTCGCTATCTGACTGCGATCCTGGTGTTTCTGTGTGCACTGGTGGTTCATTCGCCAGCCATCGCCCAGCAGTCGCCGATTCCACCGGAATACTGCTTCGACGGTCGGTGCTACCGAACATTGGCGCAGGCAGAGGCCGACCTGAGAGCCAGTACTGGAATCTATGGGTCTAGATGGCATCTGGATGCCGTAAACCAGACCGGTTCTGGACCACTCGGTGTTGTGCTTCAGTACGTCTATTGGATCGATGATGAACCTCCGGCGGTGACCGGACCGTTGGAGTACGCCATCGGCGGCGGGGAAGCCTATCCGAGTGAAGAGGGTGGCATCGCTGCCTACTTGGCCAAGGCAAATGCGAATTCGGAATGCGAGTTCAAGCGTGTAGGCATGGTGGGTGAGCACGGGGAGCCGTATGTCCACATCCTATGGGGTGGGCGACG
Source organism: Stenotrophomonas sp. 278 (assembly GCF_003935715.1). GTDB lineage: Bacteria > Pseudomonadota > Gammaproteobacteria > Xanthomonadales > Xanthomonadaceae > Stenotrophomonas > Stenotrophomonas maltophilia_AH. The sequence continues at coordinate 12,060 of NZ_RHPP01000020.1, read as the reverse complement.
CGGAACCGTGTTGAACCACTCAATGGTGGGCAATGATCCCCAGCCCAACAAGTATGTTGAAATCTCGACGTGGTGCCCGGCATGGTCGCCTCCAAGCCCGCCGCGGATCGACAAGGTTTGGGTGCCGAAGCGCTACAGCGTGGAGTGTGCTGAGGGCTTCCTGATCAAGGACGGAAGCAATCCGAAGTACGTTCCCGGTTCCACCGACCTTGGCTGGCCCAACATCTGCCGCCCCGCTACAGTGCCCCGGGAGATCTCCGGGCGCTACATCAAGCAGACAAATAGTTGTGCTGTCAATGGAAATCCCTGCCACCCGGCGACGGGAGATAAGTCGCGTGCCGAGCCGGACTTTATATTCGCGGGTCGAGAATTTGTCCGGTACTACCATTCTTTGAATGAGCTGCAAGCAGCAAGGGAGCTTGGAGTTGGTTGGACGCACAGCTATGCCGACTACATCTTGCGCGGTTCGTCGAACCGAAGCAGAGTTGACCAGAAGGGCTACCTTCAGACCTATTGGGACGGACGCGGTACACAGTCCTCCGGCGAAACCCTGCGCGATGGCGCGAATGGCACTCAGGTGCTGACAGGCTCAGGCGGAGTTCAACGAACATATGGCGCGAACGGACGTCTTGAGGGTGTGGACACGGGCGATGCAGCAACGAGCATTGCCGTAACTTACGATCAGAATCTCCGTATAGGCACTATTACAGACGGGCTCGGCCGCTCGCTGGTATTCAGCTACGCGGAGAAGCGCCTGGCTTCAATAACCCTTCCGGATGGATCGCAGGCGCGGTATGCATACGACGGGAAGGGCAACCTGACCGAAGTGACTCGGCCCGATGGCACGATTCGAAAGTATATCTATGCAGAAGTCGCTCACGCCCCAGCCTCGGTGCCGAATCTTCTGACTGGCATCGAGGAGGCAGGGCAGCGTTACGCGACGTTCTCCTATGACGCCAATGGGATGGTCACTGGCAGCAAGCTTCATGCTGAAGGTCAGGCAGTGGACGTTACAGCCATCACCTACAACGCTGCTGGAGCGGCGACGTCGATCAACAGTCTTGGCGATGTAAAGCAACACACCATTGGTGGCGGGCAGTTCAGCGCAATTACTTCGACGACGGACTCTCAAGGTACGAGAGCATACAACTACGATTCCTCGGGACGGCTGACCTCACGAGTCGACGCGAGGGGAAATCGGGTCATGACGACGTACGTAGACTCGTCGTCTGGCTCGGTATCCCAGATCGTAACCCGCACCGAAGAATCCATAGGCCGCATAACCCGCACCACCCGCGACGCGAACAACCGGGTCGTAGAAGAACGCGTCACCCAGAAGGTAGCTGGCGTAGAACAACTCGCCTCCCTCCAGCGCACCGTCCCGGATGCTCAGGGCCGCCCCCTCTATACCTGCCAGTACGACGCCACCCAGCCCACCGACTACGCCTGCGGCTCCCTGGCGCTTGCCCCCAGCAACGTCCGCCAGACCCAGCACCTCTACTGCACGGAGGCCGACGTTGCCTCCAACCCCGGCCTGTGCCCGATAGTCGGCCTGCATCGCTCCACCCGCGATCCAGCCGGCAACCTTACCCGGTTGGAGTACTACGCCGCCAATGATCCCGGTTGCGATGCCGGCACCAGCTGCACCCACCGCAAGGGCGACCTGCGCGCGCAGATCAATGCCTTGGGCCAGCGCACCGAGATCCTCGAGTACGACGCCGCCGGCAATGCCATCCGCATCCAGGCCATCGACGGCACCGAGACCGAGCGGCTGTACGACTCGATGGGTCGCATGGTCACCGAAACACTCAAGGGCGACGTGCCGGCCAACGACCGCATCAGCCTGTTCGAGTACAGCTCCACCGGCAAGATGACCAAGAGCACCGGTCCGGATGGCGTCTGGACCCGGATGCACTACGACACCGCCGACCGTCTCACCTCGGTGGAGGATGCCCTCGGCAACCGCATCGTCTACACGCTGGACGGTGCCGGCAACCGGGTGAAGGAGGAGATTCGGGACACGGCGGGCACCTTGCGCAAGGTGTTGAACCGCAGCTTCGATACCGCCAGCCGCAACACGCGCATTGCCGGGGCGGATGGCTACGCCACACTGCTGCGCTACGACGGCAACGGCAACGTGCTGGAATCGGAGAATGCGCACGGCACCATCACCAGGCAGACTTACGACGGTGCGGACCGCGTCCTCACCGAGGTGCAGGATCTGGGCGGTATCAATGCCCAGGTAGGCTACGAGTACGCCAGCAATGGTCAGGTGGCGGCGGTGACCGACCCGAAGGGGCTGCGTACCGCGTATGGCTACAACGGCTTCGGTGACCAGATCAGCCTGGTCAGCCCGGATACCGGCACCACCACCTTTACGGTGGATATCAACGGCAACCGCAAGACGAAGACCGATGCGCGGGGCATCACGGCAACTTACCACTACGATGCCCTTAACCGGCTGATCGGCATCGGCTACCCCGATCCTAATCTGGATGTCGGTTACGCGTACGACACCGCGCCGGATGTCTGTGCCGCCAACGAGCGCTTTGCAGCCGGGCGGGTGGGGTACGTGCGGCACGAAGGTGGCAGCACGGCCTACTGCTACGACCGCTTCGGCCAGCTCACCCGCAAGGTGCAGACGGTCAATGGCGTGGCCATGACGGTGCGCTATGGCTACACCCCGGGCGGCCGGTTGGCGCGGCTGCACTATCCGGATGGCAGCGTGGCGGACTATCAGCGCGATACGTTGGGGCGCATTAGCGAGGTGGGGGTGACCCGCCCGGGGCAGGCGCGGCAGGTGGTGGTGACCAATGTGACTTATGCGCCATTTGGGCCGGCTACCGGATGGACTTACGGCAACGGCCGTACGCTGCAGCGGCCAGTGGATCAGGATTACCGGACTGTTGCGGTGAATGACCCAATGCCGGGTGGACTGTCCATCAGACTCGGCTATGACGAAGTTGGAGATATTACCGAACTGAAGAATGGCGACGGAACCGAGGTCTTGGCGCAGTACGGCTACGATGCGCTGGGGCGCCTGACTCAGACCAAGGACGGCGTCACGGGTACGCCTATCGAGACATACGAGTACGACGCCACCGGCAACAGGACCACCCTGATCACATCCGCAGGTACAGAGGCCTACACTTATCCCGACAATAGTCAGCTTCTGACGGCAGTCGGGACGGCGTCGCGTGAGTATGACGCTGCAGGCAACACTCTGAGTATCGGCGATCGCGAGTTTGTATACGGCGACTCCAACCGAATGTTCCAAGTGAAGCGAGGCAGCTTGGTTGCAGAAACGTTCGGATACAACCATCGCGGTGAAAGAATAGGGCGTCAATCATCGGCGAGCGGCTCCGAATACGCCTTGTACGACGAGCGTGGCCAATGGCTGGGCAACTACGGCAGCTCTGGAGCTCCGCTACAGCAAGCGATCTGGCTGGATAGCCTGCCGGTGGCAGTTGTGTCTGAGCAACAAATCGGAGGCTCTCAGTTGGCGTTTCTCCAGCCGGACCATATGGGTACGCCGCGCATGGTCATTGATGCCATTCGGGACGTCACGATCTGGGAGTGGGACAGTAAGACTGAGGTTTTCGGTAATCAGATTCCGAATTCTGATGCGGATGGGGACGGAGTCAGCTACGAGCTGGCGATGCGCTTTCCTGGACAGTTGGCGACCGATGCTAGTGCGCTCTTCTACAACTATCAGCGCGAGTACGATCCGAGTGCCGGCCGCTACTCGCAAAGTGATCCGATAGGGCTGAACGGAGGACTGGATACGTACTCGTACGTGGGGGGCAATCCCCTTATTTTCTCTGACCCTTATGGTCTGGAAAGGAGAGAGGAATGTATCGCTGCCGCAACGCTCGTTGGAGCAATGTGCGGATCGGCTGGCGGGGCGTACCTTGGCGGTACTTGGGGAGCGGCAGGCGGTGGCCTGGCTTGCAGCGCAAGTGGTCCTGGAGCGCTCGCCTGTGCAGGAGCTGGTGGAATGTCCGGAGCCGCTGCAGGTGGATACGCCGGCGGCATCCTGGGGCAGAAGGCTGGGCAGTTGGCTGGGGAGGCGTTTTGCCCCGGAGAAGATGAAGGGTGCCCGCCCTGCAAAACTGTGGATGGGCGAACTGTGTTCCCAGGCACCATCGGCTATCGTCATGATAGGGTGCCGCCAAGTAAGCCCCACCACCCATACGCGGGTGACCACTACAACCTGTATAGGGCCAATCAGAACCCGAACAACTGTCAATGCTTTTGGCAGAATATTGGCGCGGCGGACGCGGCAGGTGGGATGCCCCCGCCTCCTGGTTCTGTTCCGATTTCTGATTTCGTAAGGTAGACGACCTCGTGAACTACTTGGATGGAAAGAGGGTGCTGCTCGGTGACATCGTTGATTTGGGTGGCGGGCTGACCGGGACAATAGTTGCAGTGATCGATGACGCGGCCTACGCGGACGGTTTTCCCAAAGAGGAATGGGAGTACTTGGGAATTGGTGCGTTGCTTGAGGCATCTGGTTTCGGCCTAGTCCATTACCCAGCCACGGATCACGATTTCACGTTGGTTAGGCGGGCTACTTAGAGGTGGGATGCAAAAGCACGGTAGAGAATATGCGTTGAAGAACGGTTTCGCCGGTGCGCCATCTCCGCGGCCTGTTCCACCTTCCCCGAGGTTTGAGGGCTTCGAACAGACGCCTGGCTCCAAGGCTGCCGTGAACGGGGGTGTCCTCATTGGAATTGGTGCATTCTTCTTTGGCTGGTAGGTGGCTGATGTGTCCGGAACTGCGTTGAGATATCCAACTGACATGATTGATTTTCATGACGCTTCCGTTTCTAGAGTTGCAATTTCCATCGTCAGGCAGGAGGTCGAGGTCGACCTTGGCTTGAGGACGAGCAGTGGGCGCGATCGCGACTTGCGCCGTCTAGCATTTTCGGGCGTAACCCTGTTCGGGGGTAGTTTCGACTTCGCTGAACTTAGCGACCATGCGCGGCCGGGCAACGTACAGGCCGGGGATCTTGATTCGTCAAGCGGGAAGCTTCATCTCTCGACTGTGGGAGGGTTCGTCAATGCAAACTTCGGTGGCGTCGAACTTCGTGCACGGGCGGATGTTGAGAGTACTTCCTACTGTGCGCCAGATCTGATTAGTGCTGATGGTATTCAGGGGTTTGAGAACTCGAGCTTGGACTTTTCGTACATTGAGTCCATTGAGTTCTCGCCGAAGTTCAGTTCATGTTGCGTTGAGATGCAAGCACGCACCGGGATATCCACTTCCGATCGCGCCCCGGCCAGCCTAGTCTTTCAGGGTGTCACGGCATCTTTTTGTAGGCTGAATGTTGTCGCTATGAGCGGAGTGCATAAGTACGGCAACGTAGGAGGCTGCACGATCTACCCCGAGCGAAACATGTTGCGAATGTATTTGGCAGACGGCTTTCTAGAGATATCGGCCCACGCCGCTTCGTTGGTCAGGAGGTGAGCAGGGCGACGTTGATGTGAAGGGAACGGCCATCGCAGGGTGGTGCTGCGAGAACCTAAGGCGTTGGCGCTCACGGCAGCAGCGGAGAGAGGTGCGCTGAAATCAGCGCGCATCAGCAAGTGCGCGCAACGTTTCCTTTGGATTGCTTCTAATCACATGAAGTAGAGCGCGCGCAGGGCCAGTGGGGTCGCGGCGCCCTTGCTCCCAGTTGCGGAGTGTGCCCACATCGACATGAATGATGCGGGCAAACTTCTCTTGCGATAGTCCGGTGGATTTCCGGATCTCGCGCACTTCAATGGCGCTGATGTGGATCTCGCGGGAGGCGCTTCGCTTCCCCGCTAGAATCTGGTCAGCTTCCGCCACACTGCCCATCAACTCGGCAAATAGACTGTTATCCATGACGTTCACTTCCAGTTTTCAATAATGGCCCTGAGCGCATTCTTCTGCGATTGGGTCAGATTGCCCTGAACATTCTTCGAATACACGAGCAGTAGAACGATCTTCGAGTCTGACGAGAAGTAGTAGTAGATCACCCGCGCGCCGCCACGCTTGCCTCGTCCAGGTAGCGCGACACGGACTTTTCGCAATCCTCCAGTTCCCTCAATTACATCGCCGGACGTTGGTGCGCGGGCCAGTTCGACTTGGAAACGGCTGTACTCCTCATCGCTCATCAGTCCCGCGAGCAAGCGGGTGAACATCGAGGTCTCGATGAACAGCATTGCGCTTAAATGTACGCCATTGGCGTACATGCGTCAATGGCGTAGTGTTGGGTGCGGAAGTTGAACATTCGCGGTTTCTTTGCTGGTATCGCGTGACATGGAGCGGGTGATCGGAAGATGTCAGGGCGGCACTTCGTGCCGCCCTGGTTCCGGTTCAGCCGCTGCCTGAGGGTTGGCCGGGGAGCTCGCTATCTACCTCGCGCCACCTTCCTATACACCCTCACTGCCTCCTGACCCTTCGGCGGTGGGTCCGCATGCCAGCGGAAGCCTCGCCACTCCGGGTACAGGTACAGCCGCGTGCCCGGATCAATGCCAAGCTCCCTGATCCACAGGCCCCGTGTTTTGAAACAGGGAACGCTGGGGCAGCCCGGGTAGGTCTTGACGCCGTCGTGGTGTAGCGCGTTGACGACGATGCTCTTGGGTGGCCGCCAGAAGCGGCGTCGAAATTCCTTCTGCTCTTCGGTCAGCTCATCCCAGTCTTCGGGTTCTTCGTTCAAGGTATGCCTCCTGGTTGAATCTCCCCCGCCGGGATGGCGGGGGAGTCGGGAGGGTAAGAACCGTCAGAAGAACCGGCGCGACGTATTTCCGTGAGGGTTTTTTATTTCGTCGCCCTCCCGACACTTGCCGTACAACATGATTTCTTCTGACAGAGTTCTTACGCTCCAGGACACACCATGCGACAGATGAAAGCGTAGCGGAGACCGCCTGCATTTTGTGCGGCGCGTTGGTGCATCGCTTCGCAACGTGCCGCGTGTCGTATGTAAGCCGAATGCATGGAAAAGCGTGACGGATGCCGCGTTTGCGGTTCGGAGTTATGACGTTTTTGGTGTGGGAATTTTTGTTTGCTGCGCGCGTGTGGATGCGTGGTTGAGTTGTCGGTTTTGGCGCTGATGGCGCGGGGATGTGGGGTTTGGTTGGGTTGGGTTGCCGGGCAAGCCCGGCACTACGCGGATCTGCGTTGTAAGGCGCGTGGTGGGTTGATTGCGAATGTGCGTGCTTGTGCCCGCGTGCTTGTTTGGGCTTGGAATCGTTGGCGTGGATCGGGTGGTGGCTGTCGGGCTGCGCGTTCTCTGGATTCACTCGGCTACTTTTGATGCCTGCTGTGCCGTGCTGTCCTGCACGGTGGCTTGCAAAGGAGATGAGCTGTGCCGATTTACCTGGCTTACGAGAATGGCCTTGAGGTGCTGTGGGGGACTGTAGGGCGCGAGCCGGCGCGGGCGCGGGGCGCGCGCGTGGTGGTGGAGGCGGGGTGCGGAGCGGAAGGCAGGAAGCTCGAGGTGGGCTTCGTTGTTGCGTGCGTGCCGGAGATGGGGGAGGGTGGTGCGGAGGATGCGTCTTGACGCGCCATGCGCGTCAGCTGGGTGTGCGCGGTGAGCCGACGCGCATGGCGCGTCGCTACGGGGATCGGCGGCGTGGCTTGGGGTGGGCTGCGTGTAGTTTGGTGTATCGCTCGGTGGCCTCGGCGAGTTCGCGCTCATTCAACTGGCGGTCTCCTGGTAGAAGGAACCAGCCTTTTATGCAGCTGAAGTCGCGGAGAGCGATCTGCACGTGGCTGTCGCGGTGGAAGCCTGAGCTGGGTGCGATTTCTACGCCTTGGCGGAATGCGCCGCGGACGGCTTGAACGGGGCCTTTGGCAGTGACTGCCTCTCGCCTTGCATGCATGAGGCAGAAAACTGCGCGATCCAGCCCGCGGAGGAGGACTTCCTGGTCCTCCCGTTGGGCCGGTACGTTGATGGGTAGCGTTCGGCCGGTCTGCAGGAAGCCGCTTTGAAGGTGGATGTAAGCATCTTCGAACTCAAGCCGGCCTGCTTTCGTGGTCATGTCCAAGCAGCTTCGCAGGCTGAACAGGCAGCCCACCACTGCAGGCGTGGCGATGGGGCGCGCAGTGAGTCGTCGATCCGGCTGTTGTGCCGCGCTCTCGGCGAACGATCGAGCGCGCTCTTCGTCGCCCTCAAACATGTAGAAGCCCGGCCCGAGCCAGTCGTACTGATCGTTGCTTTGTTCCGGTTGCAGGTTTCCGGATACCAGCCCGTCGCGTACGGTGATGTCGCATCCGTGGTAGCCCACAAGAAGATGGCCGTCGATCATTTGAACTTGGAGCTCAAACGGCCTGAAGGGGTGAGAATTCCTGCCTTGTAAAGAATTTCGACATCATCCTCCGGCGTCATGCTGCCATAGACATAAGCCAGCTCCTCCTCGAAGGTGGCGAAATGCGCGTAGAAATTCGGCTCGGACTTCGATGGACGGTGCGACGTGGATTGCACTTGCTTGACGGCGTTCGTCTTGCCAGCGGTATTTTTGAGGGGGATCTTTTGGGTAGCCATGTCCGGATCGTACTTCCGGGGTGTGGGCTGTCTATGGAAGCGCGTGCGAACCGTTGAGGGCGACTCGATTGAGTCTGCTGCAGCCGTTGGTGTGCTTGGGGTGCGGCACCGCCGGGGCCGGCCAACGGCCGGCGCTACCGGGTGTCGGTTTCGGCGGGGTGTCGGTGGAGGCGGGTTGCGGGGGCGCGTGGTGACGCGCCATGCGCGTCATCGCGGTGTGCGCGGAAAGCCGACACGCATGGCGTGTCGCTACGGTGGTTAATCCATGCCCAGCTTTTTCAGCTTGTAGCGCAGCGCGCGGAACGTGATGCCCAGCTGTGCGGCGGTGCGGGTCTTGTTCCAGCGGTTTTCTTCCAGCGCCTTCTGGATCGCGGTGCGTTCCATCTGCTCGATGTAGGAGGGCAGGGCACCGTTGCCGGCGGGGAGGTCCACCACGGCTTCCTCGTGCGCGGCGGGAACAGCGGTGGTGCCGGTCTGGCGGGGGGCACCGGGCTGCGGCAGGCGCAGGTCGCTGGCGCTGATGGTGTCGCCCTCGGCCAGGGCCAGGGCACGTTCCAGGATGTTCTCCAGTTCGCGCACGTTGCCGGGGAAGTGGTACAGGCCCAGCGCGTCCAGGGCCGAAGGAGCCAGCAGCGGGGTCGGACGGCCGTGGGTGCGGGCGAGGCGGGCGAGGATCGAGGCGGCGAGCTGCGGCAGGTCGCTGCGGCGTTCGCGCAGCGGCGGCACGCGCAGCTCGATCACGTTGATGCGGTAATACAGGTCGTGGCGGAAGCGTCCGTCATCCACCAGCTGGCCCAGGTCCTTGTGGGTGGCCGAAAGAATGCGCACGTCCACCGGCACTTCGGTGGCGGCACCCACCGGGCGGATCGACTTCTCCTGGATCGCGCGCAGCAGCTTCACCTGCATCTGCAGCGGCAGCTCGGCCACTTCGTCCAGGAACAGGGTGCCGCCGTGTGCGGCCTGGAACAGGCCCGGCTTGTCGGCGTGCGCGCCGCTGAAGCTGCCCTTCTTGTGCCCGAAGAACTCGCTTTCCATCAGCTCGGACGGAATGGCACCGCAGTTCACCGGCACGAAGGTGCCGGCGGCGCGCGCGCTCTGCGCGTGGATGGTGCGGGCAACCAGTTCCTTGCCCACGCCGGACTCGCCCAGGATGTACACCGGAGCCTGGCTGCGCGCGACCTTTTCAATGGTGGTGCGCAGTGCATCCATCGCAGCGGATTCGCCCAGCAGGCGCGTGGTCTGCTCGCTGGTCATCGGCGGGGGGGCGGGGCGCTCGCTGTTGTTCAACTCCAGCGCGTGCTTGACCAGGCCGCGCAGCACCGCGATGTCCACCGGCTTGCTGACGAAGTCAAAGGCACCGGCCTTCAGGGCTTCCACGGCCAGGTCCATGCTGCCGAAGGCGGTGATCATCGCCACCGGCGTGCGTGGATAGTGCTGGGCGATCTCGGTCACCAGTTCAATGCCATTGCCGTCGGGCAGGCGCATGTCGGTGATGCACAGGTCGTACGGGTTGCTGGCCAGCAGCTCGCGGGCTTCGGCGAGGTTGGCGGCCGTGCTGATCCGCAGGCCCATGCGGCCCAACGTCAGTACCAGCAGTTCGCGGATGTCGCGTTCGTCATCGACAACGAGGGCGCTGCGGTTTTCGTTCATGGGAGTGAAGATAGCCGAGGAAGGTTGCTAACGACAAATCTTTGACAGTTGTTGCTCGTTTTTAACGATTGGAACAGGCGTGCGTGTCATTCCGGCAACATGGTGTGCGGTCCCGGCAGGATCAGCCGGAAGCAGGCACCGCCGGCCGGAACGGACACGTACTCCAGCCGCGCCTGGTTGGCCCGGCACAGCTCGCGGGCGATATACAGGCCCAGCCCGGTGCCGTGCTCGGAGGTGGTGAAGAACGGCCGGAACAGCTGGCTGGCGACCTTTTCCGGAATGCCGGGGCCGCGGTCCATCACGTCGATCACCGCCGAACGCTCCATCCGCGCCACGCGCAGGCGGACCCGCGCCGGCTCCTGGCCGGTGCGGCCGTATTTGAGGGCGTTGTGGACCAGGGCGGTCAGGATCTGGTGCAGATGGCGCGGGTCGACCAGGCCGTGCACCGAGGACTCGGTGATGATCGGCTCGACGCTGTCTGTTTCCAGGGTCAGGCTCTGCTTGTAGTCCAGCACGAAGCGGCGCACGAAGGCGGCCAGGTCGAGGTTCTCGGGATTGGCGCGCTCGCGGCGGGCCAGGCCCAGCACGCTTTCGACGATGCCGTTGGTGCGCTGGCACTGCTGGTGGATGATCTGCAGCAGGCGGCGGTCGGTGTCGGTGATGACGGTGGACTCTTCCAGCAGCTGGGCCGCGTAGTTGATCGCCGCCAGCGGATTGCGGATCTCGTGGGCAAGGCTGGCCGAGAACCGGCCCATGGCGGAAAGGGTGAGCGACTCGGCACGGCGCGACACCACGCTGGAGTCGTCCAGGAACACCAGGGTCAGGTCGCTGCCGGCCAGCAGCCGGGCGAAGCGCGGCTGCACTTCGGGCTGGTCGGGGGAGAGCTGCAGCGGGGTCTCCTCGTTGTTCCAGCCGTTGCGCCAGCGCTGCAGGCGGCGCAGCAGGTCGGGCGCGGCGCTGGCCAGTTCCAGCTTGCCGGTGCCACTGTTGCCATCGCTGTCTCCGATCAGGGTGCTGGCGGCCTCGTTGGCCAGGGTGATGCGGTTGCTGCCGTCGACCACCAGCACGCCGGTGCGCATGCGGCGGATGATCAGTTCGTTGATCTCGAACAGGTTGGCCACTTCCTCGCCGCGCTGGTTGGCCAGCTGCTGGTTGCGGCGGGCGCGGCTGCCGACCTGGTAGCTGACGAAGGCCAGCGCGAGATAGCTGGTGATGAACATGGCCAGCTCGGCCAGGGTGCGGGTGGGGTCGCCGTTCTCCAGCACGTTCCAGACGTATTCGCCGGCGGTCGCGGCGGCCGCGGTCAGGGCCAGGGCCAGGCCGAGCGACAGCGGCAGCAGGGTGGCGGCAGCGGCGATGTTGAACAGCAGGGCCATCGAAAGCCCGGCACTGGCACCGGGCAGGGCGTGGGCGAGCAGGGCGGTGGCGATGATGTCGACCACCACGCTGCCGACCACGATGGGGCGCAGCCAGCGCTCGCTGCGCCCGGCGATCAGGAACAGCAGGGACAGCCCAAGGTAGGTGCCGCTGACCACCGCCGCCAGCCGGGGGTGGGTGGACTCGCCCACCAGGTTCGCCAGCGGGCTGAACAGCAGTGCGGCAATGACCGCGGCGATCAGCACGCGGTACAGGGCGAAGAAATACAGTTCCCGCCGGGGCAGGGACTCGATGCGGTCGATCAGTGAAGCGCTGGGTGACACGCCGGAACTCCCCTTCTGGCTGGGGACCAGTGTATCGGCGTTCGGAACGATTGCATGGGCCGGCCAACGGCCGGCGCTACCGGTGAGCCGAACGGTAGCGCCCGCCCGTGGGCCGCCCCCGGGGGGGCCCGCTAGCGCGCCCAAACGCCACGGGAGGGCCCCCTGGGGGTTTTGCAGGAAAAGCCAACAGTGTAGTT
>NZ_RHPP01000209.1 GCF_003935715.1 Stenotrophomonas sp. 278 | reverse complement strand
GTGCGCTGGCGCGTGGCAATGCCCGCGCGCTGTACCCGGCGCTGGATCCGATCGACGGCATGGGCAATGAAGCCAAGGTCGAGGTGCTCAAGCGCCTGGACCGCTATCTGCGTGCCGCCGATCCGCGCGTGCAGCAGGTGATGGTCAGCTTGTCCGGCGGTGTGGACACCGTGCTGATCGCCCGCAGCGACGGCGTGCTGGCCGGTGACATCCGCCCGCTGGTGCGGCTCAACGTGCAGGTCATCGTGGAGCAGAACGGCCGCCGCGAATCCGGCTATGCCGGCGGTGGCGGGCGCTACAGCTATGCCGAACTGTTTGCTGATGGTCGTCCGGAAGCTTTCGCCCGCGAAGCGCTGCGCCAGGCACTGGTGAATCTGGAAGCCATTCCGGCCCCCGCCGGGGTGATGAGTGTGGTGCTGGGGCCGGGCTGGCCCGGCGTGCTGCTGCACGAAGCAGTCGGTCACGGACTGGAAGGTGACTTCAACCGCAAGGGCACCAGCGTGTACGCCGGCCGCATCGGCGAGCGCGTCGCTGCACCCGGCGTCACCATCGTCGATGACGGTACCCTGGACGGCCGCCGCGGCTCGTTGAACGTGGACGACGAGGGTCATCCGACCCAGTGCACCACGTTGATCGAGGACGGCATCCTGGTGGGCTACATGCAGGACTCGCTGAATGCCCGCCTGATGGGCGTGGCCCCGACCGGCAACGGTCGCCGCGAGTCGTTCGCGCACATGACCATGCCGCGCATGACCAACACCTACATGCGCGCCGGCCAGCATGATCCGCAGGAAATGATCCGCTCGGTCAAGCGTGGCCTCTACGCGGTCAACTTTGGTGGCGGCCAGGTCGACATCACCAGCGGCAAGTATGTGTTCTCGGCCACCGAGGCCTATCTGATCGAAGACGGCAAGGTCACTGCGCCGGTCAAGGGGGCGACCCTGATCGGCAACGGCCCGGAAACCATGCAGAAAGTGCGCATGATCGGCAACGACCTGGCGCTGGATGAAGGCGTTGGCATCTGCGGCAAGGATGGCCAGAGCGTGCCGGTGGGCGTGGGTCAGCCGTCGCTGTTGATCGACGGCCTGACCGTGGGCGGAACCCAGGCCTGAGGCCGGGCATGCGCTCAGTCCTCGATCGCGCCGTCGTCGTCCTCGTCTCCGGACGGGGCGGCGTTGGCCGCGTCCAGGCCCAGTGCGGCCGGCAGCATCAGCCCGCGCAGCACCTGGTAGATTTCGCGGAACGCACGCGGCGGCTTGTTCTTCGCTTTTTCCGCCTGGGCGTTGCGCACCAGCGTGCGCAGCTGCTGGCGGTCGGCCTGCGGGTATTCGTCCAGCAGCGCGGCCAGCGCGGTGTCGCCGTTGCTGAGCAGGCGCTCGCGCCAGTCTTCGACCCGGTGCAGCATGGCGACTTCCCGGCGCGAGGTTTCGCTGTTGGCGTCCAGCGCGTTGCGGATGGCATCCAGCGTGGACTCCTCTTCGCGGCGCATGTGCTTGGCCAGGTAGGCCAGCTGGCGCTTGTGCGCGATATGCGCGGTAATGCGCCTGCACTCGGCGATGTGCGGCAGCAGGTCTTCCGGCACCGGCACGCGGGCCAGCTGGGCCGGGGTCAGCGAGACCAGCTTCTCGCCCAGCGCGAGCACGTCCAGCGCGTCGCGGCGCTTCTGCTTGCGGCTGCTGTCATGAAATTCACCGGTCTCTTCGTCGCGTCCGCGCATCGTTTTTCTTCCACATCCAATACTGTGCCCTGCGTTGCGCCGGGCACTCACCTGCACAGGATAAAGCATTGAACGTGATCTCCCCTGAAGCGTTGGCCGCCGACGACAGCCTGTCGCGCCTGGAACACCTGGCCGACCTGTCCCAGCAGCTGCTGGAGCGGGCCCGGGCACTGGGGGCGACCCAGGCCGAAGTGAGCTGCAGCGAAGAGCGCGGCCTGGACGTGAACGTGCGCCTTGGCGAGGTGGAGACGGTCGAATCCACCCGCGACCGCGGCATCGCGGTCACTGTGTACTTCGGCCAGCGCAAGGGCAGTGCCAGCACCGCCGACCTGCAGCCGGCCAGCCTGGAAGCCACCGTGGCCCAGGCCTGCGCGATTGCCCGCCATACCGAGGACGACGCCGCGGCCGGGCTGGCCGATGCCGCGCTGATGGCGCGCGAGTTCCCCGACCTGGACGGCTGGCACCCGTGGGCGCTGCAGGCCGACCAGGCGGTGGACCTGGCGCTGGCCTGTGAGGCGGCCGGGCGCGAGGCGGATGCGCGGGTCAGCAATTCCGACGGCGCATCGGCGTCCACCGCCACCAGCCTGTCGGTGTACGCGAACTCGCATGGCTTCATCGGCCGCGACCGCAGCAGCCATCATTCCATTGGCTGCGCGCTGATCGCCGGGCAGGGTGATGGCATGCAGCGTGATGGCTGGTACAGCAGCGCGCTGGCCCGTGAAGACCTGCAGGACGCGGCGGCGATTGGCCGGCGCGCAGCCGAGCGCACCGTGGCGCGGCTGCAGCCGCGCTCGATGGCCACCGCGCAGATGCCGGTGCTGTATGCGCCGGAAGTGTCGCGCTCGCTGATCGGCAGCCTGCTCGGTGCGGTGTCCGGCGGGGCGCTGTACCGCCGCGCCAGTTTCCTGCTGGACAGCGTGGGCACGCAGATCTTCCCGGACTGGTTCGCCATCGACGAACGTCCGCTGCTACGCCGGGGCCTGCGCTCCAGTGCGTTCGACGGCGACGGCGTCGCCACCCGCAATTCGGCGCTGGTCGCCGGCGGGGTGCTGCAGCGCTATGTGCTGGGAGCCTACTCGGCGCGCAAGCTGGGTCTGCAGACCACCGGCAACTCGGGTGGGGTCTACAACCTGCAGGTGCGGCCGAGCGTCGACGCGGGACTGGTGGAGCTGGCCCGGCAGATGGGCGAGGGCCTGCTGGTGACCGAGCTGATGGGCCAGGGCGTGAACGCGGTGACCGGCGACTACTCGCGCGGTGCGGGCGGCTTCCGGGTGGAGAACGGCGAGATCCAGTATCCGGTGGATGGAATCACCATCGCCGGCAATCTGAAAGACATGTTCTCCCGCATCGAGGCGGTGGGCAGCGACATTGATCCGCGCTCGCACATCCACGTCGGCTCGATCCTGGTTGGGCGGATGACGGTCGCAGGAAACGACTGACGCTTTCAGCGGTAACCGACGTTTTCAACGATTGACGCAATCGTTGGCGTATCCTATTGGCGCTGCCTGGGCAGGCGGGGAGCCTGCCATGCACCACCCAATACACTGAACAAGGAGTTTCACGTGAGCGACTTTGAAAACGTTACCACCCCGCCGCCGCCGGTCACTGGCGGTCAGGCACCGGCCGACCAGCGCACCATGGCCATGCTGGCTCACGGTCTGGGCATCTTCACCGGCTTCCTCGGTGCACTGGTGATCTGGCTGATCAACAAGGACGACAGCAGCAAGGGCTTCGTCGTCGACCAGGCCAAGGAAGCGCTGAACTTCCAGATCACCCTGATCATCGCCTACTTCGTCTCCGGCCTGCTGACGGTGGTGCTGATCGGCTTCCTGATGATGGGCGTCGTGTGGATCGCCAGCCTGGTCCTGTGCATCCTGGCCGCGGTCAAGGCCAACAACGGCGAAGCCTACCGTTATCCGTTCGCCCTGCGCCTGATCAAGTAATCAGCGTCGGCTGCGAAAGCAAAAACGCCCGGGATTCCCGGGCGTTTTTGTTTGCATGGGACCGTCAGTGATTCCGCTCGACCGCCATGCGGCCCAGTGCGCGCAGTGCGTCGGCGCGCTCGTCGTAGCCGGCCAGGCTGTCGTGCATGCGCTGGGTCAGTGCGACCAGTTCGGCCTTGGCACCGGCCATGCCCAGCAGGGCCGGGAAGGTGGACTTGGCCTGGGCCTGGTCCTTGCCGGCGGTCTTGCCCAGCTGCTCGGAGCTGGCTTCCACGTCCAGGATGTCATCGCGGACCTGGAACGCCAGGCCCAGCGCGCTGGCGAAATCGTCCAGCTGGTTGAGATCGCTCTGCGGCGCGTCACCGCACAGTGCGCCCATCCGCACTGCCGCGCGGATCAGCGCGCCGGTCTTCAGCGCATGCATGTGCTGCAGGTCAACCAGCGGCTGCAGGCGGCCGGTGGCATCGATGTCCAATGCCTGACCGCCACACATGCCCGCTGCACCCGACGCATGCGTCAACGCCTGCAGACAGTGCACGCGCAGCTGGGCCGTCAGCGGTGCGTCGGCCAGCAGGCCGAACGCGCGCGTCTGCAGCGCATCGCCGGCCAGGATCGCCGTCGCTTCATCAAAGGCGATGTGCACCGTCGGCCGGCCCCGACGCAGCGCGTCGTCGTCCATGGCCGGCAGGTCGTCGTGCACCAGCGAATAGGCGTGGATCAGCTCCACCGCCATTGCCGGTGCATCCATGGCGTGTTCGTCCGCACCGAAGATCTGGCCGCTGGCGTACACCAGCAGCGGACGCATGCGCTTGCCGCCGCCCAGCACCGCATACCGCATCGCTTGGTGCAGGCCCTGCGGCGCGAGGTCGGGCGAGGGCAGGCAGGCGTCGAGCTGGCTTTCAATCCGGTCGCGCCAGCGCGCGAACGTCGCCTCAGCCGTCATGGCTGGGCGGGTCGAAAGGTTCGGCGGTTTCGGGCCGGGCCGGGTCGCTGAGCAGGCGCACGCGCAGCTCGGCCTGTTCCAGCGCCTGCTGGCACTGACGGTACAGACCCACGCCGCGCTCGTAAGCACTGAGCGATTGCTCCAGGCTCAGGTCGCCGGTTTCCATCTTTTGCACCAGTTGCTCCAGCTCTTCCAGCGACTGCTCGAAGTGGGCGACCGGGGACGCGTCATTGGGGGACTTCTTGGGCATGGGCGCAAGTGTGATGCGCCAGCCCGATGGGGTCAATTCACGCCACGCCCGGCCTCCACTGCAGGCGGGCACTGTGTTCATCCAGCCACTGCTGCAGCGGTGCGGCAATGACCCGGTCCCCTGCCGCCAGCAGCGTGTCGCCGTCGTAGAGCAGGGGCAACTGACGGCGCTGCCACGGCGGCAGGCCGCTGTGCTGCAGCAGGTCCTTCAGTGCGTGCGAATGGCGGCGGCCCGGGAGCTGGATCCGCTCGCCCCCGCGC
>NZ_RHPP01000208.1 GCF_003935715.1 Stenotrophomonas sp. 278 | reverse complement strand
GGGGGGGGGGGGGTGGTTTTGTTTAAACACAGCGGGTTTTGTGCCCGCCCCCCGGGGGGGGGCGGCCGGGGGGGGGCCCGCCCCCCAAACCCCCGGGGCCGGCCAACGGCCGGCGCTACCGGCATCCCATGTCGGTGTCAGGTTAGTATCGGCGGTTCTTTCACCAAGGGCCGCTCCATGCGCTCGAATCTGCTCGCGTTCTCCGTCATTGCCAGCCTGGGGCTGGTCCAGGTCGCCCATGCCGCTGAAGGCATGTGGGTGCCGCAACAGCTGCCGGAGATCGCCGGCCCGCTGCAGAAGGCCGGGCTGAAGCTCTCGCCCGAACAGCTGTCCAACCTGACCGGCGACCCGATGGGCGCGGTGGTGGCGCTGGGTGGCTGCACCGCCAGCTTCGTGTCGCCCCAGGGCCTGGTGGTGACCAACCACCACTGTGCCTATGGTGCGATCCAGCTCAATTCGACCGCCGAGAAGAACCTGATCAAGGACGGCTTCAATGCGCCGACCCTGAAGGACGAGCTGAGCGCCGGCCCCAATGCCCGCGTCTTCGTGCTTGACCAGATCACCGACGTCACCGACCAGGCCAAGGCGGCCATCGCCGCCGCCGGCAAGGACCCGCTGGCCCGCACCCGCGCACTGGAAGCCTTCGACAAGGCCCAGACCGCCGCCTGTGAAGCCGAAGCCGGCTTCCGCTGCCGTCTGTACAGCTTCTCCGGCGGCAATACCTACCGCCTGTTCCGCAACATGGAAATCAAGGACGTGCGCCTGGTCTACGCCCCCCCCGGCAGCGTCGGCAAGTTTGGCGGCGACATCGACAACTGGATGTGGCCGCGTCATACCGGCGATTTCTCGTTCTACCGCGCCTACGTGGGCAAGGATGGCAAGCCGGCCGCGTTCTCGGCTGACAACGTGCCTTACCAGCCCAAGCACTTCCTCAAGTTCGCCGACCAGCCGCTGGGCGCGGACGACTTCGTGATGGTGGCCGGTTACCCGGGCCGCACCAACCGCTACGCGCTGGTGGGCGAGTTCAATGAAACCGCCAACTTCACCTATCCGATGATCGCCCGCCACTACAACGCGGTACTGGCGCTGATCGATGCCGCTGGCAAGGTCGATCCCGACATCAAGGTGAAGTACGCCAACACCGCCGCCAGCATGAACAACGTGGCCAAGAACTACGCTGGCCAGCTGGAAGGCTTCAAGCGCATCGACGCCGCGGGCCAGAAGCAGGCGGAAGAAGCCGCCGTGCTGGCGTGGCTGAAAAAGCAGGGCGCAGCGGGCAAGCCGGCGCTGGCCGCCCACGCCCAGCTGCTCAAGCACCTGGACACCAGCAAGTCCACGCGTGAACGCGACCTGTTCGTCGGCCAGTTCCACAACACCTCGGCGGTGGCCGCCGCGCTGGCGCTGTACCGCCTGTCGATCGAGCGTGCCAAGCCGGATGCCGAGCGTGAAGCGGGCTACCAAGAACGCGACCTGCCCACCATCGAGGGTGGCCTGCGTCAGATGGATCGCCGCTACGTGGCACGCATGGACCAGCAGCTGCAGCAATACTGGCTGAACCAGTACGTGGCGCTGCCGGCGGACCAGCGCAGCAATGAAGTGCTCAACCAGTGGCTGGGCGGTACCGACACCGCCGCTGTTGATGGACTGGTGAAGAAGCTGGCCGCTACCCAGCTGGGCAGCCTGGACGAGCGCCTGAAGTGGTTCAAGGCCGACCGCGCTGCGTTCGAAGCCAGCACCGACCCGGTCATCCAGTACGCCGTCGCCATCACCCCGGCACTGCTGAAGATCGAGGAGCAGAAGAAAACCCGCGAAGGTGAGTCGCTGATCGCCCGTCCGGCGTATCTGCAGGCGCTGGCGGACTACAAGAAGAGCCAGGGCGAGTTCGTCTATCCGGATGCCAATCTGTCGCTGCGCATCACCTTCGGCAATGTGATGGGCTACACCCCCAAGGACGGCGTGGCCTACACCCCGTTCACCACGCTGGAAGGCATCGTCGCCAAGGAAACCGGCGCGGATCCGTTCGACTCGCCGAAGGCGCTGCTGGACGCGGTCAAGGCCAAGCGCTACGGCGGGCTGGAGGACAAGCGCGTGGGGTCGGTGCCGGTGAACTTCCTGTCCAACCTGGACATCACCGGCGGCAACTCCGGTTCGCCGGTGCTGGACGCGCACGGCAAGCTGGTCGGCCTGGCCTTTGACGGCAACTGGGAGTCGGTCAGCTCCAACTGGGTGTTCGACCCGGTGATGACCCGCATGATCGCGGTGGACAGCCGCTACATGCAGTGGATCATGCAGGAAGTGGCTCCGGCCCCGCAGCTGCTTAAAGAGTTGAACCTGGCGCAGTGATCACCTCAAACCCCGCGGATTCCGCGGGGTTTTTTGTTGCCGGTGTTACAACCCGGCCTCGCGGCCTGCCGACACGGTAGAATGCAGCTCCCCCACGATCGTTCACGTTCTGTGAACGATTGCGACTGTCTTCCCTTTCAAGGATCTCTAGTTCGCATGCGCATCCTGCTTGCCCGTCACGGCGAAACGCCGTGGAACGCCGAAGGCCGCTACCAGGGCCAGATCGACATCCCGCTGTCGCCCATCGGCGAAGCCCAGGCCCAGGCCTTGGGTGCGCGCCTGGTCTCGGTCGACATTACCCGCGCCGTGGCCTCGCCACTGTCGCGGGCGCAGCGCACCGCGCAGCTGGCGCTGGGCAGCGAACGCGCCGCGTCGCTGCTGACCGAACCGGACCTGCAGGAAATCGCGCACGGCGAATGGGAAGGCCTGCTGGCCAGTGAGATCCACGAAAAAGATCCTTCGCGCCTGCGCGCCTGGCGCGAAGAGCCGGACACCGTGCTGATGCCTGGCGGCGAGTCGCTGCGCCTGGTGCTGGACCGCAGCTGGCGCGGCCTGGCGCGCGCCACCGAAGGTCTGGGCGAACACGACACCTTGCTGGTGGTGGCGCACGATGCGGTCAACCGCGTCATCCTGTGCCGCATCCTGGGCCTGCCGCTGTCGCGCCTGTGGACCTTCCGCCAGGCCCCGACCACACTCAATCTGCTCGAAGGTGCCGACCTCGACAGCCTGGAAGTGGTGCGTCTGAACGATTGCGCCCACCACACCCCGTTCTTCGGCGAAGCCAAGCATCGCGCGCTGTAATTCCACAAACACGATTCATTGCCATGACCACCCTCCGCCCGCAGACCCTGAGCGACTGGCTCGCCTTCATCGAGCAGCAGCACCCGGCCACCATCGACATGGGGCTGGACCGCGTGCGCGGCGTTGCCCGGGAGATGGGGCTGGGCGCGCCCGGCAAGCGCGTGATCGTGGTCGGCGGCACCAATGGCAAGGGCTCCACCGTCGCCTTCATCGAGGCCATCGGCCGTGCGGCGGGCTGGAAGGTGGGGGCGTATACCTCGCCGCACCTGCTGCGCTACAACGAGCGCGTCCGCATCGACGGTGAAGATGCCAGCGATACGGCCCTGATCAGCGCCTTCAATGCCATCGAGGACGCCCGCGGGGAAACCACGCTGACCTACTTCGAGTACGGCACCCTGGCGGCGCTGCACCTGTTCGACCGGGCCGAGCTGGATCTGGCAGTGCTGGAAGTGGGTCTGGGCGGTCGCCTGGACGCGGTCAACATCGTCGATGCCGACGTCGCCGTGATCACCACCGTGGACATCGACCACAGTGAATGGCTGGGCGAGGACCGCGAAGCCATCGGCGCGGAGAAGGCCGGCATCATCAGGGGCTGGAAGCCGGTGATCCTGGGCGAAACCGATCCGCCGTCCAGCGTGCTGGCGCGGGCCTACCTGCTCGGGGCCAACGCGATTCGTGGCGGCAGCGATTTTTTTGCGGACGTGATCGACGGCCAGCGCTGGCGCTGGCGGGATGTCGGCATGCGCATCGAACTGCCGATGCCGGCCCTGCGCGGTCCGATCCAGCTGCGCAACGCCGCGTCGGCCATTGCCGCGCTGCGCGCGCTGGACCGTCCGTTGCCGCGCGCGGCCATTGTCGAAGGCGTGGCCAACGCACGCATCAGCGGTCGTCTGCAGGCATTCCAGCGCGCTGGCGTCGAAGTGCTGGTCGATGTCGGCCATAACCCGCAGGCGGCGCGCGAACTGGCCGCCGCGCTGAAGGCGGCACCGGCCAGCGGCCGCACCATGGCGGTGTTCGCAGCCCTGCAGGACAAGGATGCCGTGGGCGTGGTCGACGCACTGGCCGCGCACGTGCAGGCCTGGCATCTGGCCGGGCTGGATGGCACCCGCGCGCAGAGCGCGCAGGCGCTGCAGACGCGGCTGGCCGATACCATCGCCGCCGATGCCACCACCCACGCTACCGTGGAAGACGCACTGAAGCACGTGGTGTCCAACGCGCAGGCGGGTGATCGCGTGCTGGTGTTTGGTTCGTTCCACACGGCCGCACAGGCATTGCAATGGCTGCAATCCACGCCGTGAGCCGTTCCGCTTGAGACGCGCGTCCCGGCCATCATTCAGCTGGTTTGGACGCGACCACTGCCCACCCCCTTATAATCAAGCCGGCATTCCGCCGCGCCGCCTGCCTGCCTTCCGTGGATACTCCTCTGAAACAGCGACTGATTGGTGCCATCGTTCTGGTGGCCTTGGCCGTGATTTTCCTGCCCATGCTGGTCAAGGGCCCTGCGCCCGACAGTGGCGTGGCCAATGTGCCGATTGCCGCGCCGGACGCTCCGGAGGACGGTCAATTCCAGACCCGCGAGCTGCCGCTGGTGGCCCCGGCCGGTGGCGCAACTGGCCTGCAGGGTGCTGCGTCCAGTACCGCACCGTTGAATGAAGCCGCCGCCACGCCGGCTGACGCCGCCGTCCCGACGGACACCTCGCCGGCCATCGCTGCAGGCAACTATGCGGTCAGCTTCGGGGCTTACGCCAGCCAGAAGGACGCCGAGGCGGTCATCGCCTACCTCAAACGTTCCAATCTGCCCGGTTTCAGCGAGCCGGCCACCATCAACGGTCGCCAGGCTTTCCGCGTGCGGGTAGGACCCTACGCAGACCGCGCCCAGGCCGAAGCCGCACGTCTGGAGGCGGTCAAAGTCCGCAATGACGTGAAGGCCGAAGTGGTGACCCTCGACGCGCGCGCTGACACCCCGGCAGCGGCTGCGCCGGCAGCAGCCTCCAGCGCCAGTGCCGCTCCGGCGTCGGC
>NZ_RHPP01000207.1 GCF_003935715.1 Stenotrophomonas sp. 278 | reverse complement strand
CGCTGGCCGCGCGTCTGCGCGAGCGGCCATTCGCGATCGACCGGCTCAAGACCGGCACCCCGCCGCGCATCGACGGTCGTTCGCTGGACTACAGCCTGATGGAAGAACAGCCGGGCGACGACCCGCGCCCGGTGATGTCCTTCCTGGGCGATGTGTCCGAACACCCGGCGCAGGTGAGCTGCTGGATCACCCATACCAGCGAGCACACCCACGAAATCATCCGCAGCGCCCTGCACCGCAGCCCGCTGTACAGCGGTCAGATCGAAGGCATCGGCCCGCGCTACTGCCCGTCCATTGAAGACAAGGTGGTGCGCTTTGCCGAGAAAGCCAGCCACCAGATCTTCGTCGAGCCCGAAGGGCTGGACGTGGTGGAGATCTACCCCAACGGCATTTCCACCTCGTTGCCGTTCGACGTGCAGCTGGCCCTGGTGCGCAGCATGCGCGGTTTCGAGAACGCGCATATCACCCGGCCGGGTTACGCGATCGAGTACGACTTCTTCGACCCGCGTGGTCTGAACAACACGCTGGAGACCAAGGCCGTGTCCGGCCTGTTCTTCGCCGGCCAGATCAACGGCACCACCGGGTACGAGGAAGCCGCCGCGCAGGGCCTGCTGGCCGGTCTCAATGCCGCGCGCCGCGTGCGCGATGAAGCCGGCTGGTGCCCGCGCCGCGACGAAGCCTATCTGGGCGTGCTGGTCGATGACCTGATCACCCATGGCACCACCGAGCCATACCGCATGTTCACCAGCCGCGCCGAGTACCGGCTGCAGCTGCGCGAGGACAACGCCGACGTGCGCCTGACCGGCAAGGGTCGCGAACTGCGCGTGGTCGACGACCGCCGCTGGAACGCGTTCCAGGCCAAGCAGGACGCGGTGGCGGCCGAGTCGGCCCGGTTGAAGGCGCTGTGGGCGACGCCGGGCAACGCGCTCGGCCGCGAAGTAGAAGCCACGCTGGGCGTGGCGGTCAGCCGCGAGACCAATGTGCTGGATCTGATCAAGCGTCCCGAACTGGACTACGCCAAGCTGATGCAGGTGCCGTCGCTCGGCCCGGGCGTGGCCGATGCCAAGGTGGCCGAGCAGGTGGAGATCGGCGTCAAGTACGCCGGCTACCTGGATCGCCAGCGCGAGGAAATCGAGCGCCAGCAGCGGCATGAGAACACCGCCATCGACGCCGCTTTCGATTACGCCAGCGTGCGCGGGCTGTCGGCCGAGGTGCAGCAGAAGCTCGAGCGCGTACGCCCGCAGACCATCGGCCAGGCGCAGCGCATTCCCGGCATGACGCCGGCAGCGATCTCGCTGCTGCTGGTGCATCTGGAGCGCGCACGGCGTTCGCGCGTCGCCTGACGGCGCGCCACGGATCGCACGCCCGCGTAGTGACGCGCCATGCGCGTCACCGCGATCCCAACAGCGACGTAGAGCCACGCCCTGCGTGGCTGCACGGGTATCATGCGGATCTGCCTTTACCGGAGCCTGCCATGTCCCCCCTGCGCCCTTTCCTCGACACTTTTCCGACTGTCGGCGAACGCGCCTACATCGATCCCGCCTGCACCATCATCGGCGACGTGGTGCTGGGCGAGGACGTCTCGGTTTGGCCGGGCTGCGTCATCCGTGGTGATGTAAACCACGTGCGCATTGGTGCGCGCAGCAACATCCAGGACGGGACCATCATCCACGTCAGCCACCACAGCCCGTACAACAAGGCCGGGCACCCGACCCTGATCGGCGAAGGCGTCACCGTCGGCCACGGCACCATCATCCACGCCTGCACCATTGGTGATTACAGCCTGATCGGCATGGGCGCTTGCATCCTGGACGGGGCCACCGTGGCCAAGCATGCCTTTGTCGGGGCCGGCGCGGTGGTCGGGCCGGGCAAGGTGGTGGGCGAAGGCGAGTTGTGGGTGGGCAATCCGGCGCGCCCGGCGCGGCGGCTGAGCGAGAAGGAAATCGAGTCGCTGCATTACTCGGCTGATCACTACGTGCGGCTGAAGGACAAATATCTGGGGATGTGACACGGTCGGCATCTCCGCGAAGAGCAGCCGGGCAAGCCCGGCTCTACATGGCGTGTCACAGGCAACCTGCCGCACATGGCGTGTCGCGGGCAACCGGCGCGACCCGTGGTAAAGTCGGGCTCCGACCAGGAAGCTGTCGAGACCCCCATGCCGTTGGCCGCCGTCCGGAGAGGATTCCGGCACCCCAACTCCACCAGGTGCGCATGAGCGCACTGATGCTGGACACCTACCGTGAAGTGATCACGCCCGAAGGCGTGCCGCTGCACCTGCCGGCCGCCGGACCGATCCCGCGTGCGCTGGCCTGGGGCATCGACTTCGCAGTCCGCGTGTTCGGCCTGCTGCTGATGAGCATTCCGCTGGCGTTCCTCGGCGATTTCGGCCAAGGGCTCTACGCCTGCCTGATGTTCCTGACCATGTGGGCCTACACCATCGTGCAGGAGGCGATCTGGGGCCGCACGCTGGGCAAGCGCGTGCTCCACCTGCGCGTGGTCGCCCAGGACGGCGCGCCGATCGGCTGGATGGCGTCAATCACCCGCAACCTGCTGCGCACCGTGGACATGCTGCCGTTCGGCTACGCACTGGGGCTGCTGTCGAGCCTGTTCGACCCGCACGGCCGCCGCCTGGGCGACCTGGTCGCCGGCACCGTGGTGGTACACGACGTCGCGCCGCCATTCGCCACGACGCTGGCCATCGACACCGTGCTGGCACCGCCGCAGCCATTGCAGCCGGCTGAGCAGGCCGCGGTGGTGGCGTTTGCCGAGCGTGCGCCGCGTCTGTCCAGTGCCCGCCAGCAGGAACTGGCCACGATTGCCGGCGACCTCACGGACGCGCAGGGCCAGGTCGGCGTGCTGCGTCTGTATGCGATGGCCAACTGGCTGCTGGGGCGTCGATGAGGCAGGAACAGTTCGTGGCCCGGTACCAGGAAGAGTGGCTGGCGCTGGAGCGCTGGCTGGTGCTGCGTGGCAGTGCCGGTCCGCGCGCGCGCCGCACGCCCGACCCGCAGCTGCTCAACGACGAGGACTTTCCACAGCGCTACCGCCGGCTGTGCCAGCAGTTGGCGCTGGCCCGCAAACGCGGCTACAGCCCGCAGCTGGTGGCACGCCTGCAGCAGCTGATGCAGCAGGGCCATGGCCTGCTGTACCGCACCCCGCCGGCACGCTGGCGTCGGGCGCTGGAGTTCCTGCTGGCCGATTTCCCGCAGCTGGTGCGCAGCCAGGCGCGCAGCATGTGGGTGGCTACCGCGCTGTTCGTGCTGCCGCTGGTGGGCAGCTTCGCGCTGATCCAATGGCATCCGGATGTCATCCACATGCTGATGGACCCGGGCCAGGTGGGCGAAATGGAGCGCATGTACGACCCCAGCGCGCCACGTCTGGGCCGTGACAGCGGCACCGACTGGATGATGTTCGGCTACTACATCATGAACAACATCAGCATCGGCCTGCGCACCTTTGCCAGCGGTCTGCTGGCCGGCGTGGGCACCGTGTTCGTGCTGTTCTACAACGGGCTGACCATTGGCGCGGTGGCCGGCCACCTGCAGCATATCGGCCACGGCGATCCGTTCTGGCGGTTCGTCTGCGGGCATGGTTCGTTCGAGCTCACCGCCATTGTCATTGCCGGCGGTGCCGGCCTGCAGCTGGGCATGAAACTGCTGGCCCCGGGCCGGCGTCGGCGCATCGATGCGCTGGTGGAAGGCGGCGTCATCGGCGCGAAGCTGTGCCTCGGCGTAGCCTTCATGCTGCTGGTGGCGGCCTTCATTGAAGCGTTCTGGTCCTCCATCGCCGAAGTACCGGCCTGGGGCAAGTACAGCGTGGCCGGCGTGCTGTGGGCGCTGGTGTTCGTTTGGCTGTGGCGCGGTGGACGCGGGAGCGGCCATGCGCATTGACCAGCTCAACGTCATGCTGCGCGCCCGTTCGGAATGGGAGGCGATGGAGCTGGGTACGGCATTGGCGCGCCGCCATGCGCGCGCCATCTGGTTGCCGCTGCTGTACGTCGGGTTGCCCTTGTTCGCGGCGGTCAACGCCGTGGCGTGGTGGACCGACCGATTCTTCCTCGCCTGGCTGCTGATGTGGTGGCTCAAGCCGGTGGCCGACCGCATCGCGCTGTACGTGATGTCGCGCGGCGTGTTCGGCGACGAACCCAGCCCGTGGCAGACCCTGCGCGCGCAGCGTCATTGGGGCTGGAGCGGCTTCTGGGGCTACCTGGGCTGGCGGCGCTTCAGTCCGTTCCGTTCCCTGCTGCTGCCGGTGAATCTGCTGGAAGGCAGCGACGCCACCCACCGCAGCCAGCGCCGGCGCGCCATCCTGAGCAGCGCCTTCAGCCATGCCGCGCTGTTGACCACCGTATGCATGGTGTTCGAACTGGTGATCGTGGTCGGGCTGATCGCCTGCATTTTCATGTTCGTGCCGTTTGATCTGTTGTCCGACTCCTGGCGCGCAGCGTGGGAGATGGTCACTGAACTGATGCCTCCGTGGACCAGGCTCGGGGTGAACCTGTTCTTCTGGATCGCGGCCACGTTGATCAGCCCGTTCCATGCCGGGGCCGGCTTCGCGCTCTACCTCAACCGCCGTACCGAGATGGAAGCCTGGGACGTGGAGATCGCGTTCCGACGTCTGCGCGACCGCCTGCAGCAGGCCGCGCCGCTGCTGGTGCTGGCCCTGGTGCTGGTATGGCCGCTGGGCGGCCTGCACGCACAGGATGCCAACGCAGAGACGCCGCAGTGCGCGGCTCCGGACACGCACGACAGCGACGACGACAGCTACTACGACGAGGACGAAGAGGAAAGCGACGAAGCACCGGCAGTTCCGGCAGACGACCCGTCCAACACCGCCGAGGTGATTTTTGGCGGTCCCAGGCCCGACACGGCCGGCTTCCGCCAGGCGGTACAGCGTGCGTACGAGGATCCACTGATCACCCCCACCCGCGAGGTCACCACGTGGGAGCGGAAGGACAACCCCGAAAAGGAAAAAAAGGAAGAGGACGCGAAAGATCGCGAAGACCGCGGCGAGCGCAAGGGTCCGCAGCTGCCTGCGCAGATTGCGGAGTGGATGCTGTGGGGCCTGGTCGGGGCCTTGGTGCTGGCACTGCTGGTCACCTCGCCCTGGTGGATCCGCTGGCTGCGGGGCAGCGGCGCGCGCCGTGCACAACAGGCCACCGCCGTTGCCGAAGAGGCGGTGCGCATTCCCGACGTGGTGCCGCCC
>NZ_RHPP01000206.1 GCF_003935715.1 Stenotrophomonas sp. 278 | reverse complement strand
GCGCCCTGCTGCAGCGTCGCCCCGACATTCGCCAGGCCGAGCGCCGCCTGGCTGCGGCCACCGCGCGGATCGGCGTGGCCACCGCCGAGCTGTATCCGGACATCCGACTGGGCGCGTCGGTCGGGGCCGCCGGCCTGCTGGAAGATTTCGGCAATGCGATGACCCGGCAGTGGTCGTTCGGACCGCTGATCTCCTGGACCCTGCCCTCCTCCGGCACGCACGCACGCATCCACGCCACTGAAGCCGGAGCCGACGCGGCGCTGGCCGAGTTCGACAGCAGTGTGCTGCAGGCGCTGCGCGAAACCCAGACCGCACTGAGCCGCTACGCGCACGACCTGGACCGGGTGCAGTCGCTTCAGCAGGCGCAGCAGCAGGCCGCGCTGGCCGCCGCGCAGAACCGCCGGCTGTACCAGGGCGGGCGCACGCCGTACCTGTCCAGCCTGGATGCCGACCGCACCCTTGCCTCGGCCGACGCTACCCTGGCCCAGGCTGAAGCACAGATTTCGCGTGACCAGATCCACCTGTTCCTGGTGCTGGGCGGCGGCTGGAACGCCGACGCCGTGGCGGCGCACGCGTCGAATGAGTAACTCCATGCTGCTGCTGGACCGCCAGGCCTGGACGTTCTCGGTCAAGACCTTCCTGGCCGCGCTGGCCGCGCTGTACATCGGCCTGGCCGGCAACCTGTCGCGCCCGTACTGGGCGATGGCCACTGTGTACATCGTCACCCAGCCGATGCTGGGCCCGACCCGGGCCAAGGGCGCGTACCGCATCATCGGCACGCTGATTGCCGGCGCGGCCACGCTGTGGATGCTGCCGCACCTGGTGGAAGCGCCGCTGCTGCTGAGCGCGGCGATGTCGTTGTGGCTGTCGGCCTGCCTGTTCATCGCCCTGCTCAACCGCGGCCCGCGTGGCTATGCCTTCCTGCTGGCCGGTTACACCACCGCCTTCATCGGCTTCCCGGCGGTGACCTCGCCGGACACCATCTTCGACACCGTGGTGGCGCGCAGCGAGGAAATCATCCTGGGCACGGTCGTGGCGGTGCTGTTCGCCTCGCTGTTCTTCCCCACCTCCGTCCAACCCATGCTGCGTGCGCGCATCGGCAGCTGGATGGGCGATGCCGCACAGTGGTGCCGGCAGATCCTGCTGCGCGGCCAGGCACATGCACCGCGCAATCGTCTGGCCGCCGACCTGGTGCAGTTCGAGGCGCTGATCGAGTTCCTGCGTCGCGATGATCCGCGCCACGCCGGGGCCGCAGTATCGATGGAACGGCTGCGCGAGCGCATGCTGCTGATGCTGCCGGTGCTGTCGTCGATTGCCGACCGGTTGGGTGCTTTGCGCGCCGGTGGGCGCGAGCTGCCGCCGGGGCTGGAAGCGCTGATCACCGACATCGCGCAGTGGCTGGAGCGGCCCGGTCGATCCAGTGCCAGCGAGTACGCCGTGCTGCGTGAGCGCATCCTGGCGTTGAAACCTGCCGTGGATGGCGAACTCGACCACCTGCTGCTGGTCACCCTGCTGCTGCGACTGGAGGAACTGGTGGACCTGTGGCAGGACTGCAGCACGCTGCAGCACGCGATTGAGCAGGGCACCGCGCCGCTGGACACCGCGCATTACCGCATCCGGGCCACCCCGGTGCGGCACAGCCGCCACGTCGACTACGGAATGGCGCTGTTTTCCGCTGCCAGTGCCGGCGTCGCGCTCATGACTTACTGCGCGCTGTGGATCGCGCTGGGCTGGGAGGGCGGCGGCAACGGGGCGATGATGGCGGCGGTGGCGGCGGCGTTCTTCGCCGCGCAGGACGACCCGGCTCCCAGCATGCTGCAGTTCCTGTTGTGGGCGATCGTCGCCAGCCTGGTCGCCGGCGTGTACCTGTTCGGCATCTTCCCGGCAGTACACGACTTCGGCAGCCTGGCGCTGGTGCTGGCGGTGGTGTTCCTGCCACTGGGCCTGCTGCTGCACCGCCCTCAGACCGCGCTGATCGGCCTGCCGCTGACGGTCAACCTGGTGGCACTGCTGAATGTGCAGAACACCTACAGCGCCAACATCCAGAGCTTCATCAATTCATCGGTGGCGATGTTCATCGGCATTGGCTTTGCGGTGGTGATGACCCGGCTGTTCCGTTCGGTGGGTGCCGAATGGACCGCACGGCGGCTGGTACGCCAGGGCTGGAGCACGCTGGCCGATGCGGCGCAGGGCCGGGGTCAACAGGATCGCCAGCAGTTTGCCGCACGCATGCTGGACCTGCTCGGCCTGCTCGCCCCGCGTCTGGCGGCGGCACCGGCGGGCAGCGACCTGGCGTCGGTGGACATGCTGACCGAGGCGCGCATTGGCCTGAACATCCTGCAGCTGCGCCGCGCCCGACATGCGTTGCCTGAAACCAGCCGACAGGCAGTGGAGGCGATTCTGGATGCGGTGGCGGCGCATTACCGGTCACAGGTGGCGCAGCGGAAGCCGTTGCCGGCACCGCCTGAACTGCAGGCTCAGCTGGATGCCTCGCTGCAGCGCGTGCAGACCGTAGCCGCGGGCAAGGCGCGCGACGAAGCGCTGATGGGCGTGCTCGGATTGCGCTACGCGATGTATCCCGAACGCGGCTGACGCGTATCGGTCGGGCTTGCCTCCGCTTGCGGGAATCTGATCAGGGCTTGCCTCAATGCATGGGAACCCCGATCGGAACTTGCCTCCATGCACGGGCACCCGATCGGAACTTGCCTCCATGCATGGGAACCCGATCGGGGCTTGCCACCATGCATGGGAACCCCGTAGAGCCGGGCTTGCCCGGCTGCTGTTGGCGGTGCGCGAAGAGCAGCCGGGCAAGCCCGGCTCTACGGGTGCGTCGCAATCCCGGTACCGTCCCCACCCGTCTGATTACGACAGGTGCAATTGACCGCGCGAAGTCGGAACCCCAGTGTTCGGCCTTCCACTTCAGCCACGCGCACTGCGAAGGAGCGTCATGCGGGTTCGAATTCGGGTGATGGCGCTGGCCATCTCCCTGCTGGGCACCGTTCTGCTGTCCGGCTGCGAGCCGTCCGGAACGCGCAGTTCCGAACAACAACGGCGAGATGATCTGGTTCCGCTGGTACGGCCGCTTCCACTGGTGAAGATGGCCGAGCCGATGGTGATCGAATTCGATGTGCCGCCTCGGCCCAAGCACGCGTCTCCGGCCTTGTTCCTTGGGTTCCGTGTTGCCGATCAAAGTGGGCTCCGTTCGTACGAAGTGCGTGATGCCATTCGGCGCAAGAGCTTTTCGACCATCGTGAGGTTGCAGAGCATTGCAGCCGGACGACCCACGGACATCCCTCTCTACCGTATTGAGTGGGTTGGGTCCGATTCCAGCAAGCCCACAACCGCTGTCGTAGGTGCCGACGGTGTTGTGCCCCGTCTCGAGCCAGGCGACGTGGACCATGGATCAGTCAATGCAGCGGGCCTGGACGGAGACGGCTCCAGCTACCGCTACTTCGAGTTCGCATGGGCCGCAGATATCAGCCCGGGGCGCTATCGCCTAAGGCTGCAGTTGCTTGATCCACCCACGGACCTTAGCGGATTTCAGGCGGAGTTGATGATCGCGTATGCCCGTATGGGCAAGTAGAGGTTGAGTTGAACAATACATACACCGTTTCCATATTCGTCGCGGCCCCTGGCACCCCGTTCCGCGGCGGCGGAAGTTCGGCAGCAGGACATGTGTACTACGAAATTGCCGATGGCAGCACCAAACTGAGCTACGGCTTCGCACCAGAGTCCCCTGGAGTGATGTCCGGACCGGGGGCTGTTTCCGACAAAGATGCTGGCCGGTATGTGGATCCTCTCTACGTACGTTCGCTGGAGATCACTCAGAACCAGTATGAAAAGCTGAAGGCCTTCGGCGACAATCCAGAGAAGCACGGCTTCAGCACCCAGTACAACGGTGCGACCAACAGCTGCATCGACTTCGCCTGGGGTGCGCTCAATCACGCCGGTTTGCATCGCACCACGCCCGATCAGGTCGAGGACACGAAGTTCGACGGCGCACTGAAGCCGCTGGACAACATCAAGCACATCAAAAGCATCCGCCCCCCTTTCCCGGACAGCAAACTCAATGACGAGGTCGACAACCCCCTGCCGAAGCAGACGCGGCTGCAGCGCTTCATCAGCGACGCGGACCTGCCTGCGCAGGAACGGCAGATGCTGCAGGTGATCCGCGCGGAGGTGGATGTGATCGACCGCCAGCATGGTCGAGCGTTCGATGCCATCAGCGAGCGCATCTCCGTCGGACTGCTGGCCGCGGCCAAGGGACAGGGCTTGCAGCGCGTGGATCACGTGATGCTGGGTCAACCGCCGGCCGACGGCAGCGGGCAGCGCATGTTCGCGGTGCAGGGGGCGTTGGATGATCCGGCACATCTGCGCGCATCAGCGCCCGTCGGGCTGATGGCGCGTACGCCGTTGGAGCAGTCGTATGACACGCTGAGCCAGCTGCATGACGATGCGCAGCGGCGCGCGTTGGGCGGTGTGGAGCCGCCGCAGCAGGCTGCCGATGTTTCGCGACGAATGGGGTGATTCACGCAGTGCCCGTAGAGCCGGGCTTGCCCGGCTGCCCTTCGCGCAGCGCCAACAGCAGCCGGGCAAGCCCGGCTCTACGGATGCGTCATCCCCGAGAAGTCCAGTTGACGGTCCGACGGGTGCCGGCACCCGTCGGCCCCATGGTCAGAACAGGTCGCCCTGCGTGGGCGGTAGCTCGTCGGCGGGCGGTGACGTTGGCGCTGGCAGGCCCAGCCGTGCCGCCAGTCCGGACAGGCGGCTGGCATGGCGGCCGAGCGCGGCGGTCAGCACGTCTTCGCTGCCCAGCAGATGCAGCGACTGTCGCGCCCGGGTCATGCCGGTGTAGATCAACTCGCGCGACAACACCCGGGTGTCGCGCCGTGGCAGCTGCAGCCACACCGCGTCGAACTCCGAACCCTGCGCCTTGTGCACGGTCATCGCGAAGGCGCTTTCATGCGCGGGCAACGCCGCCGGATGGAACGCGCGGGGTTGTCCGGCGGTTTCGCCGGCAAACCACGCCATCACCGCCCCGCTGTCATCGCGCAGGCAGATGCCGATGTCACCGTTGAACAACCGATGCCGGTAGCTGTTCTCGGTGATCAGCAACAAACGACCGTGGAAATAGCGCGGCCCGGCACCGGCGCGGGCACTGCCAGCCAGCAGCGCTTCGATGCGCTCGTTGAGTCCGCGCGCACCCTGCGGGCCTTCGCGCAAAGCGGTGAGCAGACGCAGGCGGCTGGCCCGGGCCAGCGC
>NZ_RHPP01000205.1 GCF_003935715.1 Stenotrophomonas sp. 278 | reverse complement strand
CGCCAGGCCGAGGCCGAGCACGCCGCGCTGGCCATCCTGCGCCTGTCGCACCAGTACGCCGGCGAGCTGTTCCTGGTGGCACTGGGCCCGCTGACCAACCTGGCGCTGGCACTGAAGCTGGACCCGACCCTGCCGCAGCGCGTGAAGCGCTTCCTGGTGATGGGCGGGGCGGTCACCTGCCATGGCAACATCACCCCGGCCGCCGAGTTCAACATCGCCTTCGACCCGGAAGCGGCGCACGTGGTGTTCACCCAGTTCCCGCAGATCGAAGTGGCCGACTGGGAAGCCACGGTGGCGCATGGCCTGCTGCACAAGGATGTCGAGCAGTGGCTGGCGGCCGACACCGAAAAGGCGCGCTTCTATGAGCTGATCTCACGCCAGACCCGCCTGTGGTCGGAAGACAGCCGCGGCGAGCGCTGGTTCGCCGCCGACGCCCTGGCCATGGCATGGGCGCTGCAGCCCGACGGAGCGCTGCGGGTCGAGTCGCGTCCCCTGAACGTGGAGCTGGCCGGGGTCCACACCCGCGGTGCTACCATCGTCGACTGGAACCGCCAGACCGGGCAGCCGGACAACACCCAGCTGCTGATGGCCTACGACCAGGCACGCTTTGAAGCCCAGGTCCGGGCTGCGCTCGGGGTTGCCTGAAGGCCCTGGCGGCCGTCTTCACATTGAGCGGACCTCCGGCTTGCCCCCAGGGCGGGCCGGCGGTTATAATGCCGCTCTTGCGTTTTCCCATTTCTTTTTTACGGTGTGCCTCATGAAGGACGATATCCATCCGAACTACCGTGACGTGGTCTTCCATGACGTCACCTCCGATTTCAAGATCCTGACCCGCTCGACCATGGGCACGAAGGAAACCATCAAGTGGGAAGACGGTAACGAATACCCGCTGGTCAAGGTGGAAATCTCCTCCGCCTCGCACCCGTTCTACACGGGCCAGCACAAGGTCATCGACACCAGCGGCCGCATCGACAAGTTCAACCGCCGTTTCGGCAAGAACTGATCTGCGTCGCCGGCTCGCTTCGGCGAGCCCACGAAAACAACGGTCGCTCCAGCGGCCGTTGTTTTTTTATGCCTGTCACGTTCGGGAGCAGGGCAACCCCTGCTGGAATATGAACGTAGATTCATAAATTGACAGGCGGCGCGGAACGCAGTGTCCGTATCAGCCCCCCTCAAGCCCTGCCGCACCTCGCTATACGGACGTTTTGACCCCCTCCTTCTACGACTTCAGTCCTAGGGCGTGGGAAATGTTGCTGTGCGATAATGTCGTGATCCACAGCACAGGTTGTGGACTTCCTTCACGTGCCTGACCCATGCGCTTGGGCGGGCGCCTTCCCCTGAGGAGCGCACACAGTGTCCGATCTTGATCAGGTCACGCTCAACGCCGGCGAAAAGTCGGTTGTTCTGCCCGTCATCAAACCCACGCTCGGTAATGATTGCGTCGATATCTCGAAGCTGACCAAGGAAACCGGTCTCTTCACTTACGACTCCGGCTTCACCGCCACTGCCAGCTGCAAGTCCGCCATCACCTATATCGACGGTGACAAGGGCGTGCTGCTGTACCGCGGCTACCCGATCGAACAGCTCTCGGAAAAGTCGAGCTACGTCGAAGTGGTCTACCTGCTGATCAACGGCGAGCGTCCGAGCGCCGAACAGCTGAAGGCCTTCACCGACGAGCTGGCCGCTGAGGCCGACGTCGATGCGTCGATCAACACCCTGATCGGCAGTTTTGACAAGGATGCCCACCCGATGGCCATCCTGGCCGCTGCCATCGCGCAGCTGTCGGCCAAGTATCACGCTTCGCTCGACCTGGGCGACGCCGAGCAGCGCCGCAAGGCCGCCGTGCGCCTGATCGCCAAGGTGCCGACGCTGTCGGCGCTGATCTACCGCCATGGCAAGGGTCTGCCGGCCAACAAGCCGGACACCTCGCTGGACTACGTCAGCCGCTTCCTGAAGCAGACCTTCGAGTCGGCCGATGGCCAGTACGAGCTGAACCAGGACGTGGTGAAGGCGCTGGACCTGCTGTTCATCCTGCACGCCGACCATGAGCAGAACGCCTCGACCTCGACCGTTCGTCTGGTCGGTTCGACCGGTGCCAACCCGTACGCGTCGGTCGCCGCTGGCGTCACCGCGCTGTGGGGTCCGGCCCACGGCGGTGCCAACGAAGCCGTGCTGAAGATGCTGGAAGAAATCGGTTCGGCCGACAATGTTGAGTCCGCCGTGCTGAAGGCCAAGGACAAGACTTCGGGCTTCCGCCTGATGGGCTTCGGTCACCGCGTCTACAAGAACTTCGACCCGCGCGCCAAGGTGATCGGTGAGATGACCAGCAAGGTGCTGACCCAGCTGGGCGTGCAGGATCCGCTGCTGGACGTGGCTGTGAAGCTGGAACAGGCTGCTCTGCAGGACGACTACTTCGTGCAGCGCAAGCTCTACCCCAACGTGGACTTCTACAGCGGCATCATCTACAAGGCGCTGCAGATCCCGACCGAGATGTTCACCGTCATGTTCGCCCTGGGCCGCACCTCGGGTTGGGTCGCGCACTGGCTGGAACAGCAGGTCGATCCGGAAATGAAGATCGGCCGTCCGCGCCAGGTCTACACCGGCCACGACGTGCGCGACTACCAGGGCTGATCGCCCGGTAGCACCGCCAGAAAACGCCCTCGTTTCCGGGGGCGTTTTTTTTGCGTGCAACGCCAGATGTCGCGCCGGTGCCATCGGATTGCTTGCGTTTCGCGTGCACGCATTGGCGCTTTAGGAAGGATTGAATACGGCCGGCGTTCCCCGTTGCCGAACATGCGCGTCCACCTTCTTCTGGAACGCACTGCATGAATCCGATCATCAAGCACACTGCTCTTGCGCTCGCCCTGTTCACCACCGCACTGTCCGCACATGCCGCTGAAGCGCACATCACGGTGTGGGCCAACGTCGACCCCACCCTGTCGCTGCTCAAGGCCGACGGCAGCGCACTGCCCGATGCCGTGCAGCTGCCGTATCGCGCCGGGCAGGGGCTGAGCAGCTGGACCGAGCGGGTGCGTGTGTTCTCCAACGACACCACGCTGGACATCGACGTGCGTCTGGCCGAGCCCGCCGTGCTGGTGCCGCGGGTTGCTGCCGCCGGCGCGGTCGAGGTGCCTTTGCGGGTCACCCTCAATGGCCGCGAACTCGGCATCGCACCCATTGATTTCACCGCCGATCAGCTGTTCCAGGGGGCCATTCCCGGGGCGTCGATCGAGATGCCGTTGACCGTTGCACAGGCCGTTGTCGCGCCGATCACCGCTGCCGGCCTGTATGACGGTCCCGTCAGTCTGGTGATGGCACAGAAGGCGGGCAGCCTGTAAGTGGTAGAGAGGCATCGGTCCGCAATGGACCGGTGCCCCTGCACGTTGCCATGCGTATCTCGCCGTCACTGCTGGGGCTGTTGGGGCTGACCCTGCTGCTGCCGACCTCGCCGCCT
Source organism: Stenotrophomonas sp. 278 (assembly GCF_003935715.1). Classification (GTDB taxonomy): domain Bacteria; phylum Pseudomonadota; class Gammaproteobacteria; order Xanthomonadales; family Xanthomonadaceae; genus Stenotrophomonas; species Stenotrophomonas maltophilia_AH. The sequence continues at coordinate 1,830 of NZ_RHPP01000205.1, read as the reverse complement.
GCCTGCGCGCAGCGTCTGCCCCCCGGATTCGAGGACCTTGCCGACGGTCATGCCGAGCGCGTGGAAGTGCGTGCCTTCGGACGTTCGGCTGGCCTCTGGCCGGTGTGGGTCACGCTGGAGCACGTGCAAGTGGAACAGCCCGCGCGGCTGCTTGCCGCGCTCGGTCTGACCGACGAAGCACAGGCGGCGTTGCTGCCCGCATTGACCGCGCCACTGCCGCGCGACAGCCATCTGGCATGCCTGCACGCACAGCCCCAGCCCGGTTGTGGCTGGCGCGCCGCACCGGAGGATCCTGCGGTCATGACCGCCATTTTCGACGAGGCAGAGAGTGTGCTGCTGTTGTTTCCCGCATCCCATTGGTTACCCGCCAGCGACGGGCGGGCGCGCTTTCATCAGGTATCCGAGCAGGCCCGGAACGCGCTGGTACATCAGCAGGTGATGCACCTCAGCGGCGGGGACGGCGAACTGGCATTCAACCTGCATGGGCGAGCGGCGTTGGGCGTCGGGCAGGCCGGCCATCTCGGGGGCAGCTGGAACCACGCGCGCTGGCGCGCGCCCGGGATGGCGGCGCAGGCACGCACCGACATCGATGAGCTCTACTACCGGCACGACCTCGGAACGCAGCATTACCTGCAGGGTGGCCGGATCGACCGGCGCAATCTGTCCAGCCCGCTGGGCGGCCAGTTTGGACTCAGCCTGCTGCCCTTGACGCGTCTGCAGGGCGTGCGTGTCGGTACCACGTTGGCCTATTTGGACACGGAAGCGCTCGATGACGCGCTTCCCGTGCACGTCCTGCTCGGCCGCGATGCGCGGGTGGATGTTTTCGACGGCGAGCGTCTGCTGCAGACGTTCTACCTGCCAGCCGGAGCCAGCCAGCTCGACACCCGGCTGTTTCCTTCGGGGAGCTACCTGCTCACCCTGCGCATCCATGAAGACGGTCGTTTCGTGCGCAGTGAAAGCGTGCCCTTCCAGCGCAGCATCGGCAGCGGCTACCCGGCCCTGCAATGGTTCGTGCAGGGCGGGCGACAGAATGAGCACGACCGGCCTGGACCTTCATCCACGGTATTGCAGGCAGGGATGCGACTGCCGATCGGCGCGGCCAGCGTGGGCCTGGGCGTCTCGCACAGCGAAGGCGTCGGCACACAGGAGCTGCGCGTGGGCCTGCGACGTGCGCTGGGCCCGGTCGACGTACATGCGGACATGGGCCTGCTTGTGGCCAGCGACGGCCAACGTGGAGAGCAGCTGCAGCTCAGCGTGCGACATCTCGCTGCGTGGAACATCTACCGCCAGCGTTACCGCGGAGATGCGTGCGCGAACCCTCTGCTGCATTCGGACGCGCAGCAGGGGTGTGCAGAGGCGCTCAGCGCCTCGGTGTCGCTGCCACTGCTGGGTGGCAACCTGCATGTCGCCCACACCCGGCGGCACAGTGCGCTGGACCGTGCGGCGAGGCTGCAGGCAGCCACCCGCACGCTGCAGGGAAGCTACACGCGCACCCGCCCCTGGCGTGGATTGAGTGCAGGTACGCGTCTGAGCGTGTGGCAGCAGCGCAGCGACCACGCAGGGTCGCCCTCGCATGATCGAGGCCTGCAGCTGGCACTCACCCTGAGCCGGCTCGCGCGGGCCGAAGGACGCGTGCACCTGCAGCGCGCGGGCGTCGAAGTGCGCCAGCGCAACGGCCAGGCAGCCGACGCACAGCTCCGGCTGGGCCAGACCTGGCGGCAGGCACAGGACGAGAGCGCCCAAGGCCTGACCACCGAACTGGCGGTGCAGCGCAGTCGCCATACCGATGCGCTGCTCGCAGGCGAGCTGCGCCGGCCCTGGGGGCAGGGC
>NZ_RHPP01000204.1 GCF_003935715.1 Stenotrophomonas sp. 278 | reverse complement strand
CGCCGACACCCTGCCGGCGCAGCCGCTGCCGATCGTGCACGTGTTGATTCCTTCCGGCGTGGGCGATGCCCCGGCCGCGCAGCCGCTGATCCGCAGCTGGGCGCACAGCTGGGAGAACATGTACGACGGGCTCGATGGCGTGGCCATCGACATTCCGGCGCTGGACCTGCCGGCCACCCGCGACGGCCTGATTCCGCTCAACATCCGCATCAAGGATCCAATCTGGCCGGCACGCGACATGATCGATGTCAGCGTCTCGGTCAAACCCGGTGAGAAGCGCACGCTGTGGCTGGACCTGCGCGACCGCATTCTCACCGCCGACAGCCTGTGGTTGAGCGTGGCATCTGGTGCACCGGGCTTCAACGCGAGTTCGCTGGATGGTGCCGAGATCCGCCTGGTGTTCAAAGACCGCGCCGACGCCAAGCGCGAGCACACCGCCGACCGCTTCAACCAGGTGCGCGACAACTGGGGTTTCCTGGTCGAGGAACACACCACCTCCAAGCGCCAGCGCCTGTATGCGCGCGTGTATGCCGACCTGAGCGACCTGCTGCGGGTGGACCCGGACCATGAGCTGGGCCGGCTGTACTGGAACTACATCAGCTACAACAGCCAGGGCAAACCGCCGTTCAAACAGCCCGAAGCGCCCAAGGGTGCACCGATGTGGGCGTTCCGCCAGACCGAAGACCTGAAGTACGTGCGTCGCTTCGTCGACTGGTGGATCGACAATCGCCAGATCGCCTATGGCGACTTCGGCGGCGGCATCTCTGACGACACCGACCTGACCCAGCAGTGGCCCGGCCTGGCCCTGATGGGCGTGGAACCCGATCGCCTGAATGCCTCGCTCACCGCGCTGAGCGACGCGGTGTACCGCAATGGCATGTTCAGCAACGGCCTGAGCACCATCGAGACCGACGAACTGCACAGCTACGAAGAAGGCATCAACGCCAACAGCGCCATGCTCTACCTCAACTGGGGCGACCCGTTGACCGTGGAGCGCCTGATGGAAACAGTGAAGGCCTTCAACGAGCGCATCATCCTGCCCAACCCGCAGGGCCACCTGCTGTTCTCCAGCAACTGGTTCGGCGGCAACAAGGTGTATCGCGAACCGAATTGGCAGTGGCAGAAGCCGTACTCGTTCCCCGCGCTGCATCCCGCGTTCCTGATGGGCCAGTACAACGCGGATCCCACCGGCCGCAAACTGGTGGTGGGCCTGGCGGACGGTTACCTCGCTCACGCCTACACGGACGACAAGGGTCGTTGGGCGCTGCCCAACGAGATCAACTGGGCAACGGGCAAGACCCGTGGCGGCGAGCTCAACAACGGCTCCGGCGGCGGCGACACCATGCACACCTTCTGGGCCGCATGGCGTTTCACCGGTGACGACAAGTACCTCAAGGCGCTGGACTATCGCGTGGCGCGTGGCGGGCCCAGCTCCTTGTCCAACCTCGGCGAGAACTTCGTCGAAGTGCTGGGTCGTGGCGCGGACTGGAATCCCGCACTGATCGCGGAAGCCGATGCAGGCAAGACCGGCTTCGCCAGCGTGATGGCGTGGCAGGCCACCGGCGACAAGAAGTATCTGGAAGACCTGCATGCCGACGGCATCCAGGCCAAGGCCCAGCGCGAGTACATGAACACCGAGGGTCATTGGTGGTCCGACCGCGTGGAAGCCAACAGCGAGTTCCTGCAGCGCGCCCGCCTCGGCGGCATTGCCCTGCGCCGCAACCAGAGCTGGCCCGGTCACACCGTCAGCTGGCGCTTCACCCAGCCCGAGGCCGCTGAGCAGGTTGGGTTGCTGGTGCATTCGCCGAACACCGAGCGCTTCACCGTTACCGCGCACAACCTTGGCAAGCGCGCCGCCGACGCACAGATGACCACGTGGAACGTCACCGCCGGCACCTGGCGCGTGCGCAGCGGCGTGGACCGCGATGGCGACGGGAAGATCGATGGCAAGGCCAGCACTCAGGATGTCGTGTTGGAGCGCAGTGCCTCGATCCCGCTGCGGTTCGCGCCCGGGCAGACGCAGGTGTTCGAGTTCGAGTTGGTGCAGGCAGGTACGCCGGTGGAGCTGCGGCCGGATCTCGGGGTTGGGCGCGGCGATGTGCGTGTGGATGGGAAGCAGCTGCACGTGACCGTGCACAGCCTGGGCCACGTGTCGACGCCGGTGGGTGTGGCCGTGCTGGAAGACCGGAACGGGCGGGAGATCGCACGGAACGAAGTGCCGGCGATGGAAGCGCCGAGCGATCTGGTGCCGCGTACCACGACCGTTGGCTTGCCACTGCCGGCTGGCAGCCGCGAAGGGCTGCGGGTGCGTGTGATGCTGGACGGCGACGCTGCCGAAGTCACCGGCCTCAACAACACCGTGGTGGTACCAACCCCGTAGAGCCGGGCTTGCCCGGCTTCCTTCCGACATCGCGGTGGTTCAGCCGGGCAAGCCCGGCTCTACGTTTCCTGCGTTGACGCGCCATGCGCGTCGTCGCGCATCACCGCATCAAAACGTCACACTCCCCTCAATACACGTAACACACTCCCCACCCACCCAAAGATCCTCCCCCACCACCTCCACCCGCACCCGCCCGGCCCGCCCCAACGCCGTGCCCTGGCTGATCACATACCGCTCTGGTGCCAACCCCTCGCGCAGCAACCACCGCGCAATCCCGGCATTGAGACTCCCCGTCACCGGATCCTCCGGCGCAGCCTCCCCCGCAATGAACGCCCGCGATTCAAACTGGGTATCCACCCCATCGCCAGCGTCACAGGCCGCAAACACCCCCACCATCAACCCTTCCAGCGCCGGATAATCCGGCTTGATCGCCAGCACCGCGGCGCGACTACACAGTCGCAGCGCCAGCCACTTCGGCCCATTCACCGCCCACTGCGCGTCCACCACGTCCTCAGCGGCGACACCCAGCCCAGCACGTACGCGCTCTAACACGTCTGCCTCAAGCGGCCCCTCACGCAGCAGCGGCGGAGCCACGAACGCCAAGCCGTCCGCGCCCTGGCGAATACGGACCAGTCCAATCGCGCACTCCTGGATGATCTCCGCGCCCTGCGGCACCCCACCCTGCGCCAGCCACGCAAAGCAGCTGCCCAGCGTGGGGTGGCCGGCAAACGGCAGCTCGCCCATCGTGGTGAAGATGCGCACCCGGTAGTCCGCACGCGGGTCAGTCGGCGGCAGCAGGAACGTGGTCTCGCTCAGGTTGGTCCAATTGGCGAACGCGGCCATGCGGGCGTCGCTGAGTTCACCAGCGTCATGAACCACGGCCAGCGGGTTGCCGAGCAGCGGATCGGTACTGAAGACGTTGACCTGACGGAAGGGATGGACGCTCACGGTGGGCTCCGCATGTGGGGAAACGCATCATGCGTCCCAAAGCCCCCGTAGAGCCACCCCTGGGTGGCTGCCATGATCCTGCCCGCGCTCGACCCGCGACGCATTCGCGGCGAATCACGACAGACCCTCGTTCGTGGGCGTTGTCGGAACAAGCACGCATCCACGCTTCCTGATGGGCACCGAAAGCGCCTGCTCTCAGACCAAAGGCCGCACCGGCGCTGACGCTCAACGGAGCGCCAGAAAAAGCAACCATACACCGCAGATTCATCAGATTCTGAAAATGCATCTGAGCCATTGAATCAGCACACACCCACGACTACTGTCCGCCTCCCAAAAACATCCGTGTCGAAGTGACCAGAACCGACACGGCCAACCGGAGGTCTGCATGACGTGGTGGTGGGAAGGGAATCGGTGGGAGAGGATAACCAAAGGCATCGTAATCGCAATGCTGTACGCAGTCCTGAGCTGGTCAGCGCGGCAGATATCATTGGACCAGTTCTATCTGCCTGCAGGGATCCGAGTGGCGGCACTCCTGCTGCTTCCACGGCGTCTATGGGTCTACCTTCTGATCGGTGAGTACGCCTACTTTGCCTACATGCGGATACCCATGATCGAGAAGTACGGGTTGACGTGGGTGGTGCTTGGCTCGATCACGCTCATGCCCTCAGTGGCCATGATCGTGCACTGGCATCGCAGGAGGATGCGCACTGGCGGAGAAGCATGGGCCCTATCTGCATGCGCGCTGTCCGCGATCACGGTGACTGCACTGAACGTATCTCTGGCGAACATGCTATGGCCGGTTCCGACGCCTGGCGCGCCGCTGACGCAGACTCTACAGTTCGTCGTCGGTGACTACGTGGGCATGCTCACGGTTGTGCCACTTGTGCTTCTCTGGAATCGGCGGAACGAGTCCAATATCGAAGTATGCCGGTACACGCGCTCGTCGACGACCACAATTGCCGCAATGCTTCTGCTTGGAGTGGGATCGCTAGCGATCCCAAAGACGCAGGATCTACTGATCTCGCTCCTCCAGACATCGATGGCCCTTCCCGCCATTGCATTGACCTGCATGCATGGGTGGAGGGGCGCCGCGATTGCAATACCTATACTCAACCTCTTGATGGGCGTGACTTCGCCACCGTGGACCTTTGACCAATCTGTCTTCGTCACGCAGCAGATCCTGGCCGTCGCCGGAACCGCGATGCTCTGCCTGGGATCAAGCATCACTTACTACTATCACCAGCATAGAGCTGGTTCACGCAGGGAAAGACTGGCCATCGCACATGCCAAAACCGCACACGTCTCAGCAGAGATGGAGCTGAGGAAGCGGGTGATAAGCATGAAGAGAGTCGGAGACGGAATTGATCATTCCCTAAGCGAAATAGCGCACTGGTTGAATGAGAAGGGTCACCATGGGCTAGCCGATGATCTTATGCGAATCGCGGTTGCGAACTCTCGAGCATTCAGGGAGGAGACGAGCATGGTATATCCCACGGCGCTTGAACACGTTGGGCTGTACTTGACCCTACAGATAAGCGGAATCGCCAATGAGTGGAGCAGAACTGAACGAGTGCTCCCTCCACGATTGTCTGGGGACCCGTGCAAGCTGACAGTTGGCTTACAGTTGGCGGCTTATCGACTTCTGACGGAAGCCGTATCTCTGCTTCTATCTGGCGAGAAGGGCAAGATGATTGTGAAAGCTCGCTGTGGGAGAATCGCAGGCTATCAGGGAATAATAGTGCTGGTGTCTGCTGCGGATGTAACCCAACAACTGAGTCAGGTTACAACTGTCAGGTTGATGGCACGATTGACTGGAAGAACCCTCGCATATAGGGGGAACATCGGGTTCTACCCCGATATCACGGACGGTTCTAAAAGAGCTGCAACCTTCTGGTCCTGCTTGGCGACCCTTCTGCGCATCCTAGGGTTGTGGCGTCGCTCGATGTAGTCAAACACATCCGCTCGTGCCGC
>NZ_RHPP01000203.1 GCF_003935715.1 Stenotrophomonas sp. 278 | reverse complement strand
GGCGTCCTGCCCAACCCGTCGGGCGCATGCGCCCGACCCATGCGGCTCACGCCCCCTCCAGCCCACCCCGACCCGCCATCGGCAGGGTGTCGGTGGCCAACGAACATCAAAATCAACGGCGGCCCCGATCTGTTGTCATGCGTTACCGGACGCTGGCCATTTCACGGCCGTCGTCTGTCGACCGACGCTACCGGGCGCGTGAACGGGTTTTGATCTTCCGTGGCCTCCGGCCAACTGTCGAAGGGCCATCGGATGGGGGGGGGACGGGACCGTCAAAAACATGGATGTTTTTGACGAGCCTCCATGGATGGATTCACGGCGTGTCCCGTACCCCCCCATCCGATGGCCCCAAGCTCGTAGACCCGCAGCCCAAGGCTGTGGCTTTGGCTTCTGGCTGTAACCTGACTGTCAAGCCTTGTCCGGTTTCGCTCACACGGATACCCTGACCGCGCATTACATTGGCCCGGCATGTCCACTTCCCGTTTCGTACATCTTCACGTCCACACCGAATTTTCGCTGGCGGATTCGACCATCCGTGTCCCGGCGAAACCGGATCAGGCTGACCCGAAAAAGGCCAAACAGGCCAATCTGCTCAGCCGCGCCGTCGAACTGCAGCTGCCGGCGCTGGCCGTCACCGACCTGAACAACCTGTTCGCGCTGGTCAAGTTCTACAAGGCAGCCGAAACCGTGGGCATCAAGCCCATTGCCGGTGCCGACGTGATGATCGCCGAGGAGGGCATGACGCCGTGGCGGATGACCCTGCTGTGCCGTGACCGGGAAGGCTACCTGAGCCTGTCGCGCCTGCTCACCCGCGCGTGGATGGAAGGCCACCGCCCCGAAGGCGGGGTGGCCGTGCATCCGGACTGGCTCAAGGCCGGCTGCCACAACCTGTTTGCACTGGCTGGTCGCGAGAGCCTGGCCGGCCGTCTCGCCGGCGAAGGCCGGCATGACCTCGCCGAACAGCAGCTCGCCGACTGGCAGCGTGTATTCGGTGACGGCCTGCACCTGGAGCTGACCCGCACCGGGCGTGAGGGCGAGGAGGCCTTCAACCAGTTCGCGCTGATGGCCGCCGGCCAGCGCGGTTTGCCGGTGGTTGCCAGCAACGATGTGCGCTTCCTGCGCCCGGACGACTTCAGCGCGCACGAAGCGCGCGTGTGCATTTCCTCCGGCCGCGTGCTGGATGACCCCAAGCGCCCGCGCGACTACAGCGAACAGCAGTACCTGAAGTCGCCCGAGGAAATGTGCGCGCTGTTCGCCGACATTCCCGACGCCATCGACAACACCCTGGCCCTGGCCGAACGCTGCAACGTGGAAATGCGGCTGGGCACCTACTTTCTGCCCAACTACCCGGTGCCCGACGACGAGACGCTGGACAGCTGGATCTGCAGCGAGTCGCGCAAAGGCCTGGAAGCGCGCCTGGAAAAGAATCCGCTGGCCGAAGGCAAGACCCGCGAAGACTACTTCGAGCGCCTGGAGTTCGAGCTGGCCACCATCATCAAGATGGGCTTCCCCGGCTACTTCCTGATCGTGGCCGACTTCATCCAGTGGGGCAAGAACCAGGGCATTCCGATTGGTCCGGGCCGTGGTTCCGGCGCCGGTTCGCTGGTGGCCTGGGCCCTGCAGATCACCGATCTGGATCCCCTGCCCTACAACCTGCTGTTCGAGCGGTTCCTCAACCCCGAACGCGTGTCGATGCCCGACTTCGACATCGACTTCTGCATGGACCGCCGCGACGAGGTCATCGACTACGTCGCGCGCAAGTACGGACGCGAGCGGGTCAGCCAGATCATCACCTACGGCACAATGGCCGCCAAGGCGGTGGTGCGTGACTCCGGGCGTGTGCTGGGCTTCCCGTACGGTCTGGTCGACGGTGTTTCCAAGCTGATTCCCAACATCCTCGGCATTTCGCTGAAGGACGCCATGGGCGAAGGCAAGGACTCGGAGATGGCGTCGCCGGAACTGATCCAGCGCTACCAGTCCGAAGACGAAGTGCGCGACCTGATCGACCTGGCGCGCCAGCTCGAAGACCTGACCCGCAACGCCGGCAAGCACGCCGGTGGCGTGGTGATCGCGCCCGAGCCGCTGGCCGAGTTCTGCCCGCTGTTCGCCGAACACGACGAAGGCGGTCGTGGCCGCAACCCGGTCACCCAGTTCGACAAGAACGACGTTGAAGAAGTCGGCTTGGTGAAGTTCGACTTCCTCGGCCTGCGCACGCTGACCATCATTGACTGGGCTGTGAAGGCGATCAACAAGCGGCATGCCCGCGCGGGCATTCCGCCGGTGGACATCACCGCGATTCCGCTGGATGACGCGCCCACCTACAAAGATATCTTCGCCAATGGCAACACCGGTGCGGTGTTCCAGTTCGAATCCTCGGGCATGCGCCGTCTGCTGAAGGACGCGCGCCCCGACCGTTTCGAAGACCTGATCGCGCTGGTATCGCTGTACCGCCCTGGCCCGATGGACCTGATTCCTTCCTTCAACGCGCGTAAGCACGGCCAGGAAGAGATCATCTATCCCGATCCGCGCACCGAAGCCATCCTGAAGGACACCTACGGCATCATGGTGTACCAGGAGCAGGTGATGCAGATGGCGCAGATCGTCGGCGGCTACTCGCTGGGCGGCGCGGATCTGCTGCGCCGCGCGATGGGCAAGAAGGTGCCGGCGGAAATGGCCAAGCACCGCGAGATCTTCCGCGAGGGTGCGGCCAAGGGCGGCGTCGACGGTCCCAAGGCCGATGAAATCTTCGACCTGATGGAAAAGTTCGCCGGCTACGGCTTCAACAAGTCGCACGCGGCCGCGTACGCGCTGGTCAGCTATCAGACCGCCTGGCTGAAGCGTCACTACCCCGCCGAGTTCATGGCCGCGACGCTGTCCTCGGACATGGACAACACCGACAAGGTGGTCGGCTTCCTGGCCGAGGTGCGCAACCTCGGCCTGACCGTGCTGCCGCCGAAGGTCAACGAATCGGCGTACATGTTCGAGGCCTCCAGTGCCGACACCATCCAGTACGGCCTGGGCGCGATCAAGGGCGTGGGCCAGGGCGCGTGCGAAGCGGTGGTCGACGAGCGCATCGCCAAGGGACGCTACGAGTCGCTGCTGGATTTCTGCATGCGCATCGAGTCCGGCAAGCTCAACCGTCGCACGCTGGAAGCCATGATCAACTGTGGCGCACTGGACGGGCTGGGCAAGAACCGCGCCTCGCTGATGCTGCAGCTGCCGGAGGTGCTCAAGGCCACCGACCAGATGTCGCGCGAGAAGGCCTCCGGGCAGAACTCGCTGTTCGGCGCGCCGGACCCGGTCAGCACCGCGATGCAGCTGGACCTGCCCGAAACCAAGGAGTGGGCTCTGGGCCAGTTGCTGGAGGGCGAGCGCGAAACCCTGGGCTTCTATCTCAGCGGGCATCCGTTCGACCCGTGGGCGGAGGACGTCAAGGAACTTGTCGGTACCGACCTGGGCATGCTGGAAAAGCTCATACCGCCGGCCCGCCCCAGCAAGGACGGCGAAAAGCGCGCCTGGCGCCAGGAAACCCCGGTGATCCTGGCCGGGCTGGTCGTCGGCGTGCGCCGCAAGGGCGAAAGCCAGATCTTCATGCAGCTCGAAGATGGCCGCGGACGCGTCGAGTGCAGCGCGTTCTCCGACGGCCTGGCCGAATTCGGCCACCTGATGACCAAGGACCGCATCCTGGTGGTCAAGGGTGGCCTGCGTGAGGACGAGTTCAACGGCGGCTACGCGCTGCGCATCCGCCAGTGCTGGGACTACGAAGAGATCTGCGCCAACTACGCGACCCGGCTGTCGCTGCGTCTGGACCTGCGCCAGGGTGACCCGGTCTGGAGCCGTGTGAACGCCCTGCTGGACCGCCACCGCCCCGGCCGCACGCCCCTGCGCCTGGACCTGCTGCTGGGCTCGCCGCAGGGCCCGGTGGCCGGCATGCTCGACGTGGGTGGCGAAACGGCCGTACGCGTGGACAGCCAGCTGGTGGACGCGCTGCGCGCCGACCCGGCCGTACGCACCCTCAAGGTCCGCTACGCCCCCCCGTGGGCGAACTGATTGCCGGGCAGGGCCCGGCATTACGGTACCAGACGACTGCGTACGGGGTATTTCGACGCATTCGGCTACACTTTCCCTCTTTACTTCACGACGGCTTCCGATGAATCCGAACTATCTCGACTTCGAGCAACCCATCGCTGATCTGGAAGCCAAGATCCAGGAGCTGCGCAGCGCCAGCGCCGGTCCGGCGGTCAATGTCGAGGCCGAAGTGCACGCCCTGCAGGACAAGCTGCGGGTGCGCACTGCGCAGATCTTCCGCAACCTGACCTCGTGGCAGGTGCTGCAGCTGGCGCGCCATCCGCAGCGCCCGTACACCCTGGATTACATCCGTATCTTCTGTGACGAGTTCCAGGAGCTGGCCGGCGACCGCGCCTTCGCCGACGACAAAGCGATTGTCGGCGGCCTGGCCCGCATCGGCGGCCGCCCGGTGATGCTGATCGGCCACCAGAAGGGCCGCGACACCAAGGAAAAGATCAAGCGCAACTTCGGCATGCCCAAGCCGGAGGGCTACCGCAAGGCACTGCGTCTGATGAAGATGGCCGAGCGCTTCGGCCTGCCGGTGCTGACCCTGATCGACACCGCCGGTGCCTGGCCGGGCATTGATGCCGAATCGCGCGGCCAGTCCGAGGCGATCGCGCGCAACCTGATGGAAATGGCCGAGCTGAAGGTGCCGGTGATCTGCACCGTGATCGGCGAAGGTGGCTCCGGTGGCGCGCTGGCGCTGGGCGTGGGCGACCGCACCATCATGCTGGAGTACAGCGTGTACTCGACCATCAGCCCGGAAGGTTGCGCCTCGATCCTGTGGAAGGACGCCGGCAAGGCCAAGGAAGCGGCTGAACAGCTGGGTCTGACTGCTCCGCGCCTGAAGGGCCTGGGCCTGGTCGACAAGGTGGTGCGCGAGCCCACCGGTGGCGCACACCGCAACCCGACCGCGATGGGCAAGCGTCTGAAGGCCGTGCTGCTCAACGAGCTGGACGCGCTGGAGAAGCTGTCCACCGAGGACCTGCTGCAGAAGCGCTATGAGCGCCTGCGCAGCTACGGTGCCTACGAAACCGCCTGATCGGCGGTGTGTGCGCCGAAATGAAAAACCGGGCCTCGTGCCCGGTTTTTTATTTGGAAATTCAATCGGTACCGTATTCCGGTAGCGCCGGCCGTTGGCCGGCCCACCCGCCCCCCCCCCCCCCCCCCGCCCCCCCAAAAACACACCCACAAAAACCCCTGGGGCCCCCACCCCCCCCCACGC
>NZ_RHPP01000202.1:0-3422 GCF_003935715.1 Stenotrophomonas sp. 278 | reverse complement strand
CATTTGGGTCTGTAGCTCAGGTGGTTAGAGCGCACCCCTGATAAGGGTGAGGTCGGTGGTTCGAGTCCTCCCAGACCCACCATTCTCTGAATGACGCATACTAAAGAATTGATTTACGCATCGGCATTGTGGCCGGTACGTGTTCTTTTAAAACTTGTGACGTAGCGAGCGTTTGAGATGTTCTATCAGACGTGTCGTGAGGCTAAGGCGGAAGACTTGAATGTCTTCTTATTAATTGAGTCGTTATATTCGTATCCAGGCTTTGTACCCCTGGATCATGTATGACCGGAAGGCAACTTGCGGTTATATGGTCAAGCGAATAAGCGCACACGGTGGATGCCTTGGCGGTCAGAGGCGATGAAGGACGTGGCAGCCTGCGAAAAGTATCGGGGAGCTGGCAACAAGCTTTGATCCGGTAATGTCCGAATGGGGAAACCCACCCGCTTGCGGGTATCGTGCAGTGAATACATAGCTGCTCGAAGCGAACCTGGTGAACTGAAATATCTAAGTAACCAGAGGAAAAGAAATCAACCGAGATTCCCTGAGTAGCGACGAGCGAACGGGGACTAGCCCTTAAGCTGGTATGGTTCTAGAAAAACAGTCTGGAAAGACTGGCCATAGAAGGTGACAGCCCTGTATTCAAAAGGGCCATTCCAGTGAAGACGAGTAGGGCGGGGCACGTGAAACCCTGTCTGAACATGGGGGGACCATCCTCCAAGGCTAAATACTACTGACCGACCGATAGTGAACCAGTACCGTGAGGGAAAGGCGAAAAGAACCCCGGAGAGGGGAGTGAAATAGATCCTGAAACCGTGTGCGTACAAGCAGTAGGAGCTCGAAAGAGTGACTGCGTACCTTTTGTATAATGGGTCAGCGACTTACTGTTCGTGGCAAGCTTAACCGTATAGGGGAGGCGAAGGGAAACCGAGTCTGATAAGGGCGCATAGTCGCGGGCAGTAGACCCGAAACCGGGTGATCTAGTCATGCCCAGGGTGAAGGTGCGGTAACACGCACTGGAGGCCCGAACCCACTCCCGTTGCAAAGGTAGGGGATGAGGTGTGATTAGGAGTGAAAAGCTAATCGAACCCGGAGATAGCTGGTTCTCCTCGAAAGCTATTTAGGTAGCGCCTCATATGTATCCTCTCGGGGGTAGAGCACTGTTATGGCTAGGGGGTCATCGCGACTTACCAAACCATTGCAAACTCCGAATACCGAGACGGACTGTATGGGAGACACACGGCGGGTGCTAACGTCCGTCGTGAAAAGGGAAACAACCCAGACCCACAGCTAAGGTCCCAAATTTTGTGCTAAGTGGAAAACCATGTGGAAAGGCACAGACAGCCAGGAGGTTGGCTTAGAAGCAGCCACCCTTTAAAGAAAGCGTAATAGCTCACTGGTCGAGTCGGTCTGCGGGGAAGATTTAACGGGGCTAAGCACAGAACCGAAGCTTGGGGTGCATAACTTTGTTATGCGCGGTAGAGGAGCGTTCCGTAAGCCTGCGAAGGTGGATTGAGAAGTCTGCTGGAGGTATCGGAAGTGCGAATGCTGACATGAGTAACGATAATGCGGGTGAAAAACCCGCACGCCGAAAGCCCAAGGTTTCCTTGCGCAACGTTAATCGGCGCAGGGTGAGTCGGCCCCTAAGGCGAGGACGAAAGTCGTAGTCGATGGGAAGCAGGTTAATATTCCTGCACCTCGCGTAAGTGCGATGGAGGGACGGAGAAGGTTAGGTGTACCGGGCGTTGGTTGTCCCGGGGAAAGGCGGTAGGTTTGGATCTTTGGCAAATCCGGGATCCTTTAAGACCGAGCACCGAGACGAGTCTTTAAGACGAAGTCACTGATACCACGCTTCCAGGAAAAGCTCCTAAGCTTCAGCTTACGCAGACCGTACCGTAAACCGACACAGGTGGGTAGGATGAGAATTCTCAGGCGCTTGAGAGAACTCGGGTGAAGGAACTAGGCAACATGGCACCGTAACTTCGGGAGAAGGTGCGCCCTTTTTGGTGGCTCATGCGAGCTATAGCTGAAGAGGGCCGCAGTAACCAGGCCGCTGCGACTGTTTATCAAAAACACAGCACTCTGCAAACACGAAAGTGGACGTATAGGGTGTGACGCCTGCCCGGTGCTGGAAGGTTAATTGATGGGGTCAGCCGCAAGGCGAAGCTCTTGATCGAAGCCCCAGTAAACGGCGGCCGTAACTATAACGGTCCTAAGGTAGCGAAATTCCTTGTCGGGTAAGTTCCGACCTGCACGAATGGCGTAACGACAGCGGCGCTGTCTCCACCCGAGACTCAGTGAAATTGAAATCGCTGTGAAGATGCAGCGTTCCCGTGGCAAGACGGAAAGACCCCGTGAACCTTTACTATAGCTTTACACTGAACGTTGAGTTCGTCTGTGTAGGATAGGTGGGAGGCTATGAAACCATGGCGCTAGCTGTGGTGGAGCCATCCTTGAAATACCACCCTGTCGTGCTTGACGTTCTAACCTGGGCCCATTATCTGGGTCGGGGACCGTGTATGGTGGGTAGTTTGACTGGGGCGGTCTCCTCCTAAAGAGTAACGGAGGAGCTCGAAGGTACGCTCAGCGCGGTCGGACATCGCGCACTGTGTGCAAAGGCATAAGCGTGCTTGACTGCAAGATCGACGGATCAAGCAGGTAGGAAACTAGGACTTAGTGATCCGGTGGTTCTGTATGGAAGGGCCATCGCTCAACGGATAAAAGGTACTCCGGGGATAACAGGCTGATACCGCCCAAGAGTTCATATCGACGGCGGTGTTTGGCACCTCGATGTCGGCTCATCACATCCTGGGGCTGTAGTCGGTCCCAAGGGTATGGCTGTTCGCCATTTAAAGTGGTACGCGAGCTGGGTTCAGAACGTCGTGAGACAGTTCGGTCCCTATCTGCCATGGGCGTTGGAGATTTGAGAGGGGCTGCTCCTAGTACGAGAGGACCGGAGTGGACGAACCTCTGGTGTTCCGGTTGTCACGCCAGTGGCATTGCCGGGTAGCTATGTTCGGAAGCGATAACCGCTGAAAGCATCTAAGCGGGAAGCGCGCCTCAAGATGAGATCTCCCGGGGCACAAGCCCCCTGAAGGAACCATATAGACTATGTGGTTGATAGGTCAGGTGTGTAAGTGCAGCAATGCATTGAGCTAACTGATACTAATGATCCGTGTGGCTTGACCATATAACCTCAAGTTGCCTTGGCTTTACGACAGCGTCGTAAGAGCATCCAAGTGCACGCTACGTCACAAGATCTATGCGAGACAGGCGCTCTAAGCGCTGCTCCAACCGTCTCCCTGGTGAAATTAGCGCTGTGGAACCACCCGATCCCATCCCGAACTCGGAAGTGAAACGCAGCTGCGCCGATGGTAGTGTGGCTCAAGCCATGCGAGAGTAGGTCATCGCCAGGGTTTACACCC
>NZ_RHPP01000201.1 GCF_003935715.1 Stenotrophomonas sp. 278 | reverse complement strand
AGGCAGACCTGTGCGTCGCTGCTGCGCCCGTGGCGGGTGACCGCGCGCAGATGCCGCAATGCGGCTTCCACCCCACCGTACTGCGCGGCGCGTGCAAGTCTGGGCGGCGTGTGCGGGAGCACCTGGGCATACCAGCGCAACAGCCGCAGCAGCCGGTCGTGCGCCAGCAACCCATTGAGCAGCTCGGCGTGTACCGCCAGCGGTACATCAGGTGGACCCTCATGCTGGCGGACCGGCAGTGTGCGCAGCTGATCAAGCGTCGGCTTGTCCCAGCGCGCCTCACGCCATCGCGTCCAGGTGTGCATCGCTGCACCAACGCCCGCATAGCGCGCCTCGCGCCGGTCCAGGCTGATCAGGACCTGGGCCTGCCGGGGCGGCGGCTCCAGTGTTGACGGGTCCATGCCACGCAGCAGATGCGCCATGCCGCGCTCCACCCGTCCCCAGTGCCGGTGCGAGTCTCGCTCCACGCAGGCGATCAAGACCAGCGGAATGCCGTTCACGTAACACGTCAGGTCGCGTATGCCACGGCTGCGCGAAGTGCCGTTCACCCGCAGGTCGTCGGCCACATCCCAATGATTTCGATTGGGATGGTCCCAGTCGACCAGCGGAATGGATCGGCTGACGCGCGTACCGTCGGGAAGCGCCAGGTCCGCGGTGACGCCCGATTGCAGCAGACGCAGCGTGGACGCGCTGGCCGTGGGCCAGGACGCGCCCGCGAAGCTGTCGCTGACGGTGCGCAGCATCGCCTCCACGATCTCATCTGAGAGTGCGATCTGCCGGCCCTCATGCAGATGGCGGCACCGTCGAACGATGGCACGCAGGCGATCAGCGAGTAGTACGCTGCCGGGATGCTCCCTGAGTGTTCTGCATTGATCCGGTGCGACGTAGTTCCAGCCCTGGCGTTTCAGCCAGGCCAGGGCGGAACGGCGAACAGCATCTTCGTGGCGAGGTCCTGTCATGCATGCATCCGATGGTGTGGGATCGGCATGACACACGTCAGCGGATGTCTGTCAGAGGCCTTGTGTGCGCATCATTCCGGATCATGCAGATGGAGTCTCGTCCCGGTGTCGTGATTCACACGCAATTCGACGCGTCCTCGTCACTTCGATCTCAGCCGCCGATCTCACGCACCAGCGCATCCACTTCGCCATCCAGCTGCCGTTGCAGGGATTCAACTTCAAGGTGAAGGCGAAGGCGTTTACGACGCAGCGCGATCAGGTCGGCGCTGGCTTCGCTGCCCTCGGCTTGTACGTGCCGTGCAACATTCAGATTGGATCCTGCGTCGAGCACCTGCTGGACCGGCACCACGTGGGCGATGCCGGGAAGTGTGACGCGCCGGGCGCACAGATGAATGATCTGCTGGGCGATGCTGTCATCCAGCCGTGCGCCCTTGCCCGCCGCTCCCAACAGCGGACGGGTGTCGACGAACAGCACCGTGGCATCACGGCGACCTTTGCGCATGACCAGCAGAGACGTCGACATGGCGGTGCCTTTGAACAGACGCTCCGGCAGACTGATGACGATGTCCACCTCGTTTTCCTGAAGAAGCGCTCGACGGATGTTCGCTTCCTCGCCTTCGCGGAACAGCACCCCGTTGGGAACCACCACCGCCATGCGGCCGACCTTCGGGTCCAGCTGCGCCCGCATGTGCTGGACCAGGGCCATATGCGCCCAGTGTCGGGACGGCGTGCCGTACTGGAACCGGCGAAAGCGGTCGAACGCGGCCAGTTCCGGGTCCCACTTCAGGGTGAGTGGAGGCCGTGACAACGCGACCTGGAAACGCGGCTGTGCGGTCACCGCCGCTGTTTCCGGGTCGAAGCCCAGCGGGTCGGTGGCTTGCAGGCAGGCACCGTCCTGCCCGTGCAGCAGCAGGCGAACCCTCGCCATTGCCCACCTGCGGCGGTCTGCCTCCTGTCCGTTCAGGCGTATTCGCGCGGTTGCCGTATCGCGTCGGGCCCAGCGCGCTGCGGCCAGCAGCAGGCAGCCGCGGTGGCAGGCCGGGTCATGGATGTGGTCGCCGTCGCGGGGGTCCAGCAGGGCCGCCATGATGCTGGCCAGGGCTTCGGGCACGTGCAGCCCGTCTTCGCGCGTGCGCCGCCGGTGCTGCTGTCCCAGCATCTCGTCCGTGGCTTCGGCCAGGTCGGGACGGTGGTGGCCGTGGCGCAGGCGGAAGTCCAGCGCTGGAATGCGCAGACGTTCAATGACCCGATACATCGCGGCATCGGTGGGGAGACCGGCTCGCATGTCGAGGGCGTCCGGGACCTGGTCGAGTGCGTCCGGATTGTCCAGGCAGAAGGTCTCCAACACCGAGCGCACGCGGGCCGCCAGTCCATCCAGGGGCGCACGCGCCAGGCGCTCGAACAGGGTGGCCGAAGAGACCTCCAGCGCACGCGCTCCACTGGGTGCCGGCAGCTCGGTGCAGTCCTGCCGCCCGGCAGTCGCACGACGATCCACATCTGCATCGCTGGCCACCTTGAGCAGGACCAGCAGCAGCAACACGTGGGTAGCCGCCTCCTCATCCGCATGCCCTTCCATGCAGCGCCGCGCGAGTTTGAGGGCAGACAGCGTCGCGCGTGCGCTGCGCAGCGCGATCCCGCTCACGCGGCACGCTCCTGCAGCATCCGCTCGGTGAGGGCGGTGATCTCCGCGTCCCGCGCCTGCATGAGCGCATTGAACTGCTCGCGCGTGGACTGCAGCGCCTGGGTGACGGAGATGATGCGCTGCTGCGTAGGGCGCGACGGAATGCGCAGGCGCAGCTGCTCCACTGCGGACTTGCGCACGCTGTGCTGGCGGGAGCCGGCGGACTGGCGTCGAAGCTGCCGCTGCACGTCCACGTGATTGAGCTGCCACGCCAGGAAGGCGGGCAGCAGCAGGTCGGTTGCGGTGACCTGGATGATGTACAGGTGCGGGCTGCAGACCGTCTGCGCGGGAGGATCGGTCAGCAGATGGGCCAAGGGGCGCGCCCCCCTGTTGGCGAGCAGGATGTCGTGGTGCTGGACGTATCGTGGCGGATTGCGCGTTGGCAGCCGGGTGCGCAGCAGCCGCTCGGCAGTGAGCTGGGTGGGCGTGGTCAGGTTCTTGAGCTGGATGACATGGACCGGACCGTCGGGAACGGCGGGTATGGCCCCGCGGAAGGCATGACCCTGGCGGACGTGTGCCACGTCGGCCAGCGTTGGGTTGCGGTGAAGTACGTTCATGCGGCGGAAAATGCGCGGGGTGCCAGAACGCGTCAATAGATGAAAACCGCACCATTCGAATGGTGCGCGGCATCCGTGCTGAAAGCGAACACCTGCGGCACTCAACGGCACATTCCCGGCGTGGAAACGCGTGCCATCGTCACCCTCGACGCGTCGTACAAGAGCCAGTTTCCGCGCCCGGCGCGGCGACAGGCTACCGCGCGTACACGCCTGTTCATTGAGCTGACTGCGCGGCATCGCCGCCCGGTGATACCGCTATTCCATTTCGTTACCAGTGCCGCAGAGGATGGCGCAAATCCGGAGCGCAGAAGGAATTGCGTCACCGTCGTCGTCAGCCTTTACACATCCGTTGGAAAACTGCCACACAACGTTAACCCTGCCATGCACACAGTCACCCCGACCGCGGCATTCCGCACGCGGCATCCGGAGACCGACATGGGCCAGCAGCGCAATCAGAGTTCCCAGCAGAACCAGAAGGGTCAGCAGCAGGAAGGTCGCGACCAGCAGCAGCAACAGCAGCAGGAACAGCAGCAGCGCAACCAGAACCAGCAGCAGGGCTGGCAGGACGAAGAAGAGTGACCCTTGCTGGTCGCCGCGCTTCTTGAGACCCCGCTTCGGCGGGGTCTCGCGTGTCAGGGGCACGCCACGCGCCAGCCCTGCGTGTCGTCGACGAGTTCTCCAGCGGTGCAGTCGGTGGCATGGACGACGATGCCGCGTGCATTCGGCTGCACCCTCTGCTCCGGGAACCATGCGCGCGTGGCATCCACCACGATCAGCAGTCCCTCGTCGTCGCCCAGTGCAGCGAAGTGCGGCGTGGGTGGGCTGAGCGGCGTCAGCCCCAGTACGGCCTCGGCGCGGGCATGCAGTGCCGGCACGTCAGCAACGGGCAGCCCGACTTCGCTCACACACGTCAGCTCGCTGCCATGGAAGGGGCCTGTGCGGTCCGAGGCTGGCAACCGTCGGCGCCCGATCAGCTCCAGGATCAGCCCGTCCGGTCCCTCGAAGTAGATCGATTCGGACGCCCAGGCATCGCCAAAAGTGAAATGCGTCTCACCCTTCGCGTTGGTCTGCAGGGGCGCGCGCTGCAGCAGCCAGGTGGTGGCGGCCTCGAAGCGGTTGGCCGGCACATTGAATGCCAGGTGCACCCCGCCTACCGGCTCGTTTCCGGCCTCTCGCAGCCGCAGCCGGGTCCAGCCGATCTGCGCGCAGTGGCCTTCCACAGGAAGCTGCAGTACCTCGCTGAAGTATGCGCAGGCCTGCGCGAGGTCTGAAACCGGAAGGGTGAGGTCTACGATTCGCATGTCAAAACCCTGACATCCTGTAGCGCCACACTGCGTGCGCTGGGGGGTGGGGTGGCCTTTAAACTGTGACGAGCGTCACGCTTAATGGGATTGCCCGGTGCCTGTCGGGGCCCCGTGAACGCCAACGCATTGGCGCGCCGTTATGCTACGCCACCCGGCGCGGAATCCGCCCGCGCCCGACACGAATCAGGAGGATCCGTTGTCCCATCTTCGTCCCATGACGCTGCTCGCCCTGTCCCTCAGCATTCTTCTGGCCGGCTGCAAGCCCGAGGCCGCGCCCGCACCAGCACCTGAAAGCGCCGCAGCTGCGGCACCCCCGGCAGCGCCGGCGACTCCGACCGCGGCAGCTGACACGGCACGCCCTGCCTCGCCTGCTGAACCCACCGTGGCCGAAGGCGAGGCCGAGTGCCCTTATCCCGACTTCGAAACCTTCCTCCCCCACTTCGGCAGGGAGATCGCGTTGCAGGAAAAGTCGACCGCCGACCCGCTGGTCAGCGAGTATGTGGACGTGAGCGCCGACCCGGAGCCTGCCATGGTGGTGAAGCAGATCCCGCTGGCCGATGTGGGCTGGCCGGTCATGCCCAATCCTGCCTCGGCGGGCAGCAAGGCACGTGAGATCACGCATACCCCGCAGCCTGACGGCAGCATCAAGGTGCAGTTCCGTACGCCCAACACCAGCGACCAGCAGTCCTACTACTTCGCGAAGAAGCCCTGCTGGCAGCTGGTGCGCAAGGTAGACGAATCCATCTGACCCGGTCGGTGGCCACCCATGACGGCTGTCGTCCCGTGACAAGGAGCCTGTAATGTCGAGAGTCCTGCTGGTGCCCGCGCTTGTTGTGCTGCTGGCTGCGTGCAGTGGCCCGGGTGGCGAGGCCGGAACGCCGTCCGCGCC
>NZ_RHPP01000200.1 GCF_003935715.1 Stenotrophomonas sp. 278 | reverse complement strand
AGCCGGGCGTGCCGGCAACCCCGCCGGCGCAGAAGCCGACCTTCCCGCGCGTGGTTCCCCCGCGGCCGCAGCCACCGCAATCACCACAAACGCCTGTCAGTCCGCCGCCGCGCACCTCGCCGTAGAGCCACGTCCTACGTGGCTCCGCGGTGTCGGAACGAAGCGCAGCCACGCAGGGCGTGGCTCTACGTCGCTTGAAGTAGGCGGGAGTTGTCGCCATCTTGGTCATTCCTGATCCGCTTCAACCGAGTTCCAGATGCCCAGCCTGATCCTGTTGATGATTGCCGGCGCGTTTGCGTACGCTTTCTGGAACTCCTCACGAGCAGCCGCCGAACGCGCCATTGAGCTGGGCCGCAACGCCTGCCGCGCCGCCGACGTGCAATGGCTGGACCAAGCGGTGCACGCCAGCAGCCTGCGCGTGGTGCGCAAGGACAATGGCTGGCTGGGCTGGGAGCGCACCTATCGGTTCGAGTACTCGCACGATGGCATCGACCGCCACACCGGACGCATGGTGCTGCGCGGCGATCAGCTGGTGGCCTTTGTCGGCCCCTCCGCAGCGCGGATCAGCGAGATCCGGCAATCGCCGGATACGCGGGGTGCAGAAGACATTTGAATCATGGCCGACCAACCAACGGTCGGTCGCTACCGAAAAGAAGCCGCCCGAAGGCGGCTTTTTTCATTTCACCACGCGCAGATGCGGGCGGCCGCCGGCGGGCTTGGGCGGGGTATCGTCCGGCGTCGGCGTGTCATCGGGCGGCGTATCGTCTTCGTCGTCCAGACTGGGCTCATGGCCGGGAATGTCGTCCGGCAGCGCCATGCCCTGCCCGGTTTCGCGGGCGTAGACGGCCAGCACGGCGGAAATCGGCACCTGCACCGGATGGCTCACGCCGGAGAAACGCGCTGCGAAGCTGACCGAGGTGTTGTCGATCTCCAGCCCCATCACGGCACGGTCGGCGATGTTCAGCACCACCCGGCCGTCCTTGATCGCGCTGGGCGGCACCTGCACGCCCGGCATGCCGGCGTCGACCAGGATATGCGGGGTGAGCTGGTTGTCGTTGATCCATTGCACCAGTGCCCGCAGCAGGTACGGGCGATGGCTGGACATGCGGAATGTATCTTCAGTCATGGGGTGCGCCGGGCCATGCCCGGCTGATTATCAGCTTGAATACCGGTGACCAGTGTACGCGCAGGACAAGCGCTTCGGTCACACGGGTAACTCGCGCAGCTTCTTTTCCTGCTCGGTCAGGCTGCGGATGAAGCCCGGGTGACGGAAGATGCGGTTGCCATAATCCTCGATGGCCTTGCCGTCCTTGGGCAGCGCCACATCCAGCGACTGCAGCCGCCAGATGATCGGGGCCATGGCGCAATCGGCCAGGCTCATTTCCGGGTTCAGGAAGAACTTGCTGGCCTTGAACAGCGGCACCGAACTGGTCAGCAGCTCCTTCAGACGCTTGCGACCGGCCTCGGCCTGGGTCTTGTTGCCGAGCTGGATCGCCTGCACCTGCGGTACCCAGTCGTGCTCGATCCGCAGCATGGCCAAACGGATGCGGGCGCGGGAGAGCGGATCCACCGGCATCAGCGGCGGATGCGGGTAGCGCTCATCCAGATACTCGCTGACCACCGAGGCGGCGTACAGCACCAGTTCGCGCTCCACCAGGGTGGGCACCGAGTGATACGGGTTGAGGTCAATCAGATCCTCCGGCGGATTCTGCGGGTCCACCGGCACGAAATCATAGGTTACGCCTTTGGCGGCCAGCACCAGGCGTACCCGGTGGCACAGGACATCGTCGTTCGAGGAAAACAGCGTCAGGGTATTCCGCATGCGTACGCTCGCCGCCATCAAAGGCTCTCCAACGACCGAATCCGTCGGCCGTATCGGCGCTGCCGGCCCATTGCCGACAGTCGTCACAGGTCCCGAGTGTGCAACCCCCCATCACAAAAGCCAATAGGTCGAAGGGTTGGTGGACGTGTGAAGCTCAGTGCACGTCCTTCCAGTATTCCTTCTTGAGCAGATACAGCAGGAAGGTCAGGAACGCCAGGAACAGAATCACCCAGACGCCCAGTTGCTGGCGCTTGAGCGCAGCCGGCTCGCCGGCGTACTCCAGGAAATTGGTGATGTCCCGGACCGCCTGGTCGTACTGGCCCGGATCCACGTTGCCCGGCTGTGCGATCGTCAACCCCGTCACCGGCGCGTCGGCACCGGGGGCCTCGGGCTTGCCGTGCACCGCGTGCTGCAGGCCCTGCATCTCCCACAGCGGGTTGGGCATGGACGCATTGGGGAACAACGCGTTGTTCCAGCCCAGCGGCCGGGTCGGGTCGAGATAGAACGACTTGAGGTAGGTGTAGACCCAATCGCTGCCGCGCACCCGCGATATCAGCGTAAGGTCTGGCGGCATCTTGCCGAACCACTTCTCGGCCTCGGCCTTGGGCAGGGTCACGCCCACCGTTTCGCCTATCGCCGCGCCGGTGAAGTTGAGGTTGTTCATGACCTCTTCTTCGGTGAGCCCCAGGTCCGTTGCCATGCGCGAATAGCGCAGGTACTTCAGCGCGTGGCAGCCCGAGCAGTAGTTCATGTACAACTGCGCGCCGCGCTGCAGCGACGCGCGGTCGCCCAGGTCATTGCCGGCCTGCAGGGTCTTGCCACCCTCGGCGGCACCGGCCAGGGTGCTGGCCAGCATCAGCGCAGCCGCACAAGCCAGCTTTACACCGTAGAGCCACGCCCTGCGTGGCTTCGCGAAGCAATGGTCAGTCATGCAGGGTCACCCGGTCCGGTACCGGTTTGGTCCTGTCCAGCTTGGTCCATATCGGCATGGTGATGAAGAACGCGAAGTAGAGGAAGGTCAGCACGCGGCCGATGTAGGTTTCATGCACATCGGTGCCCGGACCCGAGCCGATCACGCCCAGCCAGACAAAGCACACGGCCAGCACGCCCAGCATGACCTTGGAGATCCAGCCACGGTAGCGCACCGACTTGACCTTGGCCTTGTCCAGCCACGGCACCAGGAACAGGATCGCGATGGCCGAGAACATCACCAGCACACCGCCGAGTTTGTTCGGCACCACGCGCAACATGGCGTAATACGGCGTGTAGTACCACACCGGCTTGATGTGCTCCGGGGTCACCAGGCGGTTGGCCTCGGTGAAGTTGTCGTGCTCCAGGAACAGCCCGCCAAAGCCCGGTGCGAAGAAGATGATGAAGGCGGCGATGACCAGCAGGAAGCCCGCCCCCACCGCATCCTTGAGCGTGTAGTACGGGTGGAAGGGAATGCCGTCGGCCGGCGCGGTGGGCGACCAGCGGTTGCCCTTGGGCCCCTTCTTGATCTCCACGCCGTCGGGATTGTTGGAACCCACTTCATGCAGCGCGCCGATGTGCAGCACCACCAGCAGCAGAAGCACCAGCGGCAGGGCGATCACGTGCAGGGCGAAGAAGCGGTTGACTGTGGCGTCACTGGGCAGGTAATCGCCCATGATCCATTCGGTCAGCCCGTTGCCGATCACCGGAATGGCCCCGAACAGCGAGATGATCACCTTGGCACCCCAGAAGGACATCTGGCCCCAGGGCAGCACGTAGCCCATGAAGGCTTCGGCCATCAGCACCAGGTAGATCAGCATGCCCAGGATCCACACCAGCTCGCGCGGCTTCTTGTAACTGCCGTACAGCAGGCCGCGGAACATGTGCAGGTAGACCACGATGAAGAACAGCGAGGCCCCGGTGGAATGCATGTAACGGATCAGCCAGCCCCAGTCGACGTCACGCATGATCGTCAACTCCACCGAGGTGAAGGCCTCGGCGGCGCTGGTTTTGTAATGCATCGTGAGGAAGATGCCGGTCAGGATCTGGTTGACCAGGATCAGCAGCGCCAGCGAACCGAAGTAATACCAGATGTTGAAGTTCTTCGGCGCGTAGTACTCGCTGACATGCTTGCGGTACATCGGCATCAGGCCAGGCGCGCGGTCATTGACCCAGTCGGCCACGCCGGAGGCGGTACGGGAAAGGATGTTGGCCATGCTCAAGCCGCCCCCTGCGGGTCAACGCCAATGACGATGGTGTTGTCGTCCTGGTAATGGTGCGGAGGCACCAGCAGATTGATCGGGGCCGGCACGTCCTTGAAGACGCGGCCGGACATGTCGAAGCGCGACTTGTGGCAGGGGCAGAAGTAGCCGCCCTTCCATTCCGGGTCGTAGGGCTCGGGGCGGATTTCCGCGACCATTTCCGGCGAGCAGCCCAGGTGGGTGCACAGCCCGACCAGCACCGAGACATCGGCCTTGATCGAGCGGAATTCGGGGTTTTCCTTCAGCACGTACTCGGGCTGCTGGTCTTTCTCGCCGGACTCGGGGTCTTTCAGACGCCCGTCCAGACCATTCAATGCCTCCAGGATGGCCTTGGAGCGCTTGACGATCCAGATCGGCTGACCGCGCCACTCCAGGACCAGCCGTTGGCCTTCCTGCAATGCGCTGATGTCGGCGATCACCGGTGCACCGGCCAGTTTGGCACGGGCGCTGGGATTCCAGGACTTGATGAACGGTACCGCTGCGAACCCGACGCCAACGGCACCCACCACCGCCGTGGTGGCGGATAGAAATCGTCGACGTCCAGTGTTGACTGGATCGTTTACCCCATCGTTGGCCATCCGGCACTCCGATATTGATTTAGGTAGCTTGAGGCTGCCAGCAGACCGGTGGGGGCCAGTCCACGTGAATCGGAACCGACTATAGCGGAACCTGACTCGGCGACACAACGGAAAGAATCCGAAGGCGGTGATGCCGGCCGTTATTGCTGCGAAGCCGCACCGCGATAGCGGTCGGCCAGGAGTGCGACGCGCTTCACGTAGTACTGCGTCTCGCTGTAAGGCGGTACGCCGCCGTGGCGGTCGACCGCACCTTCGCCGGCGTTGTAGCCGGCAGCGGCCAGGGTGAGGTTGCCGTTGAAACGCTTGAGCAGCCACGCCAGATACTGCACGCCGCCGCGGATGTTCTGCGCTGCGTCATAGGAGTCGGTGACACCGAAGCGCCGCGCGGTGGGCGGCATCAGCTGCATCAGGCCCTGCGCGCCGGCACGACTGATCGCGGTCGGGTTGTACGCCGACTCGGCATGGATCACGGCACGTACGATTGCCTCTTCCACCCCGAACTCACGGGCGGCCGCGGCAATCTCGGCCTGGAAGGCGGTGGTGTTGAGCCGCACCGAGCCGAAGTTCACCCCGGGGTTGGCCCCGCAGGCGTAGCAGCGCTCGATGTAGCTGTAGCGGATGGTGCGCACCTGGCCGAGACTGGCCACCTGCGCCGGACGGCTGCTGGTGTAGTGGCGCACCCCGTCCTTCATGTACGAATAGACCTGACCGGCAACCACGCGACCGGGCTTGCTGCTGCGCTTCGCCGGGGCCGAGGGTGCGGTCAGGACGGTCGCCGTTGGCGCGGCGGTCGTGGCGGCGACTGCCGTGC
>NZ_RHPP01000001.1 GCF_003935715.1 Stenotrophomonas sp. 278 | reverse complement strand
GCGGCGGCGTCCTGGGCGGCGGCGGCGAAGGCGGAAGCGCCCAGCACAACGGCGAGGGCAGCGGCGAGCGGGGTCTTGCGGGTCATCAGGATGTGGCTCCGGTGGGGGTGGGGCATCGGAGCGACATCACGACTGCGGGAAGCGGGTCTGCGAGGGCGGGAAACCGGTGCGCCATTTATGTAGCTGAACAAGGTCCCGGCGTGGCGCGGACGGTTCCGTGGGAGAGAACGACACCGCCGCGCACGATCCGGGGCGCGTCAAGTATTCGTTAACGCTAGAATTACGTCGCAGGAAAGGTGCTCACCAGCACATTCCATTCCGTTATATGGACCCCCTCGATGATCTCCCTTCGTAACTTCGCCTTGCGCCGCGGCGAGCGGCTGCTGTTGTCCAACGTCGACCTGACCCTGCATGCGGGCTACCGCGTGGGCGTGGTGGGCCGCAACGGGGCTGGCAAGTCCAGTCTGTTTGCGGCGGTGCAGGGCGAGCTGGAAGCCGACAAGGGGGACGTCGACCTGCCCGGCAAGATCCGCATTGCCAGCGTGGCCCAGGAGACCCCGGCGCTGCCCGACCCGGCGCTGTCGTTCGTGCTGGAAGGCGACACCGAGGTGGCCGCGGTGCTGCGCGAGGAAGCCGAGGCGACCGCGCGTGAAGACTGGGAAGCGGTGGCCAACGCCCACCAGAAGATGGCCGAAGTGGGGGCCTACGATGCCGAAGCGCGTGCCGGCAAGCTGCTGCATGGCCTGGGCTTCCCGTCCGACACCCACACCCGCGCGGTCGGCGAGTTCTCCGGCGGCTGGCGAGCGCGCCTGAACCTGGCGCGCGCACTGATGATGCCGAGCGACCTGCTGCTGCTCGACGAACCGACCAACCACCTGGATCTGGACGCGGTGTTCTGGCTGGAACAGTGGCTGCTGAAGTACCCGGGTACCCTGCTGCTGATCTCGCATGACCGCGAGTTCCTCGACAACGTGGCCACCCACACCCTGCATCTGCACGGCGGCAGCGCCAAGCTGTACACCGGCGGCTACACCGACTTCGAACGCCAGCGCGCCGAGCAGCTGCGCCAGCAGCAGATCGCGCACGAGAAGGAACAGGCCGAACGCGCGCATCTGCAGAGCTTCATCGACCGCTTCAAGGCGCTGGCCAGCAAGGCCACCCAGGCACAGAGCCGGATGAAGCGCCTGGCCAAGCTGACCGGAACCGAAGCGGTGCGCATGGAGCGCGAGTTCCGCATTGAGTTTGCGCCGCCAACCAAGCTGCCGTTCTCGCTGATCCGGTTGAATGACGTGGAGGCGGGGTATGGCAAGGATGCGGTGATCCTGCACAACGTCGGCTTCGGCCTGGAAGCCGGCCAGCGTATCGGTCTGCTTGGCCCGAATGGTGCCGGTAAGACCACCCTGGTCAAAACCCTGGTCGGCGAACTGGCTCCGGTGGCCGGCGAGCGCGCCGCGCATCCGGACCTGCGCATTGGTTACTTCGCCCAGCACACGGTGGAGTCGCTGCACGAGGGGCAGTCGCCGATGGACCACTTCCGCGAGATCTCGCCTGACGGTAACAATCAGTCGTTCCGCGACTTCCTCGGCAAGTGGAATTTCGCCGGTGATCGCGCCTTCGAGTCGGTAGATGGTTTCTCCGGCGGCGAGCGTGCGCGACTGGCGCTGGCGATGATCGCCTGGCAGCAGCCCAACGTGCTGCTGCTCGACGAACCGACCAACCACCTGGATCTGGAAATGCGCGAGGCGCTGGCCGAGGCGCTGTCCACGTTCGAAGGCGCGATCGTGATGGTCTCGCATGACCGCCACCTGATCGGCCTGGTCTGCGACACCTTCTGGCGCGTGGCAGATGGCGTGGTTGAGCCGTTCGATGGAGACCTGGACGAATACGCGGCATGGCTGCGTTCGCGCCCGGCCGCGCAGGGCACCAAGCAGAAGATGGCGGCCGCCGCGCCGGATCCCATTCCCCCGACCCCGCCGCTGCCGGCGCGGAAGGCGGGCAATCCGGTCAAGCTGGCTGCCGCCGAAGCCAAGGTCAACGAACTGGAAGGCAAGCTGGCCGAGCTGGACCGGCAGCTGGCTGACCCGGCAAATTACGCCGACGCCACCCGCATGGCGGTGCTGGGTCGCGACCGCGAAACGACCGCGCAGCAGCTGGAAAAAGCCGAGGCGGCGTGGATGGAGTTGATGGCCTGACCTACGTGCAGCCACGCCCTGCGTGGCTGCACGCTGCCGAACAGGGTCGAAGCCACGCAGGGCGTGGCTCTACGACCCCAGCCACTCCCGGAATCTGCGCGCGGCGTCGCTCTCCACCCGCGACCGCAACCGCGTCAACCAGTAGCGCCCCAGTTCCACGGTCTGCGCGAACGGCTGTACCAGCCGTCCCTCCGCCAGGTCCTGCTCGAACATCCTCAACGGCAGCAACGCGACCCCGGCACCGCCGGCTGCCGCCGCGGCCAATGTCAGCGACGAATCAAACACCGGCCCGCGCGCCTCCATTTCTGCAACGCCGGCCGCCTGCAACCAGCGTGACCACTCGTCGGCACGGTAGGAGCGCAACAGCGGGACCCGCGCAAGATCGCCTGGATCGTGCAGTTCCCGTGCGCGCGCTGGCGCACACACCGGCGCGAATGGTGCATCGAGTACCGGCGTGCACACCTGCCCCTGCCAGTCGCCATCGCCGAAACGGATGGCCAGATCCAGCCCTTCACCGGCCAGATCGATCCGGTTGTTGTGGGTCTGCAGGCGCAGTTCGATGTCCGGGTGGCGCACGTCGAAGTCCGGCAACCGTGGCAGTAGCCAACCGGTGGCGAAGGTACCCACCACGCCAACGCTCAGCACCTCGCGATAGCCTCCGGTGACGCCACCTACGCAGGCGCTGATGCGATCAAACGCCTCGTTCAGCACCGGATACAGCCGCGCCCCTTCCTCGGTCAGCGCCACCCCGCGCGGCAGCCGATGGAACAGCACCACCCCCAGCCGGTCTTCCAGGGAACGGATCTGGTGGCTGAGGGCCGCCTGGCTGACGCACAGCTCCAATGCTGCGCGGGTGAAATTCTGGTGTCGGGCGGCGGCCTCGAAGGCGCGCAGTGCATTGAGGGGAAGCTGAGGGCGGAGCATGGGTAGCCGTGAGCCAGGTTGATGGCAAATGGTAGCCGACCGCTACCCGATATCAGCTCACCTTATGGCTCCAGTCGAAAATTCGCGCTGGTTCCCTGTTCCCTGTCGCCTGATAGTGAGGCTCCCCGCTGACCAGGAAACCCCGATGCTCGCCCGCCGTCACTTCCTGCAGTTCACTGCCGCCGCCCTGGCGTCCACCCTCGCCGGCCCGGCGCTGGCCCAGCCCCAAGCCGCCTCCGGTCGCGCCGCGTCCAGGCCCCAGGCCGCCGACTTCACCGCACTGGAAAAAGCCAGCGGCGGTCGCCTCGGCGTGACCCTGCTCAACACCGCCACCGGCAAACGCTTCGGCCATCGCCAGGACGAGCGCTTCCCGATGTGCAGTACCTTCAAGTTCGTCCTTGCCGCCACCGTGCTGCACCACGCAGACCGCGGAACGCTGTCGCTGGACCGCCGCCTGCCGGTGCGCGCCCAGGACCTCCTGTCGCATGCGCCGATAACCAAGCGCCACGTGGGCAAGGACCTGACCGTGCGTGATCTGTGCCGGGCGACCATGGTGACCAGCGACAATCCGGCCGCGAACCTTCTGCTGGGTGTCATCGGTGGCCCCGCAGGCGTCACGTCCTTCCTGCGCGCCAATGGCGATGCCGTCACCCGCAACGACCGGCTGGAGCCGGAAATGAATGAATTCGCGGCTGACGATCCGCGTGATACCACCAGCCCGGCGGCGATGGCGGCCAGTCTGCAGCGCTTCGTGCTGGGGGACGTACTCCAGCCGGCGTCACGCCTGCAACTGGCAGATTGGCTGATCGACAACGAAACCGGCGATGCACGGTTGCGTGCCGGGCTGTCGAAGGCATGGCGGGTGGGCGACAAGACCGGCAGCAATGGCGAAGACACCACCAATGACATTGCCATGTTGTGGCCGCTGGCAGGTGGCACACCGTGGGTGCTGACCACCTACCTGCAGGGCGCAACGGTGGACGACGCCGGCCGCAACGATGTGCTGCGGCAGGCGGCGGTGATCGCCGAGCGCCTGATCGGCGGACAGCCGTAGAGCCACGCCCTGCGTGACTGCGACCGTTTGACACCGCGAAGCCACGCAGGGCGTGGCTCTACGGGTGGCAATCGGTCAGGTCGCCTCCGTCCCGCGCACCGCTTCCAGGAACTCCCGCCCCCAGCGGTCCACGTCGTAATACTCCACGCTGCCAAACAACTGGCGCATGCGACCGCCCGCTTCTTCCTCCGGCATCGACAGCGCCTGCAGCAACCCGGCCGTCAGATCGGCCGGATCATGCGGGTTGGTCAGCACCGCCCCCTTCAACTCCGCGGCGGCACCGGCGAACTCGCTCAGCACCAGCACCCCGCTGCTGCCTTCGATGCCGTGGGTGGCCACGAACTCCTTGGCGACCAGATTCAACCCATCGCGCAGCGGCGTGATCCACATCACCTGCGCGGCGGCGTAATGCGCCACTACCTCTTCAAACGGCAGTGCCTGCGCAAAGAAGCGCACGGGCGTCCAGTCCAGGCGCGAGAAGCGGCCGTTGATCCGTCCCACCGCCTGCTCGATCTGGTTCTGGAGCGTGCGGTAGACGGTCATCTCGCGCGCGGCGGGGACGCAGACCATCAGCAGCGTCACCTTGCCCTGGCGGTCCGGATGCCGCTCGAGGAGGCGTTCAAATGCCTCCAGCTTGGCCAGCGTGCCCTTGGTGTAGTCCAGCCGCTCGACCGACAGCACCAGCTTGCGCGCGCCGATCTCGCGCCGCAGCTTGAAGATGTCATTGCGCACCGAGGGCTTTGCCAGGACGTTGTGGATGCGGCGCAGGTCGGTACCGACCGGATGCGCGCCCAGCGCGACCTCGCGATCGCCTACGCGCAGGCGGGTGGTCATGGTGTCCAGCCCGACCGCGCAGCCGTAGGTCAGAAAGCGCGGTGCGCAGCTTTCCCAGGCCAGGCGCTCGGCCGGCATCGCACCGCGTACGACATCGACGAAGTTCTCCACCTGGCGTGGAATGTGGAACCCGATGTAGTCGCAGCACAGCAGGCTGCCGATGATCTCGCGTCGCCACGGAACTACGTTGAACACGTCGGCCGAGGGGAAATAGGTGTGGTGGAAGAAGGCGATCTTCAGGTCCGGGCGCAGCTCGCGCAGCGTGGCCGGCACCATCCACAGGTTGTAGTCGTGAATCCATACCGTGGCTCCATGCGCCGCCTCGGCGGCGGTGGCTTCGGCGAAGCGACGGTTGACCTTCAGGAAGACCTGCCAGTCGTCTTCGCGGAACCGTGCGCGTTCCCAGAACACATGCAGCATCGGCCAGAACGCTTCCTTGGAGAAACGCTTGTAGAAGATGTCCACTTCCTGCCGGGTCAGCGGCACGCGTGCGGCGGTGAGCGTGGGGTAACGCTCTGCATCAACGGTGACGTGGGTCTGGAACGGACCGCGTTTCGGGTCGTCGATGCCCCAGGCCACCCACGATCCCTTCTGGCCGCCTTCAAAGAAGCTCAGCAGCGAAGGAATGATGCCGTTGGGCGAGCGCGGCGGGCGCTGCACCAGGGTGTCGCCTTCCATGACCTCGTCGAACGGCATGCGGTGGTAGACCATCACCAGGTCCGAGCCCTCGGCGCGCGCGGTGGACGGCGGCTTCAGGAAGGCATCGTCGGCGGCCAGCAGCCCGAAGTGCTCGATTGCTTCAAGAATGCCGCCGCAGCCCGGAGCGTTGGCGTGGTAAGTGTTGTCCAGCGCGGCGGTCGCTTCGGTCAGCGCCGGCTCGGATTCGCCGACACACACGCCGCGGAAACCCGAGGTGTACATGGAGAGGTCATTGAGGGTGTCGCCGGCGACCAGGATCCGCTCGCGCGGCAGGTCCAGCAGGCGCGCCAGCGCGGCCAGCGTGCGACCCTTGTCGGTATCCGGCGGCAGGATGTCCAGATAACGATCGGCCGAATAGAGCACATCGCAGCCCAGCGCCTGGGCGGCGGCCTGGATCTGGCTGCGCAGCGGGGCCAGGGTGGCCGGGTCGCAGAAATACGAACAGCGGCGTTCCTGCGGCACGTCCTGGCGCTGCAGCGCGGTGAACGGGCGCATGGCAGCGGCCACCACCTGTTCGCCCGGCCAATGTGCATCGATCATCGACTGCAACGGTTGCAGCGGTTGCAGGGTGCGTCCATCGACCACGGTTGCGCCGACGTCGCAGACCACGTAATCGGGGCGGGGAATGGCGGGATCGGAGAGCAGCGGCATCACCGCTTCCAGGCCGCGGCCGGTGATGAAGATCAGCGCGATATCGGGGTGTTGATCAACCAGCCGGTACAGGCGGTGACGCGCGGCGGCGTCGCCGGCGAGAAAGGTGCCATCGAGGTCGGTGGCCAGTATCAGTTGCGGGGCCGAAGCGGCCGGGGTGTTGCGGGTGAGGGTAGGGGAGGCGGGTGTGGATACAGTCAATGCACTTCCTTATTGGAGTTGAAAGAAGAAGGGGTATCGGGCGCAGGCTCGGCGTCGGTCTCGGGCATCAGCTCGAGCGCGGCCGGGGTGGTGCGCAGCATCGGGCGGAACAGCACCGGGTGGGTGCGCAGGCGCGAGAAGCTGAGCAGGCGCGCGGTAGCGAACAACGCCAGCAGCATCAGCGCTACGGCGAAATACAGTGGCAACGCTGCCGGACCGAACCGTTGCATGGCCACGCCGGCGATGGCCGGGCCCAGTGCGGCACCGACGCCATGCACCAGCAGCAGGCTGGAGCAACCCGACAGCAGGTCCTCACGCGGCAGGTAGTCGAGCATGTGCGCCACCGCGAAGGGGTACAGCGAGAACGCCAGTCCGCCGTACACGAAGATCAACCCGAACAGCAGGTGGGTCTGCAGCTGGATCATCGGCAGCGACATTACCACCGCCAACCCGGCTGCGACCAGGCTCAGCGCGACCAGTCCGGTGCGGCGGTCGTGACCGTCGCTGATCCGGCCCAGCGGCCATTGCAGCAGGGCACCGCCGGCAATGGCGGTGAGCATGAAGCGGGCCACGCCATCGTCGTCCAGTCCGACCTGGCCGGCATACACCGGCAGCAGGCCCCAGAACGCGCCCATCGCCAGTCCCGACAATGCGGCGGCAACGCTGGCCACTGGAGCCATGGCATACAGGCGGCTCAGTTTGAGGCGCGGCACCGACGGCACTTCCGGTTGCCGCAGCCGGGTGGCGGTAACCGGCAGCATGGCCGCACAGACCAGCATGGCAATCAGCATGAACATCGGCTTCGCCGCAGCATTGCCGAGCATGAGCAGGATCTGGCCCAGCGCCAGCGCCGACAGGTTCACCACCATGTACAGCGAGAACGCACGGCCGCGTTGCTGTGGGTCGGGCTCGGCGTTGAGCCAGCTCTCTATCACCGTGTACAGGCCGACCAGGGCGATGCCGGTGATGACGCGCAGTACGCCCCACGCCCAGGCATTCACCCACAGCGGGTGCAGCAGCACCGCAATGGCGGCCAGGGCAGCGAAGAAGGCGAACGCGCGGATATGGCCAATGCGGCCGATGAGCGACGGAGCGAAAAAAGTGCCCATGAAGAATCCGGCGAAATAGCCGGACATCACCAGCCCCAGCGTGCCGGCACCAAAGCCAGCCTGCGCTCCGCTCACCGCCAGCAGGGTGCCCAGAAGCCCGCTGCCCGTCAGGAGCAGCGCTACGCCTGTGAGCAGGGCGGTCAGCCGCAACACGCGTGCGACCTTCGTGGGGAAGGCGAACCGGTCACGGTAAAGACCATACCACAGGCGACATGAAGCGACGGTTTCAGCACTGTGCCGGGTTGCCTGCCTGATTTGCGCTGCTTGGCCGCGCGGGCTAGGGTGTTTGCATGAATGCCATCAAATTTCTTCCGTTTGCGGGCGCACTGCTGTTGACGGCGTGCAACGGCCAGCGCGACGCGGTTGCCCATGATGTTTCCCAGGCTCCTGCGGATGCCTTCATGGCCGCCGTGGCCGCCCATTGCGGCAAAGCCTTTGAGGGGCGTGTGGCGGTGAACGAACCCCGCACCGACGCACCTGATCCTTTCGACGGCAAACGTCTGGTGATGCATGTTCGCGGCTGCGAAGACCCGGCGCACCAGCTCCGCATCCCTTTCCATGTGGGCGACGATCACTCGCGCACCTGGGTGTTGACCCGCACCGACAATGGTCTGCGGCTGAAGCACGATCACCGGCATGAAGACGGCAGCCCGGACGCGGTGACGATGTATGGTGGCGACAGCAAGCCACCGGGTACCGCGCAGCGTCAGGTGTTCCCGGTGGATGCGGATTCGGTGGCGATGTTCCGCAAGGCGGAGATGGCCGTCTCCACCACCAACACCTGGGCGATGGAAATCGAGCCGGACGAACGCTTCGTTTATGAGCTGACCCGCCCGGATGGCCGCCGCTTCCAGGTGGTGTTCGATCTCAGCAAGCCGGTGGCCCTGCCTCCGGCTCCCTGGGGGAGTTGAGGCGGGTACCGACCAACGGTCGGTACCTACCGCACGTGCGCGTACCTGCCGGTAGCGCCCGACCGTTGGTCGGGCGAGGCCCGTCAGCGCACCCCGAAGCGCGCCCTGCAGCCATTGCTGACCGCGATGCTCCCACCGCGGTAGACCCACGTGCGCCCCTGTACGCACGGACTGCCGGACAACTGCTCAATCAGCACCGGTCGGCCCTGGCGGCCGTCCCAGGCACAGGTCTGGGTACGGTTGCCGGTACTGCTGCAGGTGACTGTGTAATTGCTGCCACCGCCGCCACCACCCCAGCCGCCGCGACCCTGCACGAATTCGGCCCGGCAGCCGCCGCTGACCCAGACCGAGCCATTGCGCGAGCCCCAGTTGCGGCCCTCGATGCAGCGGGTGTTGGACAGCTGCCGTGAGAGGCGAGCGCTTGACCAGCCGGTGGGGCAGCTGCGCTGGCGGTTGTCGTTGCTTTCGCAGCGGACCACGCTGGCGTGGCCGGGGCTGGTGCCGGGCCAGGGGCTGCCGCCGCCGCCGTTCCAGCCGCCATTGCCCCGCAATGAGGTGGCGATGTCCTGTTTGATCCGCGAAAAGCCCCAGTTGGAGCGGTTGACCTGGTCCAGATAGAAGCGCATCTGGTCGTCCGGAATGCGTCGGCCATTGGACTGTTCGGCGTATTCCTGGGCGATGACCCGCTGCTGGTCGTTGACGGACAGGGTTCGCAGGTTCTCCGGGGCGTAGGCCCGGGTATTGACCTGGGCCTGCAGGGCCGGGGCGGCGCAGGCCAGAACGGCGGTGAGGCAGACCACGAGACAACGTTTCATGACGCTTTCCCCTTGCGGTCAGTGGTGCGCGGACTATGGTCCGGCCCCTATTAAGGGGGCGTGTAAGCCGGTTCACTGTTCAGGATTTGCCCCGGCCGGGGCGCTGGCCGCAGAATAACGGGCTGACCGGTGCCAACAGGCCCGGCAATCTCCTGCGGAGCTTTTACCCCCATGCGTACCCACTTCTGCGGCCTGGTCGACGAGACCCTGATTGGCCAGACTGTCACCCTCGCCGGCTGGACCGACGTTGCCCGCAATCTGGGAGGCGTGTGCTTCATCGATCTGCGTGATCATGAGGGCATCGTGCAGGTGACCGTGGAGCCTGAAAACGCAGAGGTGTTCAAGGTTGCCGCCAGCCTGGGCTATGAGGACGTGCTGCAGGTCGAGGGCGTGGTGCGCAAGCGCCATGCCGTAAACGACAAGATCCGCAGCGGCCAGGTGGAAATCGTCGCCACCCGCATCACCGTGCTGAACAAGGCCGAGCCGCTGCCGTTCCATGCGCATGAAAACCCGGGCGAGGAAACCCGCCTGAAGTACCGCTACCTGGACCTGCGCCGCCCGGAAATGCAGCGCATGCAGCGCACCCGCATCAAGCTGGTGCAGGCGCTGCGTCGCCATCTGGACGAGAAGGGTTTCCAGGACATCGAAACCCCGATCCTGACCAAGGCCACCCCGGAAGGCGCACGCGACTTCCTGGTGCCGGCACGCATGCACCCGGGCGAGTTCTATGCCCTGCCGCAGAGCCCGCAGCTGTTCAAGCAGATCCTGATGGTGGCCGGCTTCGACCGCTACTACCAGATCGCGCGCTGCTTCCGCGACGAGGCCCTGCGTGCCGACCGCCAGCTGGAGTTCACCCAGCTGGACATGGAGTTCGCCTTTGTGCGCGAGCGCGACGTGCAGGACTTCGTGGAAAACATGATCCGCGCCATCTTCAAGGAAGTGGTGGACGTGGAGCTGGCGGCCAGCTTCCCGCGCATGACCTGGGCCGAGGCGATGCGTCGCTACGGTTCGGACAAGCCGGACCTGCGCATCGCGCTGGAGCTGGTCGACGTGGCTGAACTGGTAAAGGACAGTGAGTTCCCGGTCTTCACCGCTGCGGCGGCCGACCCGGACGGTCGCGTGGCCGCGCTGCGCATCCCCGGTGGTGCCAGCCTGTCGCGCAAGCAGATTGACGAGTACGCGGCCCACGCCGCCAAGTACGGTGCCAAGGGACTGGCGTACATCAAGATCGCCGACAACGGCGAAGTCAGCTCGCCGATCGCCAAGTTCTTCAGCGAGGACGCCTTCGCCGCACTGGTCGCCCACGTCGGTGCCGGCAACGGCGACATCGTGTTCTTCGGTGCCGGTGGCTACAACAAGGTGTCCGACTTCATGGGCGCGCTGCGCCTCAAGGCCGGCAAGGACTTCAACCTGGTGGCAGCCGGCTGGGCCCCGCTGTGGGTCACCGACTTCCCGATGTTCGAGTTCGACGACGAAGCCCAGCGCTACGTCGCCCTGCATCACCCCTTCACCGCCCCGGCGGTGGACGACATTGCCGACCTGCGCGCCAATGCCAAGACCGCCGTCTCGCGCGGCTACGACATGGTGCTCAACGGCAATGAAATCGGCGGCGGTTCGATCCGTATCCACCGTCCGGACATGCAGAGCGCGGTGTTCGAGCTGCTGGGCATCGGCGCGGAAGAAGCCGAAGCCAAGTTCGGCTTCCTGCTCGATGCGCTGCGCTACGGCGCACCGCCGCACGGCGGCATCGCCTTCGGTATCGACCGCATCGCCGCGCTGATGGCCGGCACCGAGTCGATCCGCGACGTCATTCCGTTCCCGAAGACCACCAGCGCCCAGTGTCTGATGACCGGTGCCCCGTCGCCGATCCCGGACGAGCAGCTGGCCGAAGTGCACATCCAGGTCCGCCCGCGCAAAGACTGATCGCGCTTCATCGACCTCGAAATCCCAACCCGTAGAGCCGGGCTTGCCCGGCTGAACCACCCAACACCCTCAGGAGACTCAGCAATGACCGAAGCATCCTTCAATCTGGAATGGGAAAAGCTGGGCAACGTCGGTTCCGACGCCAACCTGGTCACCGAGCGCGCCCGCGTCTTCGGCGGCTGGCTGGTCCGCGTGGGCACCAACCCGGCCGCGATGGCACTGACCTTCGTGGTCGATGGCGAAGGCCGCTGGGACGGTGAGGACTTCGGCGTCGAGGACTACGAAGAGGAAGACGAGGAAGAGTTCGACGAGGACGAGGACGAGGACGAGGAAGAATACGAGGACGAGGAAGACGAGGACGGCGAAGAGGAAGACGCTGCCGACGGAGCCAAGGCCTGAGGCCTGGTCTGATCGTCCCCGTGTACACCATCCGCCGCGCCGGCCCGGACGACGCACCGACCTTGTCGGTGCTGGCCGCGCGCACCTTCGTGGAAACCTTCGGTCACCTCTATCCGCCGCAGGACCTGCAGGATTTTCTGTCGGAAGCCTATGCGGTGGAGCGCCAGCACGTGATCCTTTCGCACCCGGACTACGCAGTCTGGTTGCTGGAAAAGGACGGTGTGGCCGTGGGTCACGCCGCCGCCGGCCCCTGCGGCCTGCCCCATGACGAGGTGCAGCCTGGCGACGGCGAACTCAAACGCCTGTATCTGATCAAAAACGAACAGAGCTGTGGCTGGGGCAGCCGTCTGCTGGAAACCGCGCTGGCCTGGCTGGAACGTGACGGTCCGCGCACCCTGTGGCTGGGGGTATGGTCGGAGAACTTCGGCGCGCAGCGCTTCTATGCCCGATACGGGTTCAGCAAGGTGGGTACCTACGAGTTCCCGGTCGGGCAGGTACGCGACCTGGAGTTCATCCTGCGGCGCGTACCTTGATCCCATGACGTCCTCTGTGCTGCTGCTGCACGGCATCTGGAATGCCCGCGCCTGGGTGGGCCCGTTGGCCTGGCGGCTGCGCGCGCGTGGCTTCCGCGTGGACACCTTTGGTTATTCCAGCGTTTTTGGTGGCCCGGAAGTGGCCGTGCCGCAGCTGCTCAAGCGGCTGCAGAACAGCGGCCCGGTGTCGCTGGTGGGGCACAGCCTGGGCGGTCTTGTCGCCTTGGAGGCGCTGCGTCAGCAGCCCGACCTGCCGGTTGCCCGGGTGGTGTGCCTGGGGTCGCCGCTGCGCGGCTCTGGCACGGCACGTTCGCTGGCCGACCATGGCTGGGCCATGGCGCTGGGCCGCAGTGGCGAGCTGCTGCTGGACGGTCTGCCGGCCTGGGAAGGCCGGGCGCAGGTGGGTCTGATCGCCGGCTCCGTGCCGCACGGGCTGGGCAGCCTGCTGGGGGCCATCGGCGAGGCATCCGATGGGACGGTGGCACTGGATGAAACCCGGCTGCCGGGCCTGGCGGACCACTGCGTGGTCGCCGCCAGCCACAGCGGGTTGGTGTTTTCCCCGGAAGCGGCCCGGCAGACCGCCGCGTTCCTGCGCGATGGCCGGTTCCGCCACGATCCGGCCGCCCACGCGGCCTGAACGCGCCCGGCTAACACGTTGGCAGCGCCCGATCAGGTAGAATCCGCGCCCTGTTCCTGACTTCATGCACGGAAACACCCATGGGTAGAGGCCCCTCCATCGAAGCCCGCAAGAATGCGTCCGACGCAAAGCGCGGCAAGATTTTCACCAAGATCATCCGCGAGATCGGCGTGGCCGCGCGCGGCGGTGGAGGCGACCCCAATAACAACCCGCGCCTGCGCGTGGCGATGGACAAGGGCCTGGCCGCGAACATGTCCAAGGACGTGATCGAGCGCGCCATCAAGAAGGCCACCGGTGAGCTGGAAGGCGTGGTCTACGAAGAGGTGCGCTACGAGGGCTACGCTCCCGGCGGCGTGGCGGTGATCGTGGACTGCCTGACCGACAACCGAGTGCGTACCGTGGCCGACGTCCGCCATGCGTTCAGCAAGTGCGGCGGCAACATGGGCACCGACGGCTCGGTGGCCTTCATGTTCAAGCGCCTGGGCGTGCTCAGCTTTGCCCCCGGCGCGAACGAAGAGGCCATCACTGAAGCGGCCATCGAGGCCGGTGCGGACGACATCGTGGTGTATCCCGATGACGGTTCGATCGACGTGGTCACCGCGCCGGATCAGTTCCAGGCCGTGAAAGACGCCATGGAGGCGGCCGGTCTGATCGCTGACCACGCCGAGATCACGTTCCGCGCCGACAACGACATCAAGGTCGAGGGCGACACCGCCCTGCAGGTCAAGAAGATGCTGGACATGCTGGAAGACCTGGACGATGTCCAGGACGTGTACTCCAACGCCGACCTCGGCGCGGACGCCTACGCCTGACGGCGTAGTTCGCCATGGTCCGGATCCTCGGCATCGACCCCGGTTCGCAGCGGACCGGGGTGGGCATCATTGATGTCGACCTCACCGGCAAGGTGGTGCATGTGCATCACCTGCCGCTGGTGCTGCTGGGGGCCGATGACTTCCCCCAGCGCATGAAACTGCTGGTACAGGGGCTGTCGGCGCTGGTCGACGAGTACCGCCCGCATGAAGTGGCCATCGAAAAGGTATTCATGGCCCGGAACCCCGATTCGGCGCTCAAGCTGGGCCAGGCCCGGGGCGCGGCGATTTCCGCCGTGGTGATGCGCGACCTGCCGGTGCACGAATACGCCGCCAGCGAGATCAAGCTCGCCGTGGTCGGGCGGGGCGGGGCGGAAAAGCAACAGGTCCAACACATGGTCGGGCTTATGCTCAACCTGAAAACCAAGCTGCAGGCCGACGCCGCCGATGCGTTGGCGGTGGCCATCACCCATGCCCACGTAAGGGCGACGGCGCAGCGGCTGGGGGTCAATGCCCGCCAGGCCTGGAGCCGGAAATGAGGACAACTGCATGATTGGTCGTCTACGCGGGATCCTGGCCTACAAGGCACCGCCGTGGCTGCTGCTGGACGTCAATGGCGTCGGTTATGAGCTGGAAGCACCGATGAGCACCTTCTACGATCTGCCCGACCTGGGCCGGGAAGTGGTGCTGTTCACCCACTACGCGCAGAAGGAAG
This sequence comes from Stenotrophomonas sp. 278, assembly GCF_003935715.1. Lineage (GTDB taxonomy): Bacteria > Pseudomonadota > Gammaproteobacteria > Xanthomonadales > Xanthomonadaceae > Stenotrophomonas > Stenotrophomonas maltophilia_AH. The sequence continues at coordinate 114,944 of NZ_RHPP01000001.1, read as the reverse complement.
ACAGCGTCTCGCTGTACGGTTTCCTGCGCGAGGGCGAGCGCCGGCTGTTCCGCGACGTACAGAAAGTCAGCGGCATCGGAGCCAAGATCGCCCTGGCGGTGTTGTCCGGGGTGAGCGTGGACGAGTTCGCGCGCATGGTGCAGGCCGGTGACATCACCGCGCTGACCCGCATTCCCGGCATCGGCAAGAAGACCGCCGAGCGGATGGTGCTGGAACTGCGTGACCGCGCGGCCAACTTCAGCGGCGGCGGCGCGCCGGTGTCCGGCGCGATCGGGCCTGACCCGGTGTCCGAGGCCACCGTCGCACTGCAACAGCTGGGCTACAAGCCGGCCGAGGCCGCGCGGATGGCGCGCGATGCCAACGCCGACGGCGACGATGTCGCCACTGTGATCCGCAAGGCCCTGCAGGCCGCGCTGCGCTGAGCGGCGCAGTCTTCCTTCTCCCATACTGACCGACGCCAGACCGGAGTTTCATGTCCAGCCCCTCCCATCCGAAAGACAGCGGACAACCCGCGCACGGCCACGCGCCGGCCGCCGGTGGCCTGGCCCTGATGGTCGGCGCGATCGGCGTGGTGTTCGGTGATATCGGCACCAGCCCGCTGTATACCCTGAAGGAAGCCTTCTCCGAGCACTACGGCCTGGTCGGCGACCACGACACCGTGCTCGGCGTGCTGTCGCTGGCGTTCTGGGCGCTGATGCTGGTGGTGACGCTCAAGTACGTAACCATCATCATGCGCGCCGACAACGACGGCGAAGGCGGGATCATGGCGTTGATGGCGCTGACCCAGCGCACCATGCGCAATGGATCACGCTCGGCCTATGTGGTGGGCATTCTGGGCATCTTCGGGGCCTCGCTGTTCTTCGGCGACGGGGTGATCACCCCGGCCATCTCCGTGCTGGGTGCGGTGGAAGGCCTTGAGGTGGCGGCACCCGGTCTGCACGCGTTCATCGTGCCGATCACCGTGGTGGTGCTGTTGATGGTGTTCGCCGCGCAGCGCTTCGGTACCGAGAAAATCGGCAAGGCCTTCGGGCCGATCACCTCGGTCTGGTTCATTTCACTGGCCGCGATCGGCATCTGGAACATCGTCGATGCGCCGGAAGTGTTGAAGGCCTTCAATCCCATATGGGCCGTGCGCTTCTTCATGGACCATGGCTGGCACGGTGTGTTCATCCTCGGCGCGGTGGTACTGGCGGTGACCGGTGGCGAAGCGCTGTACGCGGACATGGGCCACTTCGGGGCCAAGCCGATCCGACATGCCTGGTACTTCTTCGTGCTGCCGTGCCTGGTGTTGAACTACCTGGGGCAGGGCGCGCTGGTGCTCAATCATCCCGAGGCGGTGAAAAATCCGTTCTTCGAAGCGGTGCCGGACTGGGCGCTGTACCCGATGATCATCCTGGCCACGATGGCGGCGGTGATCGCCTCGCAGTCGGTGATCACCGGTGCGTTCTCGGTCTCCCGCCAGGCCATGCAGCTGGGCTACATCCCGCGCATGCGCATCACCCATACCTCGCACGACACCATCGGCCAGATCTACATTCCCGGCATCAACTGGGGCATCGCGGTGATGGTGATCGGGCTGGTGCTGGCGTTCCGCAGCTCCTCCAACCTGGCCGTGGCCTACGGCATCTCGGTGTCGGCGACCATGCTCATCGACACCCTGCTGCTGGTGCTGGTGGCCCGCGCGCTGTGGCCGACCTCGCGCTATTGGATCATCCCGCTGTGCGTGGTGTTCTTCATCATCGACCTGGGCTTTGTGATCGCCAACGGGGCCAAGCTGCTGCAGGGCGCGTGGTTCCCGGTGGTGCTGGGGATCGTGCTGTTCACCATGATGCGCACCTGGCGGCGCGGCCGCGAACTGCTGCGCGATGAGATCCGCAAGGACGGCATCCGCCTCGATACCTTCCTGCCGGGGTTGATGCTGGCACCGCCGGTGCGGGTGCCGGGCACCGCGGTGTTCCTGACCGCCGACCCCAGCGTGGCCCCGCATGCGCTGATGCACAACCTCAAGCACAACAAGGTGCTGCACGAGCGCAACGTGTTCCTGCACGTGGAAACCCTGCCGATTCCGTATGCGATGGAAGGGCAGCGGCTGAAGATCGAGTCGGTGGGCGATGAGTTCTACCGGGTGTACGTCCGCTTCGGTTTCATGGAGACCCCCGATGTACCGCTGGCGCTGATGCGTTCGTGCGACCACGGCGGGATCTACTTCGACCCGATGGACACCACGTTCTTCGCCAGCCGCGAGACCATCGTGGCCACTGCCAACCGCGGCATGCCGATCTGGCGCGACAAGCTGTTCGCGCTGATGCACCGCAATGCCGCCCCGGCGACCGGGTTCTTCCGGATTCCGGGCAACCGCCTCGTGGAACTCGGGGCCCAGGTCGAGATCTGACGCGGCGGCCGACCAACAGTCGGCCATTACCGGACATTTTTGCCATCCCGGGTAGGTGACGACCGTTGGTCGTCACCCGTTTTGCCGCATAATCGCGGGATGACTGACGACCGCATCATCGGTGCCGGCGCGACCCGCGAGGACGACAGCACCGACGCCAGCATCCGCCCCAAGCGCATGGCCGACTATCTCGGCCAGGCTCCCGTGCGCGAGCAGCTGTCGATCTACATCGAGGCCGCCAAGGCGCGCAGCGAAGCGCTCGACCACGTGCTGATCTTCGGGCCGCCCGGCCTCGGCAAGACCACCCTGAGCCACGTGATCGCCAACGAGCTGGGGGTGGCCCTGCGGGTGACCTCCGGCCCGGTGATCGAGAAGGCCGGTGACCTGGCCGCGCTGCTGACCAACCTGCAGCCGCACGATGTGCTGTTCGTGGACGAAATCCACCGCCTTTCGCCCGTGGTCGAGGAAGTGCTGTACCCGGCGATGGAAGACTTCCAGATCGACATCATGATCGGCGAGGGGCCTGCGGCCCGCTCGATCAAGATCGACCTGCCGCCCTTCACCCTGATCGGGGCCACCACCCGTGCCGGTCTGCTGACCGCGCCGCTGCGCGACCGCTTCGGCATCGTGCACCGTCTGGAGTTCTACACGCCCGAGGAGCTGACCCGGATCGTGCGCCGCTCGGCCACCATCCTCGGCATCGACTGCACCGCCGAGGGCGCGGCCGAGATCGCACGGCGCTCGCGCGGCACCCCGCGCATTGCCAACCGGCTGCTGCGGCGCGTACGCGACTATGCCCAGGTCAAGGCCGGTGGGCACATCGACCAGGACGTGGCGCAGGCGGCCATGCAGATGCTCAAGGTCGACCCGGAAGGCTTCGATGACCTCGACCGGCGCATGCTCAAGACCCTGATCGATTATTTCGATGGCGGTCCGGTAGGCGTCGAATCCATGGCCGCGGCCCTGTCGGAAGAACGGGGCACGCTGGAAGACGTGGTCGAACCCTATCTGATCCAGCAGGGCTTCCTGGTGCGCACCGCGCGCGGCCGCATGGCTACCCACAAGGCGTATCGGCACATGGGCCTGAAGCCGAAGCACCCGCCCGCCGACCTGTTTGCCGAGGTGCCGGATGGCCAGTGACGCTGTTGACCCCCGGTTCAGTTGGCCGACACGCATATATTGGGAAGATACCGACGCCGGTGGCGTGGTCTACCACGCCCGCTACGTGGCCTTCATGGAGCGGGCGCGGACCGAATGGATGCGGGCGCTTGGCTTCGGCCAGGAGCGCACGCGCATCGAGCACGGGCTGGTGTTTGCCGTGCGTTCGATGAGCATGGACTTCCTCAAGCCGGCGCGGCTGGATGACGCGTTGGCAGTGAGTGCCCGGCTGGTGCAGTGCAAGCGCGCCAGCATGGTGTTCAGCCAGGCGGTGTGTCGCGGCGATGAAACGCTGCTGACCGCGCAGGTGAAGATCGCGGCATTGGACGCTTCCACATTCAAACCACGCGGCATGGACGATGTTCTGCATGCCGCGCTGAAACCCTACGAATTTCCAGAATCCGCATACTGAGGAACACCGGATGATCGCAACGCTCCTGGCCCTGCAGGCCACCGTGGTCGAGGCACTGCCGCAGGAAGTGACCAGCGCCGCAGCGCAGACCGTCGCGCCGGGCGCGCACGGCGGCATCAATTATTGGGAACTGATGACCAAGGCCAGCTGGCCGGTGATCGCCATCGTCCTGCTGCTGCTGGCCGGCTCGTTCATCAGCTGGATCATCATCTTCCGCAAGGCCCGCGTGTTCAGCGCGGCCAACCGCCAGGCCGACGAATTCGAAAGCCGCTTCTGGTCCGGCGCGGACCTGGGCAAGCTGTACACCGCTGCCACCGACCGCAACCGTAAGGTCGGCGGCCTGGAAGCCATCTTCGAGTCCGGCTTCCGTGAGTTCACCCGCCTGCGCGAAGGTCGCCGCCTGGACGCACGTGCCCAGCTGGAAGGGGCGCAGCGCGCCATGCGCACCACCTACACCCGCGAAGTGGACCAGCTCGAGCGCAACCTGGAACTGCTGGCGAACATCGGCTCGACCGCGCCGTATGTGGGCCTGGTCGGCACCGTGTTCGGCATCATGGTGACCATGCACGACATGATCAACAGCGGTGAGCAGGCCGGTATCGCCTCGGTCGCCCCTGGCATCTCCGAAGCGCTGTTCGCCACCGCCATCGGCCTGTTCGTGGCCATTCCGGCGGTGTGGGCCTACAACCGGTTCACCACCCGGGTCGAGCGTCTGTCGGTGCGGTTTGAAACCTTCGCCGATGAGTTCAGCTCGATCCTGCAGCGCCAGACCTCGAACGACGCCTGAGCGCGGCAGACAGGAGCTCCCATATGACCGCTGCCATCGGCCGCCGCAAGCGCCGCAAGCTCAAATCCGAAATCAACGTCGTTCCTTACATCGACGTCATGCTGGTGCTGCTGATCATCTTCATGGTCACCGCGCCGCTGCTGACCCTGAGCTTTGAAGTGGACCTGCCCAGTTCGCAGGCCAAGGCGCTGGAAAGCAAGCAGGACCCGGTGGTCGTCTCGGTGCGCCTGGATGGCCAGCTCAGCCTCAAGCTGCCCGACGCCAAGCAGCCTGAGCCGATCGACGCCACCCAGCTGCAGGCGCAGCTGGGCGCACTGGTTTCGCAGGACAAGAACCTGCGGGTGATCGTGGCCGCCGACAAGGCGGTGGCCTATGAAAAGGTCGTGGACGCGATGAACGTGATCAAGCGCGCCAACGTGGAGAAGGTGGGTCTGGCGACCGATGCAAACTAACGTTCTGCCGCCGCCGCATTCCCCCGAAGACGACTGGGCATTGCCGGTCGTTCTGGCGGTTGCCGTGCACATCCTGGTGGCGCTGGTGCTGATCGCCGGCTGGATGTTCTCGCCGGACCGCAACACCGAGGCCGCTGTCGGCGATCCCGCGCTCGAAGCCAGCATGACCCTGACCGCGTCGGAAGCGGCCGCGGCCCGGCAGGCGCTGCGTGCCTCGGAGAAGCTGCCCGACCTGCCCGAACCGGTGGAACAGCCCACGCCGGTGGAAGAAGACACCGTGCCACCGCCACAGCCGCTGCCCGAGCCGCGCCCGCAGGACGCGCTGAGCCCGCAGCAGCAACAGGCACAGGAGCGCATTGCGCAGCCGGACAAGGTCGACCAGGCCGCGGTCAACGCAATGGCGATCTCGGCGGAGAAGGAAAAGCAGGAGCAGGAAGCCAAGCGTCGCCAGGAACAGATCGACCTGACCGAGCGCGAACGCCAGAAAGAGGCCGAGCAGAAGGCGCGGCTGGCCAAGCAGCAGGAGGCGGAGCAGCAGAAGAAGCTGGCCGAAGAGGCGCAGAAAGCCAACGATGCCAAGGCGGAAGCGGAGCGGCAGAAGAAGATTGCCGAGATCCGCAGCCGCCGCGAGGCGGCTGAGAAGGAAGCCAAGCTGGCCGAGCAGAAGCTGCGTCAGGTCACCGCCGCACGTGCGGCGTCCGGTGCCTCTACCAGCGGGTCCGCTGGTGCTGCGCAGCCGTCCGCGGGCGCAGGTGGTACCAGCGACGACCTATTGGCCAAGTACGCCGCCGCGATCCAGCAGAAGGTGCTGGCGCAGTGGCAGCGACCGGATTCGGTGCCGCTGGGGCAGAAGTGCCAGATTGCGATCACCCAGCTTCCGGGCGGCAACGTGCTCCAGGCCAAGGTCAGCCCCAGTTGTCCGTTCGATGAGGCCGGCAAGCGCTCGATCGAGGCCGCGGTGCTCAATGCCCAGCCGCTGCCGTACCGCGGCTTTGAGCCGGTGTATACCCGTACGATCAACTTTACCTTTACCGCCCAGGATCGTTGATATCCGATGACCTCGATTGGCAAATGGATGCTGGCGGGCCTGATTGCCGGATTCAGTCCGGTTTCCATGGCCTCCACGGACCTGGAGGCGGAGTATGTGGCGGCGATCCATTCGAGCGTGCTGGCGAACTGGATAGCCCCGGCGACGCTGAAACCCGGATCCCGCTGCGAGGTCAAGGTTGTGCAACTGCCGGGCGGGACGATCGCCAGCGCGACAGCCACGGCGGACTGCGAGTTTGACGAGGCGGGGAAGGCGTCAATCGAAGCCGCCGTGCTGCGTGCGCAGCCGCTGCCGTACCGCGGGTTTGAGTCAGTTTTTCAGCGTTGGATGATGCTGACGTTTCAGGTACCGTCGCGCTGATGATGCGAACCTGGACGCCTGTTTCTGTTAACAACACGTGATCAAACAGCCGCTGACCACTCGGATTTCACACCCGGTTGGTTCATGATTGCGAAACTGTTCACCGCACTGCTGTTATCCCTCGTAATTGGTTTTCTCTTACTGAGCGCTCAATGAAGAAGATGCCTCGCTGGTTTGCCGTGTTTGCGGCTCTACTGCTGCCCTTCGCCGCCGTCGCGCAACAGCGCGGTCTGGATATCGACATCGTCGGCGGCAACGCCTCGGCCACGCCGATCACCGTGGTCCCGATGCCCTACCAAGGCTCGGCTGCCGCCCCGGAAACGGACGTCGCTGCCGTGGTCCGCGCCGACCTGGAGCGTTCCGGCCAGTTCCGCAACCTGCCGGTCGAGCAGATCCTGGAAAAGCCGACCCGTGGCGGCGAGATCAATTTCGCCACCTGGCGCGCGCTGAAGCAGAATTACATCGTGGTCGGCCGCGTGCTCGACGCCGGTGCCGGCGCGTACCGCGTGGAATACGAGCTGTACGACGTGCCCAAGGGCGAGCGCCTGCTGGGCCTGGCGATGACCGCCCGCAGCACCGCCATGCGCGATGTGGCCCACCAGATGGCCGACGCCATCTATGAAAAGATCACCGGCGTGCGTGGGGCCTTCTGGACCCGTATTGCCTACGTGACCGCCAGCGGCAAGGGCGCGGCCATGCGCTATGCGCTGATGGTGGCCGACTCGGACGGCTACAACCCGCAGACCATCGTGCGTTCGGCCGAGCCGCTGCTGTCCCCGTCGTGGAGCCCGGATGGCAACCGTCTGGCCTACGTCAGCTTCGAGCGTGGCAATTCCGCCATCTACATCCAGAACATCACCACCGGTGCCCGTGAGCTGATCACCAGCTTCCGCGGCATCAACAGCGCCCCGTCGTTCTCCCCGGATGGCCGCCGCCTGGCGCTGTCGCTGTCGCGCAGCGGCAACCCGGAAATCTACGTGATGGACCTGGGCAGCAAGCAGCTGACCCAGCTGACCAACCACTTTGCCATCGACACCGAGCCGACCTGGAGCGCCGACGGCAGCAGCATCTACTTCACCTCCGACCGCGGCGGTCGCCCGCAGATCTACCAGGTGGCCTCCAGCGGTGGCAGCGCCTCGCGCGTGACCTTCCAGGGCAATTACAACGCCACCCCCAGCGTGTCCTACGACGGCAAGAAGATCGTCATGGCCCAGGGCAGCGGCAACACCTACAAGATCGCGATGATGGACAGCAGCCTGGGTTCACCGCGCTGGAGCACCCTGTCCGTCGGGTCGCTCGATGAATCGCCGAGCTTCGCGCCCAACGCGAGCATGGTGTTGTACGCCGCCCGCGAGGGTGGACGTGGGGTTTTGTATGCAGTTTCGGCTGACGGGCGAGTGCGCCAGCGGCTGGTACTGGCGGATGGCGATGTTCGTGAGCCTTCTTGGTCGCCATACCGTACAAAGCGCTAACAGAGTGTTAAGATTCGCCCGTATTCATCCCCTCATCCGGCTTTAGCCCTCAAAGGTATTCTATGAACAAGTCCACCCGCGTTCTGCTTGTCTCCCTGCTGTCTGTGGCCGTCCTGGCCGGTTGCTCCAAGAAGGTGAAGGAAGAACCGGCTGCGCCGGTCGACACCGGCACCGCCACCCAGCCGACCGGCCCGTCGACCTCCGGCCTGTACGGCCCGGGCGACCTGGACACCGACGCCTGCCTGCGCCAGCGCGTGGTGTACTTCGACCTGGACAAGGAAGAAGTGAAGTCGGAATTCCAGGCGATCATGGCCTGCCACGCCAAGTACCTGCGTGACCGTCCGTCCTCGCGCATCACCCTGCAGGGTCACACCGACGAACGCGGTTCGCGCGCTTACAACCAGGCCCTGGGCGAGCGTCGTAGCGCCGCCGTGAACTCGGCTCTGCAGGCCAACGGTGGTTCGGCTTCGCAGCTGACCGACGTGTCCTACGGCGAAGAGCGTCCGGTCTGCACCGAATCGACCGAGTCCTGCTGGTCGCAGAACCGTCGCGTCGAAATCGTCTACACCGCGCAGTAAGTCATGCGCATCGGCATCAAACTGATGCTGGTCGTTGCGGCAGCCCTGGTGGCTGCCGCACCGGCGCAGGCCCAGCGGCAGAGCCTGTCCGACCGCGTAGGCGCGCTCGAGCAGCAGATGTACAACAACAGCTCCAACCAGGACCTGTTGAACCAGATCAATGCCCTGCGTCAGCAGGTGCAGCAGCTGCAGAGCGGCATCGAGCAGCTCCAGCACGAGAACGCCCAGCTGAAGCAGACCTCGCAGGACCAGTATCTGGACCTGGATGGTCGCCTGAACCGTCTGGAAGGCGGCGCTGCGCCTGCACTTCCGGCCGTCCCGGCCGCGAACGCCCCGGCCGCTGCCAAGCCCGTCGCACCGAAACCGCCTGTGGTCGCCACCGAGCGACCCCCGTCCGTGCACGGCGATGCCGGTGCCCTGGCGGCGAGTGGCGACGAGCGCACCATGTACAACGTGGCCTTTGATTCGCTCAAGGCCGGCAAGTATGACGAATCGGCGCAGATGTTCCTGAGCTTCCTCGAGCTCTACCCGAACGGCGTCTACACCCCCAACGCGCTGTACTGGCTGGGTGAAAGCTACTACGCCATCCGCAATTTCCCGCAGGCAGAGGCGCAGTTCCGCGACCTCATTGCCCGCTACCCGACCCACGACAAGGCGTCCGGCGGCCTGCTCAAGATCGGTCTGTCGCAGTATGGCGAGGGCAAGGTCGACGAGGCCCAGGCAACGCTGGAGCAGGTCGTCAGCACCTACCCCGGCTCAGACGCCGCCCGCACCGCGCAGGACCGCCTGCAGTCGATCCGGCTGGGCCAGCAGATCCGCTGACGCCCCAGCCGGCCCAGGCCGGTATAATGTCTGATTGAATGATGGCCGGGCTCTGCCCGGCCGCGCCCGTTTCCGAAGTTTTCTGCTCATGAACGCCACCTCGTCCGCCGCCGCCGCCGCGCTTCCCAGCGACATCGTGCAGTCGCCCCTGCCCAGGCTGAAGATCACCGAGATCTTCACCTCCCTGCAGGGCGAAGCTGATGCCGCCGGCTGGCCGAGCGTGTTCGTGCGCCTGACCGGCTGCCCGCTGCGCTGCACCTACTGCGACACCGCCTACGCCTTCCACGGCGGCACCTGGTGGGACATCGACGATATCGTCGCCGAGGTGCTGGCCCAAGGCGTCCAGCACGTCTGCGTGACGGGTGGTGAGCCCCTTGCGCAGAAACGCTGCCTGGTACTGCTGGAAAAGCTGTGTGACGCTGGAATGGACGTCTCGCTGGAGACCTCCGGCGCGCTGGACGTCAGCGGGGTGGACCCGCGCGTGTCGCGGGTGGTGGACCTGAAGACCCCTGGCTCGGGCGAAGTGGCCCGCAACCGGCTGGAGAACCTGCCGCTGCTGACCCGCCGCGACCAGATCAAGTTCGTGCTGTGCAGCCGCGAGGACTACGAATGGGCGCGCGGCATGGTCCGCGAGCACGCACTGAACGACCGCAGCATGGTGCTGTTCTCGCCCAGCAAGGGCCAGGTCACGCCGCGCCAGCTGGCCGACTGGATCGTGGAGGACCGCCTGCCGGTGCGCTTCCAGATGCAGCTGCACAAAATATTGTGGGATGACGAGCCGGGCCGCTGAGCCCGCTCGTGCTCCCTCGATGTACCCCCGGCGCGGGACAGCGTGCTGGTCCCCACAACCCACCGGATGTATTTCATGAGGAACGCAGTCGTGCTTCTTTCCGGCGGCATGGATTCCGCCGCCGTCATTGCCATCGCCCGTGAGCAGGGCTTCGCCGTACACGCCCTGAGCGTGCGCTATGGCCAGCGACATACCTCGGAACTGGACGCCGCCGCCAACGTGGCCAAGGCGCTCGGCGTGGTCGCGCACAAGACCGTCAACGTGGACCTGCGCAGCATTGGCGGCTCGGCCCTGACCGATGACATCGACGTGCCTGAAGCGGGCGGCGAGGGCATCCCGGTCACCTACGTGCCGGCGCGCAACACCATCATGCTGTCGGTGGCGCTGGGCTGGGCCGAGGTGCTGGGGGCAAGCGACATCTTCTGCGGCGTCAACGCGGTGGATTACTCCGGCTACCCGGACTGCCGCCCGGAGTTCATCCAGGCCTTCCAGACCTTGGCCAACCTGGCCACCAAGGCCGGCGTGGAAGGGGCGGGCATCCAGGTGCACGCGCCCCTGCAGTTCCTGAGCAAGGCCGACATCGTGCGCGAAGGCGTGCGCCTGGGCGTCGATTTCGGCCTGACCGTGTCCTGCTACAACGCCGACGAACAAGGCCGTGCCTGCGGCCACTGCGACGCCTGCCGCCTGCGCGCGCAGGGCTTTGCCGACGCCGGCGTGGCCGACCCGACCCGTTACGTCTGAGCCCGGGTTCACACGGCGGGTGTGACAGGCCGCCAAAGTGGGTTAGAATGCGCACCCCCGGCGCAAAGCCTGGGGCAGCAACGGGCCGTTAGCTCAGTCGGTAGAGCAGAAGACTTTTAATCTTTTGGTCGAAGGTTCGAATCCTTCACGGCCCACCAGTTGCTTCAATGATTCAAGGCGCTCTTGGAGCGCCTTTTTCATGCCCTTGCAAGAGGGCGATTCAGTGCCTGGCTGCGAATGCCATCGTGGCGCGCGCGGCCGCTCAGTACCTGCAGAGTGCATCACAGCGCTCATCGGAAAATGCCTCAGCTGCCTTCTCCAGCAGAGGTAGATGCCTTGATTCAACCTCCTGCCTGGCAGCACGGATGCGCTCGGCAATCATGGGGCGATCCTTCACCGGCAGCATGCCTGCATAGGTTGGCGCGACGTCTGCCAAGGTCTCGACCAGAACAGAGCGCAGCGCGGGAAGATCGCCAGCGTCCTCGATCGAATCCACCGAAGCCATGATCCCCCCGGAGATGCCGGTACGCATCGCGGTCAGGCTTTTGCGCTGCTGGGTGCTCAACCCAGCCGCTTCGACGGACGACAAATACTGATCTGCCACCACGACCATTGGCTGCATGCAGCGCAGCATGAACGGCATAAGCTGCAACATCTGTAGCTCGTGGTGCTTCAGGTTTGCCGTCACCTGCTGGTTCACCTTCTTCCAGTATGCGGCATCCTTCTGCGAAGGCAGGTCTGCCGGGTCAATCCCGAATGTCATGATGGACATGCTTGTGCTGGTGACATGCAGGCACAGTCCAGGCATATGCTCCATGTCCGCGACCGTGTACGTCGGCTCATCCAGCAGGTACTTCTGATCTGAAATAGTGCGGACCAGTGCCATGGCCTGTTCACTGTCAAGCTTCGACCGGTCCTGCGAACGGTTGGCTTCCATTATCAGCAGTCTGAACTCCGACGCGGCCTTTTCCTGCGTTTGCATGCGGGTAAGATTGTCGTCTGCAGCACTTGCGTGCAGAGCGCTCCCGGCTGCAATCAGCAGCAAAGCGGCGACGCTTCCACGAACACGCCTGGGGTGCCTCCTGGCCATCTGCAAGCAGCTCCATCTGATTGATTGATGTCAGAGGGTAGTGGAGGAAATGCATGGCCGGCAACAAGAAGTGCCAGGGCAAGGCGGGCCTCCCCGGCTGGCCGCGCTCAACGGGCTGCTGAACCACCGGCCCCAGGGCGACGGCAACGCCCTGCAGAACCAGCAGCAGTATCGCCCAGCCGCCGATCATCAGTGGGCCTGCAGCAGGCTCTTGTCGGCGAGCGTGGAATCCAGTGCGGCGGGGCGCAGCGCCAGCATCTCACGCGGGCGCATCCCGACCGCTGCGGAGTGTGCTGCAATGCCGGTTCACTGCCCCTCGGGGTCGCTACAATCGCCCCATCCCGGTAGCTCCCGGGCGCTGATAGATGCACCACAGTGAAGATTGTTCTGACAGGAAGTTCAGGCAGGGTCGGACGCGCCATTTACGGTGCGCTGGCCGCGCGCCACGAGGTGATCGGGGTCGACCGCAGTCCGTTTGCGACCACGCGCCATGTCGGCGATGTCACCGATACGCGGCTGCTGGCCGCTACGTTGAAAGGCGTGGATGCGGTGATCCATGCGGCCGCGCTGCATGCCCCACACGTGGGGCTGCACAGCGACAGCGAGTTCCAACGAATCAACGTGGAGGGCACCCAGACCGTGGCCCGCCTTGCACGCGAGTCGGGCGTGCGCCGGATGGTGTTTACCAGCACGACGGCGTTGTACGGACATGCCATTACGCCGGGGCAGTGCACCTGGGTGGATGAGCAGACCGTGCCGCAACCCCGGACCGTGTATCACCGCTCCAAGCTGGCCGCCGAGCAGGCGCTGGAAGAGATGGCGGGCGAGGACTTCCAGGTGCGGGTGATCCGCATGTCGCGCTGCTTCCCGGAAACGCCCGACCGGATGCTGATGTATCGACTGCACCGTGGTGTGGACGTACGCGATGTGGCTGATGCGCATGTGGCCGCGCTGACCAACAGTGGGCCGGCGTTCCAGCGCTACATCGTCAGTGGCAGTACCCCGTTCCAGCGTGCCGATTGCGACGCGCTGGTCACTAGCCCGCGGGAGGTGTTGGCGCTGCGCTGCCCGCAGTGGCTGGCCGAATACGACCGGCGTGGTTGGGCGCTGCCGGTGATTGACCGCATTCATGATGCATCGGCGGCGCGCGAAGGGCTGGGGTGGGTCAGCCGTCGCGGCCCGGAGGCGGTGCTGGAGCAGTTGGCCGTGGGGAGTATTGAAGTGCTGCCGGAGAAGCGTCGCGCCGATTGCAGCGTGTGACGGGGGCCTTGGTAGAGCCGGGCTTGCCCGGCTGGTGGTGTCCGTGCAACTTCAGCCGGGCAAGCCCGGCTCTACGGAATTCCCCCAGTCATTTCTCGGGCGCGTGGCGACGCGTTCATCCTTACGGCCGCGTCGCTCCTGCTTCGGCGCGGCTCTACGTGGTATGGACGTGGGGGCGGGCAGAATGGGGCTCTCGTCAGGGTGCTGGAGCTCCCATGAAACGTCCCCTTCTGCTGAGCCTGGCCGCACTTGTGCTGGTGGCGTGCTCCAAGCCCGAACCCACTCCAGCGGAACCCTCCGCGCAGCCGCCTGCAGCGGCGGAATCGACGACCCCGGCTGCTGCACCCGCACCCGCACCCGCGCCTGCCCCCGCGCAAGGTCCATCATTCGACTGCAACCAGGCCCGTTCCGACGCGGAAACCCAGGTCTGCAACGATGCGGAACTGTCAGCCCTGGATCGGCGGCTGGCTGAGCTTTACAAGGCCGCCCAGACCAGCCCGGATGAGTTGGATATCGCCGCCGAGCAGCGCGGGTGGGTAAAGGGGCGCGATGCGTGCTGGCAAGCCGTGGATGCAAGGCGTTGTCTGGTCGAGGCCTACCAGACGCGCATCGTTGAACTGCAGATCGCCAACACACCCGGCCCGGCACCTGCAACGGTCAACTTCGTCTGCGAGGGCAGCGACAAGCCGCTGGCCGTGACCTTCTACAACGAGATCGAGCCGAACGCGGCGGTCATTCGCCTGGGCAAGGACCAGGCCATCACGTTCCTGGCACCGGCCGCCAGCGGCGCGCGTTACACCCGCGAAGGGGTGGAGTTCTGGGAGCATCAGGGCGAAGTGACGCTGGCGTTCTACGGCACCCGTCTGAGCTGCCGCAAGCCGGCGTAGCGCCACGCCCTGCGCGGCTGCACAACATGGAGTAGCCGACCACCGCGAAGCCACGCTGGGCGTGGCTCTACGAGGAGCATCAGCCGGTGAACGGCGGTTGCCGTGTGGCGGGGGCTCAAGCCGCCAGGGGCGGCTGCAGGGTCTCGCGGATGGCGTCCAGCAGTTCGCTCATGGTGTACGGCTTGGGAAGGAAACGCATTGCACCGGTCAGCTGGGGCAGAACCTCGGCCTGCGGCAGGCCCGAGGTGACCAGAACCGGCAGGCCCGGCTGGTACTGCTGGATCAGGTGGGCCGCCTCCAGGCCGCTGACCCCACCCAGGCACACGTCGGTGAACACCAGGTCGAAGCGCTCCCCGGCGCGCAGCAGGCCGAGCGCAGCCTCTGCGGTGCTTACTGCGGCGACTTCGCAGGCCTGGCTCTCAAGGGTGAGGCGGCTCAGCTCGCGGGTGTCTTCGCTGTCTTCAACCAGAAGTACGCGGGGGACGGGGTGGTGCTTGGACAGCAACATGGAGCGTTTTTCCTGCAGGCAGGTGGCGAAAGGCGCGCAAGTATCGCCGCTGCGCCAGTGAGGAAATCGTGCAGGAAACCTCATTACGGCATCGTTACGTGGGTCCGGGTCGTTGTCAGCTGGTCAGCTGGCGGCAGGTAAAGTCAGGGATTGAACAGATATTGAATACAGGAGTTCACCCATGCAGTGTCCCGTCTGCACCACCCAGGCGCTGGTGATGTCCGAGCGCCAGGGCATCGAAATCGACTATTGCCCGCAGTGTCGCGGGGTCTGGCTGGACCGGGGCGAGCTGGACAAGATCATCGAGCGCTCGGCGGCCGCCGCAGCGCCGGCACCGGTTCGCGCCGCTACTCCGCCGCCGCCGCCGCCGGAAGTGCGGCACCGCGATACCCGTCACCTCGGGCAGCAGCATTATGGTGATCAGCACGGTGGGTATCGGAAGAAGAAAGAGAGCTTTCTTTCTGACATCTTCGATTTCTGATGGAGCCAGCCGGGCAGAGCCCGGCTCTACATCACGCGATGATCGGTAGTGCCGGCCATTGGCCGGCACCCTATCGTCCCTAGAACCACACCCGCACACCGGCGACCCAGCGTGTATCACGCAGGTCTTCGCCGGCTGCGCGGTGGTAGTCGGCGGTATCGCCAAACAGGCGCTCATGGCTGATACCGACGTACGGTGCGAAGCGGCGGCTGAATTCGTAGCGCAGGCGCAGGCCGGCTTCCACCTTGTTCAGGCCACTGCCAATGCCACGTTCGGGCTCGTCTTTGGCAGCCATGGTTGCTTCCACCAGCGGCTGCAGGATCAGCCGGTTGGTGAGCAGCAGTTCGTACTCGACTTCGGCCGTGGCCATTACCTGTCCGCCTTCCCCGACGTACGCCGTTGCCGAGGTCTCGAACTTGTACGGGGCCAGCCCCTGTACACCGAATGCGGCCCAGGTCCGTGAATCGGCCGGGCGGAAGTCCTGCTTTACTCCGACCAGAACATCCCACCACGGCGACACGCTGCGACCGTACAGCACCTCCACGTCGGCTGCTTCGGTCCGTCCACCGCTACGCTCACCTTCGCTGCGCAGCCACAGCCGGTTGATGTTGCTGCCGACCCAGCCGCTGGCCTCCCAGGCCTGGCCAGTGCCGTGCTTCCCGTCCCAACCCTCCAGACGATTGATCAGCAGCAGGCTGTGGAGGTCCGGTGCATGTTCCATTGCGCCGTGATCGATCGGTGGAAAGGCCGCGGCACGGTCCGCATCGGTGATCTCGGGAATCGGTTCGCGGGGTAGATCGTCATGGGGGGCACCATGGCCCATGGCGGCATGATCCATGCCTGCATGGTCCATCGTGGCGTGATCCATCTTCGAATGATCCATGCCGGCATGTGACTGCGCCCACGCGGGCGCGACGGCCATCAGCAGGACAGTGCTGAGGCTGCAGCGAGTAAGTTTCCGACTCATTCCTCGATCCTCACTTCGCGCATCATGCCTGCTTCCATGTGGTACAGCAGGTGGCAGTGGTAGGCCCAACGACCGAGTGCGTCGGCGCGCACGCGGTAGCTGCGACGGGTGCCGGGGGGCATGTCGATGGTGTGCTTGCGCAGCTGGAACTCACCGTCGGCATTCTCCAGGTCGCTCCACACGCCATGCAGGTGAATGGGGTGCTGCATCATGGTGTCGTTGACCAGCACGATGCGCATCCGCTCGCCGTAGTTCAGGCGCAGGGGCTCGGCACCGGCGAAGGGGATGCCGTCGAAGGACCAGCTGAATTTTTCCATGTGTCCGGTCAGGTGCAGTTCGACCTCGCGGCTCGGCTCGCGCCCGTCCGGATCCTCGAACAGGCTGTGCATGGCACCATAGGTCAGCACTGTTCGTCCGTTGTCGCGCAGCCCGATGCCCGGATCATCCAGCTTCGGATCGGTCGCGTTGCTGCGCATGTCGACCAGCGGGTTGTTGTCTTCGCTGGGCGCATGGCGCGGTGCCTTGCTGTCGGCTGCACCGTGCGCGGCATGGCCCATGTGTGCACCGCAGCCACCCTCCATGCCCTTCATGGCATGCGCGCCGTGATCCATGCCATGGTCCATGTCATGACCCATGTCACTCATGGTCAGCAGGGGGCGCGGATCACGCGCGGGTACCGGGGCCTGCAGGCCGTGCCGAACGGCCAGCGTGCCGGCGGCGTAGCCGGTGCGGCCCATGTCCTGGCAGAACACCGTGTAGGCGTCCTGGCCGCTGGGCTCGACGATCACGTCAAAGGTTTCAGCGGGTGCTATGCGGAACTCATCGACGCTGACCGGATGGATGTACTGGCCGTCGGCCGCAACCACGGTCATCTTCAAACCGGGAATGCGCACGTCGAAGTAGGTCATCGAGCCGCCATTGATGAAGCGCAGCAGCACCTTTTCGCCACTGCGGAACAGTCCGGTCCAGTTGCCTGCCGGCGCCGTGCCATTGAGCAGGTAGGTATAGGTGTGGGCGTTGATGTCGGAGATGTCGGTGGGGGTCATGCGCATGCGTCCCCACATGCCGCGGTCGGCGGTCGTTGCGGCCCAGCCGTCACGTCGCACATCGCGCAGGAAGTCAGGCAGCGTGCGCTTGTAGTAGTTGTCGTACTCGGCAAGCTTCTTCATGCGCCGGAACAGCGCGCCCGGGTCCATGTCGGTCCAGTCCGACAGCATGATCACGTGCTCGCGGTCGTACCGGTAGGGAGCCGGTTGCAGCGGGTCGACAATCAGTGCGCCGTACAGCCCCGCCTGTTCCTGGAACATCGAATGGCTGTGGTACCAGTAGGTGCCGGACTGCTTGAGGGTGAAGCGGTAGTCGTAGGCCTCGCCGGGCGCGATGCCGTTGAAGCTCAGGCCGGGTACGCCGTCCATGTTGGCCGGCAGCAGGATGCCGTGCCAGTGGATCGAGGTCGGGTGCGCCTGCAGTGTGTTGGCCACCCGCACGTGCACGGTATCGCCTTCGCGCCAGCGCAGGATCGGGGCCGGCAGACTGCCGTTGACGGTGATGGCAGGGCGGGTGCGGCCGGTGAAGTTGGCCAGCGATTCGCCAATGCGCAGCTGGAACGCGGTGCCGGTGAGCACCTGAGGGACAGTGGCGGGTTGCGGCGCTGACGCCAGCGCACGGTTGGGCAGGGCGGCGGACAGGCCAGCGACGACACCGCCTGCCGCCAGACCCTGCACGAACAGGCGGCGCGAGGGCAGCGCGGGTAATCCCTGGCCCGGGGAGGAAGGATGACGCATGGAAACTCCAATCTGGATCGGAAAGGCACGCACAGGTGCCGTCAGGACACGCGCACGGGGCGGTGTCCGATCACGCAGGTAACTGCGGAGAGGACTTCAGACGATGGGAGGACGGCTGATGCGGTCCAGCGGCGGGGCCGGAAGCGAAGCGCGCACCTCACCCAGCGGGGCCAGGGCGATGGGCGGGGGCGTAGGCAGCCACAGCACCTGCGCGGTCAGGCTGGGCTGCTGGGCGCAGTTGCGCAGGCAGTCCTTGAGCTGGCAGTGGTCGCCCTCGTGCGGTGTCGAGGCGTGGTGGCCAGTGCCGTGATCCGCCGCCGGCTCCGCGTGGTGCGCCGTAGCCTGGCTGTGGCAGGGCGGTTGGCCGTGCTCGACCGGGGCGGCGGGCAGCAGAGCCAGCGCCATGGGCGCGGCCATGCCGACGTTCAGCCCGTTGAACAACAGGCTGAGGATCAGAACCACGCGCAGGAGCAGGCCACCGGGCGACATGAACGGCATCTTGGCAGCAAACCCGGACGGGTGCACCTGCGCCTGAACGCGCGGTTCAACTCTGGAGCTGTGTCCGACAGGTGCCATCAGCCTTCTTCGCGGACGATCTCGATCAGCCGGTTGCCGTAGCGGGCCAGTTTGCTGCCGCCGATGCCGCCCACCCGGCCGAGTGCGTCGATGCTGGTGGGGCGCTGTTCGGCAATGTTGCGCAGGGTGCTGTCGTGGAAAATGACGAAGGCGGGTACGTTCTGCTCGCGCGCCAGTTCGGCACGCAGGCCGCGCAAGGCGTTGAACAGGGCCAGGTCCTGCGGCAGCACCGACAAACCGGTGCGCTGGCCGCTGCGTTCGCGTTCGCGGGTGGGGGCCTGGTCCCGGCGCATCATTACCTTGCGCCGCCCCTTCAGGACGTCGCGGCTGGCGTCGGTCAGGCGCAGGCCACCGTAGGCGTCGCTGTCCACTTCCAGCAGGCTGGCGGCCACCAGCTGACGGAACACGCTGCGCCAGGTCCGGGCGTCGAGGTCATTGCCGATGCCGTAGGTGCTGAGCTCGCTGTGGCCGAACTGGCGGATCTTCTCGTTGTCGCCGCCACGCAGGATGTCGATCAGGTGGCCGACGCCGAAACGCTGGCCGCTGCGATACACGCAGCTCAGCGCCTTCTGCGCGGCAATGGTGGCGTCCCAGGCATCGGGAGGCTGCAGGCAGTTGTCGCAGTTGCCACAGGGTTGCGGATAGGTTTCGCCGAAGCCGGCCAGCAGCACCTGGCGGCGGCACTGCATGGATTCGCAGTAGCCCAGCAGGTGGTCGAGTTTGGCGCGTTCGAGATTCTTGCGCTCTTCACCGGCCTCGGATTGCTCGATCATCTGCTTGAGCAGTACCACATCGCCCAGCCCATAGCACAGCCAGGCCTCGGCGGCTTCGCCGTCGCGTCCGGCGCGGCCGGTTTCCTGGTAGTAGCCTTCCATCGACTTGGGCAGGTCGGTGTGGGCGACAAAGCGTACGTCGGGTTTGTCGATGCCCATGCCGAAGGCGATGGTGGCGCACATGACGATGCCGTCCTCGCGCAGGAATCGACGCTGGTTGTCGGCGCGGACCTCGGCAGGCAGACCGGCGTGGTAGGGCAGGGCATTCATGCCCTGGGCGCACAGGAACTCGGCGGTTTCCTCGACTTTGCGCCGGGACATGCAGTAGACGATGCCGGCCTCGTCGCGATGCCCGCGCAGGAAATCGAGCAGCTGCCGCTTGGCGTTGTCCTTCTGGACAACGGTGTAGCGGATGTTGGGGCGGTCGAACGAGCTGACGAAGTGCTGCGCGTTGGTCAGGTCAAGGCGTTCAGCGATCTCGCGCTGGGTGGGCGGATCGGCAGTGGCGGTAAGCGCGATGCGCGGGATGTCGGGCCAGCGTTCGTGCAGGACGGTGAGCTGGCGGTACTCCGGGCGGAAATCATGCCCCCACTGCGAGACGCAATGGGCCTCGTCGATGGCGAACAGGGCAATGCGGCTGCGCGCGAGCAGTGACAGGAAGCGGCCGGTCAGCAGGCGCTCCGGGGCCACGTACAGCAGCTCCAGTTCACCGGACAGCAGCTCACGCTCGACCCGGGCAGCAGTCTCGGCATCCAGCGTGGAATTCAGGTACTCGGCACGCACGCCAAGCTGGCGCAGGGCCTCCACCTGGTCCTGCATGAGTGCGATCAGTGGCGAAATGACGATGCCGGTGCCGTCACGCAGCAGCGAGGGCACCTGGTAGCACAGTGACTTGCCGCCGCCGGTGGGCATGAGCACCAGCGCATCATTACCGGCCGCGACATGTTCAACGATCGCCTGCTGCGGACCGCGGAAATCGTCGTAGCCAAAGACGCGGTTGAGCAGGTCGTGCGCGGGGCGGGAGGACATCCGGTTAGTTTACCGGTTCCTTGGCTCTCTTCCCTGTCCGCCTTTGCCCCATGTTCCAGTCGGTGACATGCTCTACGTAGAGCCGGGCTTGCCCGGCTGCTGTTGGTTCTTGGCGAACAGCCGATGTTCACGGCTTTCCTGGCTTGGCGGGCCGGGGCGGGCGTTCCGGGGGACGCTGCAAGTACGTCCATGTAAGCTCATCGCCGCATCCATGCGGCTCGTGCCCCCTCCAGCCCACCCCGACCCGTCTTGACAGCGGGTCGGTGGCCACAGGAGACCGCAAAACCGTTCGCCGGCCCGGTAGCGTCGGTCGACAGACGACGGCCGGGAAACGCCCAACTTGCGGTAACGCATGACCTCAGAGCGAAGACGCTACTGCCGTCGGTGACATCACTGGAGCAAAGAGCGCAGCATCCAGGCGTACTTTTCGTGGGTCTGCAGGCGCTGGGTCATCAGGTCCTCGGTGGGGGCGTCGTCGGCGTCGTCGGCGACGTCCAGGACGTGGCGGGCGGTGCGGCAGACGGCCTCGTTCGCGGCGACCAACTGGCGTACCATTTCACGCCAGTCGGCGCTGTCGCTCAGGCCCGGCTCCTCGGCAATCGAGGTCAGGGCAGCGAACTCGCGGTACGAGCCCGGGGCGTTGAAGCCCAGGGCGCGGATGCGCTCGGCCACGTCGTCCAGGGCCGCCCACTGTTCGGTGTACTGGGTCTCGAACATGGTGTGCAGCGAGTTGAACATCGAACCGGTCACGTTCCAGTGGAAGTTGTGGGTCTTCAGGTAGAGCGTGAACGCGTCAGCCTGGAAGCGGGCCAGGCCGTCGGCGATCTTCTTGCGATCGCCCTCCTTGATCCCGATATCGATGTTGGGGGCCGACGGAGCCGCTGCGGCCAGCTTCTGCTTGGCGGTCTTGGGTTTTGCCGGGGTCTTGGTCTTTGCCATGGGGATGTCCTCCTGGTGGATGGGATGGCCTTCACAATAGATCAGACTAACCTTCTAGTAGTACTCAAGTTTTCAATTGATTCGATTCATGGCAGCTATCAACACATCCGACGCCTCCGCGCTGCGCCAGCAGCAGACCGCCATTGATGGGGCCATGAGCCGCGACCGGGGCCGCCTGCTCGGATTGCTCTCGCGCCTGCGCAGCAAGCCCGGTGATGCCAATCTGGCGTCAACGTTCGAGCAGGCCCTGCAGGCCTCGGTCCAGCGCCGGCAGGCGCGGGCGCTCAGCCAGCCGGCGATCAGTCTGGATGACAGCCTGCCCATTGCGCGTGAAGCCGAGCGCATCACCGCACTCATCCGCGAGCATCAGGTCGTGGTCATCGCCGGTGAGACCGGCTCGGGCAAGACCACCCAGCTGCCGAAGCTGTGTCTGGCCGCAGGCCGCGGCGTGGCTGGCATGATCGGCTGCACCCAGCCGCGGCGGATTGCCGCACGCGCCGTGGCCACCCGTGTGGCCCAGGAGCTGCAATCGGAGCTGGGCACGACCGTCGGCTACCAGGTGCGCTTCACCGACCGCGTGGGCGATGACGCCCGCATCAAGTTCATGACCGACGGCATCCTGCTGGCCGAGATCAGCAGCGACCGCTGGCTGTCGCAGTACGACACGCTGATCGTCGATGAAGCGCATGAGCGCAGCCTCAACATCGATTTCCTGCTGGGTTATCTCAAACAGCTGCTGAAGAAGCGCCCGGACCTCAAGCTGATCGTCACCTCGGCGACCATTGATACCTCGCGCTTTGCGCAGCATTTCGACGACGCGCCCGTCATCAGTGTCGAAGGCCGCACGTTCCCGGTCGAGGTGCGCTACAGGCCGCTGGAAGGCGAGGGCGGTAGCGAAGTCGAAGGTGGCCGCGACGGCGAGCGCACGATCAATGACGCGCTGGTCGCGGCGGTGGACGAAATCACGCGAACCGACCCGCGCGGCGACATCCTGGTGTTCTTCCCGGGCGAGCGCGAAATCCGCGACGCGCACCAGGCGCTGGAACGGCGCAAATACCGCGAGACCGAAGTGCTGCCGCTGTATGCGCGGCTGTCGGTCAAAGACCAGGACATGGTGTTCAACCCCGGCAGCCGGCGACGCATCGTGCTGGCCACCAACGTGGCCGAAACCTCGCTCACCGTGCCGCGGATCCGCTACGTGATCGACCCCGGCCTGGCCCGGGTCAAGCGCTACAGCCCGCGCCAGAAGCTGGACCGCCTGCATATCGAAGCGGTCTCGCAGGCCAGCGCCAACCAGCGCAAGGGTCGCTGCGGCCGCGTTTCCGAAGGCGTGTGTTACCGCCTGTACTCCGAGGCAGATTTTCTCTCGCGGGCGGAGTTCACCGACCCCGAAATCCGTCGCTCCAGCCTGGCCGGTGTGATCCTGCGCATGTTGCAGCTGGGGCTGGGGCGGATCGAGGATTTCCCGTTCCTGGAAGCGCCGGACGAGCGCGCCATTGCCGACGGCTGGCAGCAGCTGGGTGAACTGGGGGCCATTGACGACCAGCGCCGGCTGACCCCGATCGGTCGGCAGATGGCCCGGCTGCCGGTGGACGTCAAACTGGCGCGCATGCTGGTGGCGGCGCAGGCGCAGGGTTGCCTGCGTCCGATGCTGGTGATCGCGGCCTTCCTGGGCATCCAGGACCCGCGCGAACGTCCGCCGGAGGCGCGTGCAGCGGCGGACAACGCGCATGCGCTGTTTGCCGATGGCCGCTCGGAGTTCGTGGGCGTGCTGCGCCTGTGGGAAGGCTATCGCCAGGCCCATGAGGAGCTGACCCAGTCCAAGCTGCGTGGCTGGTGCGAACGCCACTTCCTGGGTTTCCTGCGTATGCGGGAATGGCGCGAGCTGCACCGCCAGCTGCGGGTGCTGTGCGAGGAGCTCGGCTGGAATGAAGAACCGGCCGACAGCATGCTGGCTCCGCTGCTGGCCGGTTCGACCGCCCCTGCGCCCGCGCGCGACGACGAAGCCAAAGCCAAGGCTACGCGCGGACAGTTGCATCGCGCCGCCCGTCTGGCCCGCGAAGGCAAGGCGGTGGCGATGGCACCGTCCGCGGCGACAGCAGCCGGACAGAGCCCGGCTCTACAGGGGGGGCAGCGGGACTCGCAACGTGAAGAGCGTGGCGGCTTCAGCGAACGTACCCGCGCGGCGGCCTACCAGACCCTGCACCGTGCGCTGATTGCGGGCTTGCCGACACAGATTGGCCATCGCAGCGACAAGGGAGACTTCCTGGCCCCGCGCCAGCGTCGCTTCCTGCCCTTCCCCGGCTCGGCGATGGCAAAGAAGCCTGCCCCCTGGCTGCTCGCCGCCACGCTGCTCGACACGCAGAAGGTGTGGGGCTTGACGCTGGCCGCGATCGAGCCCGACTGGGTGGTTGCCGAACTGCCGCATCTGCTGCTGCGCAAGCACTTCGACCCGCACTGGTCGCGTGCGCAGGGACAGGTGCTGGCGTCCGAACAGATCAGTCTGTTCGGCCTGGTGCTGGCCCCGAAGAAGCCTGTGCATTACGGTCGCATCGCGCCGGGCGAGGCGCACGACATCTTCGTACGCCAGGCGTTGGTGACGGGAGAGATCAACACGCGCGCCAGCGTGGTCGCCGACAATCTCAAAGTACTGGAGCAGGCGCGCGAGGAAGAGGCCAAACTGCGTCGTGCCGGTATCGTCGCAGACGAGGACTGGCAGGCGCGCTGGTATCTGGACCGCATTCCGGCGCAGATCCATTCGGCCACCGGCCTGGACACCTGGTGGAAAGGTCTCCCACCTGAGCAGCGCCATGCGCTGGCATGGTCGCTGGCGGACCTGCTGCCGGGCGAGGGCAGTGACGCCGAGCGGTATCCGAAGTATCTGCCGCTGGGCGACGCGCGGCTCGCATTGCACTACCGTTTCGAGCCGGGCAGCGAGGACGACGGGGTCAGCCTGGATGTACCGCTGCACCTGCTCAACGCACTGGATCCGGCGCGACTGTCGTGGCTGGCTCCGGGATTCGTGGCCGACAAAGCCTCGGCGTTGATCCGGAGTCTGCCCAAGGCGATGCGGCGCAACTACGTGCCCGCCCCGGATTTCGGGCGTGCCTTCTTTGAAGCGTATGCACAGCCCAGCGCCGATGATCTGCGCGGCGAGCTGGCCCGGTTCCTGTCACGCGCCACGGGTGCGACGGTCGCAGCCACGGATTTCGATGAAGCGGCACTGGAGCCGCATCTGCGCATGAACCTGCGCCTGTATGACGGGCAGGGCAAACTGCTTGCAACATCGCGCGACCTCGAGGCACTGCGTGCGCGCTTTGGTGAGCGCGCAGGCGATGCGTTCGCCGCCCGTGCAGGTCGGGCGCTGGCTGCCGAAGGGCTGCGCGAGTTTCCTTCGACGCCCATACCGCTGCAGGTGCCGGGAGAGGCCGGCGTGCCCGCCTATCCGGCGCTGGTGGATGCCGGTGAGACGGCCTCGCTGCGAATTTTCGCTGACCGCAATGAAGCGGCCGAACAACACCCGCGTGGCGTCCGGCGCCTGCTGGACATTGCGCTGGCAGAGAAGGCGAAACAGGCGCGCAAGCAGCTTCCGGTTCCACCCAAGACCGGCCTGCTCTATGCGGCGATCGAGTCGCAGGAGCGCCTGCGCGGCGACCTGGTGGATGCGGCGCTGAACGCGGTACTGGCCGATGGCCTGGGTGACATCCGCGATCCGGCGGCTTTCGCGCAGCGGCGCGACACCGCCGGACGGGCGTTGTTCGGTGAGGCGATGGCGCGCCTGAAACTGGCCGAATCGATCCTGGCCCATGTCGCCGAACTCAAGCCGCAACTGGAGGCACCGTTGATGGGCTGGGCGCGGGGCAATCTGGACGACATGGAACAGCAGTTGGCCGCGCTGGTACACCCCGGGTTCCTGCGGGATACACCTGCCGACGCACTGGCCAACTATCCGCGCTACCTGCGCGCGATGATCCTGCGGACCGAGCGCGCCAAGCGTGATCCGCCGCGCGACCAGGCGCGCATGCTGGAGCTGCGGCCGTTCCTGGATGCGCTGGACGAAGCGCAGGCGCGTGGCCTGCGAGGACGCGCGCAGTGGCAGGCGCTGCGCTGGGACCTGGAGGAGCTGCGGGTATCACTGTTCGCCCAGGAACTCGGGGCGAAAACCGGCATCTCAGCCAAGAAGCTGGCCCAGCGGGTGGCGGCACTGCGGCAGGGGTGACGCGCCTGCGCCACGCACCGGGCCGGTGCGTGGCGCAGGGCCGGTTTACTTGACCCGGCGGACCTTGGCCCGGGTGTTGACCCCGTCGATCTCCATGTACCAGACCCCCATCAGGCCGGGGGTGATCGAGACCGCCGGGTTGCTCTTGCGGAAGCCGGAACGGCTGACGTCGTCGCTCTGCTCCCATTCCTGCTGGTTGGCGAGGATGTAGCGTTGGCCTTTGCCAAAGCCGCGGAAGTCGCCCTGCAGCGTGCTGACGATCGGCTCCTTGCTGCCGAAATCCCAGAAGCCGCGGTTCTTGCCGATCACTTCCTGGCGGCCTTCCTCGCGCGCCTGTTCGCGGGTCTGTTCACGGACGTCAGCCGTGACGGCGGCAACTTTGCCCTGCAACCACCCGTTCAGCGCGGCCAGTTCAGCCGGGCTGAGCTTGTCCAATCCGGCCGCCTTGAACTCCGACGGCGTCATCTGCTGCTGCAGATCGCCTTCCACGGCGCGCTGCGCCAGTGCCGGTGCGGCCAGGCTCATCAGGACGGCGGCACACGCCAACACCTTCAAACGGCAAACACGCATGAACATTCTCCGATGACCCCAGCCCAGAGCGGGAAAGCGCATCATCGCACACGTCCCGACGCGCGAGCAGCATCTGCTCATGCACGTGTTTTGATTGTCCGACCACGGCCGGAGCGCTAGTGTAGAGGCCTCTGTCCTGTCTGCATGATGCTGTGAACCGCGCTTCCGTCCCCGGCCTGGATGCCTTGTTTAATCGACCTTCGGCGGCCTCCCTGTCGCCGCCTCTGCGTGCGGCGCTGCTGCAGCGATGGCAGAGCGAAGGGGGCGAGCAGAGTCCGCACGTCCCCTGGTCGGTGCTGGCCGACACGATCGACGCGCTGTCGCTGCTTTCTGCCGACGACAGTGCACTGCTCGCCGCGCTGTTGTTCGACCTGCCGACGCTGCGTGCCGGGCTGGACGCCCTTCCACTGGGCGAGCGTAAGGCGGCCGTGCTGGGGCTGCTGGACGGTCTGGACGCCGCCGACCAGGTGTGGGCGCTGCACGCAGGCCGCGAGGCCGGACGCAACAGCGAGGGCCTGCGTCGGCTGCTGCTGTCGATCATCCATGACCTGCGGGTCGTGCCGATCCTGCTGGCGCGGCAACTGGCGCGGATGCGTGCGGCCGACCGCCAGCCCGAGGAGGAGCGGCGGGCGCTGGCCCAGCTTACCCGCGACATCCACGCTCCACTGGCCAACCGCCTGGGCATCTGGCAGCTCAAGTGGGAACTGGAAGATCTCGCGTTCCGTCACCTGGAGCCGGATACATATCGCCGTATCGCACGGGAGGTCGACGAAACCCGCGTGGCCCGTGAGCGCTACGTCGAATCGGTCAAGAAGGCCCTTTCTCGTGAACTCGCCGCGCAGGGCATCGAGGCGGAGGTCAGCGGGCGACCCAAGCACATCTACAGCATCTGGCGAAAGATGCAGAAGAAGCGGCTGGCGTTTGACCAGCTGTATGACATCCGTGCCGTGCGGGTCATGGTGAAGGACGTGGCGGCCTGCTACGCCGCGCTGGGCGTGGTGCATTCGCTGTGGGTGCCGGTGCCCAGCGAGTTCGACGACTACATCGCGCGGCCCAAGGCCAACGACTATCGCTCGCTGCACACGGCGGTGATCGGGCCGGAGGGGCGCACCATCGAAGTCCAGATCCGCACCCATGACATGCACGCGCAGGCCGAACTCGGCGTCGCCGCACATTGGCGCTACAAGGAAGGCAGCAAGGGGGCCGAGAAGGCGTTTGATCGCAAGATCACCTGGATGCGCCAGCTGCTGGAGCAGTCGCAGGAAGGGCAGGGGGCCGAACTGGCCGGTGCGCTGGACGCGGAGCTGACCGAAGACCGGGTCTACGCACTCAGCCCCAAGGATGAGGTGATGGACCTGCCGCAGGGGGCCACACCGCTGGATTTCGCCTATCACGTGCACACCATGGTGGGTCACCGTTGCCGCGGGGCCAAGGTCAACGGGCGCATCGTGCCGCTGACCTACCGGCTGCGCAGCGGCGACCGGGTCGAGATCCTGACCGGCAAGGAAGCGGACCCCCGGCGCGACTGGCTGCTTGTCGCCAACGGCTACCTGGCCAGCAACCGTTCGCGCGAGAAGGTGCGCAACTGGTTCCACAAGCTGGATCGCGCACGCAACGTGCAGGCCGGTCGCGAACTGCTCGACCGTGAGCTGAAGCGGCTGGGTCTGCAGCACGCCGATCTGGCCGTGGCGGCGAAGAAGTTCCATGCCGACAGCGTGGACGACCTGTACATCCAGGTGGCGCTGGGGGACACCGGTCCGCATCAGGTCAGCCGGGCATTGCTCGAAGCCGAGCGCGCCGCGTCGCAGCCGGTTGCACCGGCTGTGCCGCGCCCTACCGCACGGCGGGAAAGCCTGGGCAAATCCAAATTCACCGTGCAGGGCGTGGGTAACCTTCTGGTCCAGTTGGCCCGGTGCTGCCAGCCGGTGGCCGGTGAACCCATCGTGGGTTACCTGACCCGCAGCCGCGGCGTCACCGTGCACCGTACCGACTGCGCCGCACTGGCCCGCCTGCAGGCCGCCAGCCCGCAGCGAATCCTGCCGGTCGAGTGGGGGCAGGCCGGTGGCGGCTACGAGGTGGATGTGGTGGTCAATGCCGTGGACCGGCGCTGGCTGCTGAAGGACATCACCAACCTGATCGCACAGGAAGATGCCTACGTGCTCGACATCCACAGCGACAACGTGCGCAACAGCGGACGTGCGCATCTGCGACTGCGCCTGAAGGTGAGTGACTACGGTCAGCTGGCCACGCTGCTGGGTAAGCTGGACGCCCTTCCCGGGGTCAATGACGTGCGGCGTCTAGGCTGAACTCACGTGAACAGCGCTAGGCTCAACGGATGAGCCGTCCACCTACCGGATCGCATGAGGACGCTGCCCAGGCCGCGTTGCGTCGCGTGCGTCGCGAGGGGCGCTGGTGGTGGGTGCAGGCCTGGCATGCGCGCCGGATCTGGCGGTGGGCATTGCTGGCCGCAGCGGCGGTGTTCCTGCTGCTGGTGGTGCTGCGTGCACCGCTGGCCAACTGGTTCTGGAATGAGCCGCAGGTGGAACAGTTGCTGGATCGCGGTGATCGTGCACTGGCCGCAGGGCGGCTGAGCGCGGCCGACGGTACTGGCGCGCGTGAGTGGTATCAGGCGGCACTGGCGCTGGACAGCGACCGGCCGCAGGCGCGAAGCGGACTGGCCCGTACCGGGCAGGCCGCATTGCAGCAGGCCCGCAAGGCACTGCAGGCCGGCGATCTCGAAACGGCGCAGCAGGCACTGCGACTGGCGCGCGAACTGCAGGTTCCGCAGCGCGATGCCGATGCGGTCGCGCAGTTGCTGCGCGACCGCCAGCACGCGGGAGCCGGTTTTGGCGTGCTGCTCGGGCGCGCTGAAGCGGCTCTGCGCGCCGGCCGTCTGGATGGGGGTGAGGACAGTGCGTTGCCGCTGTTCCAACAGGTACTGGCCTTGGCTCCCACCCACGTGAGGGCGCTGGAGGGGCGTGAGGATGCCTTGTCCGAGTTGCTGCTGCAGGCACGCACGGCGGCCGACGCGGGTGATGTCGTGCGGGCTGCACCGTTGCTGCAGCGCGCCCGTCTGTTTGATGCGGGGCATGTCGATCTGCCGGCCAGTGAAGCGGCGCTCAACGGTGCGCTGGAACGTCGCCTGCTGCTGGGTCAGCAGGCCCTGCGTGCGGGGCGGCTGGAGAGCGCCGCCGACCATTTCCAGGCCGTGCTGACAGCCCGTCCGGAGGAGACCACCGCGCAGCAGGGAGTTCAGCAGGTCAGCGACGCGCTGCTGGCCGAGGCGATCCGTCTGGCTGGCGATTTCCGTTTTGCGCCGGCCGAGCAGTCGCTGGCGCAGGCCCGCGCGCTGGGTGCCACCGAGAGCGGTCTGAAGTCCGCACAACAGGTTCTGCAGCAGGCACGCGTGGCCCAGCGTGCGCTCACTGCCCGCGACGGGCCGCGCGCGGGTCGGGAGCAGGCACTGCAGTCGCTGCTGCAGCGTTTCAACGACGCGCAGGCGCAGGGTCGGTTCCTCACTCCGCCGGGAGACAGCGCCTACGACGCCCTGCGCGAGGCCCAGGCGCTCGCCCCGCAGGATCCGCGCGTGCGCGCGGCCGCCGGTCGGCTGCTGCCTGCCACGCAGGACTGCTTCGAGGACCGCCTGCGTGAGAACCGGGTCCAGGCAGCCGGTGCCTGCCTGGCGGCGTGGCGCGCGCTGGGACGCGATGATGCGACGCTTGCAACCGCGCGCCTGCGCCTCGGGCAGCGCTGGTTGGCCCTGGGGAGCGAACGTCTGGGACGCGGGGAGGTCAGCTTTGCCCAAGACGCACTGCAGCAAGCGGCGGCGCTGGGTGTACCGCGGACGGCACCGGAGTATCAGTCCCTGCAGCAGCGGCTGCACGACGTCGGGGCGCTGCGCTGAGCGGAGGTTTTTGCGATAGTGCGCGCTGTTGTCGCTGCAGGACCCCCATGACCGTTCTCCTTTCGGGTGCCACCAACCAGATCGGCCGCTTTCTGCTGGCACGACTGGTGGCCGCGCGACAACCCGTGGTGGCCCTGAGTCGCCATGCTCAGCCCGCGCAGGTGGGCGTGGACTGGTGGGCCGCGGACATGCGCGCCCTGGCCAGTCCCGATCGACCGTGGAGCGCGATCGTCAGTTTTGCTCCGCTGGATGCCTGGGGCGACTGGTTGGCGCGACAGACACAG
This sequence comes from Stenotrophomonas sp. 278, assembly GCF_003935715.1. Lineage (GTDB taxonomy): Bacteria > Pseudomonadota > Gammaproteobacteria > Xanthomonadales > Xanthomonadaceae > Stenotrophomonas > Stenotrophomonas maltophilia_AH. Next base: position 84,661 of record NZ_RHPP01000001.1, on the reverse strand, counting down.
GCTCCGGCACGGAAGATCATCGTGACCAGTTCCATGAGCGTGCTGACCAAGCAGCATTCGGCGCAGCCGGCGGAACAGGCGCTGGTGAAGCTGCTGCAGCAGGGCGAGGCGAATCTGGCCGCGCAGGCCGATCGACTGGGGATGCAGTGGACGATTCTGCGACCCACGCTGGTGTACGGCGCAGGGGTCGACCGCAGCCTGACGCCCTTCGTGCAGCGTGCGCTGCGCAGCCGGGTGTTTCCCATTCCGATGGCGCAGGGCATTCGCCAGCCCGTGCATGCCGACGATATCGCGCTGGCGGTCATGCAGGCGCTGCAGTGCGACGCGGCCGCCGGGCAGATCCTGCAGATCGGTGGCGGCGAGCGCCTGTCTTACCAGCAGATGTTCCAGCGCGTGCACCGCAGCATCGGCCGGCTGACACTGCCGGTGTATCTGCCCGGCGGCCTGCTGACCTTGCTGTCCAGGGCGTGGCCACGGATGCGCGGGCCGGTGTCGCGCCTGCGGCAGGATCTGGTGGCCGACAACCGTCGCCTCGCCGAACTGCTGGGGGTGCATCCGCGGCCGTTCCATCCCGGGCCGCAGACCTGGCGCGCGATGACGGCGGAGCAGGCGGCCGATCGCATCCGCCAGGCCAGCGCGGGCTAGGACGCGACAAAGACGCGCTGCACGCTCGCCTGTGCGGCATCCAGGGAGAAGTGCTCGGCCACGTTGCGCAGCCCGGCCGAGGACAAGGCCATCCACAGTCCTTCGTCCTCGTACAGCCTGACAACCGCAGCGGCAAACGCGCGCGCATCATCGGCAACCAGCACGTCGGCACCATCATGCAGGTGCATGCCTTCCACCGCGCAGGTGGTGGCCACTACCGGCTGACCATGCGCCATGCTCAGGTTGACCTTGCCCTTGACCCCCGCGCCGAAGCGCAATGGAGCCACGGCGATGCGGACCTCGTCCATGTACGGTGTTACCACCGGCACGAATCCGTGAATGATCACGTCAGGCTGGCCGGCGGCCAGCGCGTGCAGCGCCGGCGGCGGCTGCGCGCCGATGCAGTGGAAGCGCACGCCCGGCAGGTCGGCACGGATGTGGGGAAACACCTCGCTGATGAACCAGGTCACGCCATCCACGTTGGGCGGGTGGGCAAAGCCGCCCACGAACACCAGGTCACGGCGCTGCGCGAACGGGGCACCCGCACCGGCCACTTCGTGGAGATTGGAGATCAGTTCCACCCGTACCTGCGGGGCATCGGCCTGCAACTGCACCCGCTCCGCCTCGCTGACCAGCACGGTGATGTCGCACGCCGCCATGACCGCGAGTTCGCGCTCGCGGGTGCGTTCGGCCATGCGCAGTCGGCCCGGGTCGTTGGCGAGCTCCGCGCCGCGGCGCTCGCGCAGATAGTGCAGGTCAACCGTGTCGAACACCCGCCGTGCGCCCGGCGCATAACTGCGCAGCAGGGGCAGGCATTCGCTGGCGACGTGGTGGCGCACCATCATGACCACGGCAAAGCGTGGGCCATGTTCTCGCAGCCAGGGGCCGATGCCGTGCAGGAATGGCGCATACCAGACCTCCACGCCAAGCCGCTGCAGGGCTTCAGTGGCAGCCCCGGCATGCTCGCGGCGGGTGGGCACGAACACCACATGCAGGCCAGCGGCGATCAGCATGCGGATCAGGTTGAACTGGCGCAGGGAACCGGAATCGCGATCCGGCTGCGGAACCGCCTCATCCAGTATCAGCACCTGGCGTTGGCTCCGATGCAGCAGTGCCGGGGAAGGCACGCTGCCCGGAGCGGGGTGCGCGGCCAGCGCGGTCGCCCACTTCTGCGCGAACACCCCGCGGTTGCGCACCTGGTAGGCCTTGATGCCGCTGCCGGTGTCGGTGCCGTTGCTGGTGCCCTCGTCATGCACGACCCGGCTTGCTGGTTGCACCAGCACGCGGTGACCCGCGGCACGCACCGCGAAGGCAAGGTCGGTGTCTTCGTAGTAGGCCGGGCGGTAGCGCACATCGAAGCCGCCCAGCTGGTCCCACAACGCCCGCGGCAGCATGATCGCCGCGCCCGAGCAGTAGTCGACGTCGCGCAGCGCGCTGTAGCGGGGATCTTCGGTGGACTCAAAGCGACCATAGCTCCACGCGCTGCCGTCGTGGAACAGGACGCCACCGGATTCCTGCAGGCGACCGTCGGGGTAGATCAGCTGTGCTCCGACCAGACCGGCACCCGGCACGCTGGAGAACGTGTCCAGCAATGCATCTAGCCAGCCGGGCTGCGGCACGGTGTCATTGTTGAGCAGCACCACGTACTGGCCGCGCGATCGGGTCACGCCGTCATTGCAGGCCTCGATGAAGCCGCCGTTGCGCTCACGCACCTCGTACCGCAGTCCCTGGATCTGCGGCATCCATTCGCCGGTCAGGTCACTGCTGCCGTCGTCCACCACCAGGATTTCGCAGCGCGCCAGCGGCGGGTGGGCTGCCAACGCGCGCAGACACGCCAGGGTGTGATCGACGTGGTTGTAGACAGGGATCACGATGCTGACCAGCGGTTCAGCATCGAATGGGACGCTGAACGGGGTGAACGGCGAGGGTTCCGGGAGGTACAGCGCCGGCCCGCGCAGCGCCGGCAGCGGCTGGGTATGCACCCGGATGCGCTGCCAGGTGGCCCGCCAGCCCCGGGTGCGCAGGCTGTCCAGACTGCGCCGGAACAGACCGATCATGCGGTTCAGGAAGTAGCGTGCATCGGCCAAGGACATCGACATCCCGTTACAACTCCAGCTTAAGCGGGGAACAGGCCGGGAACACGCGCGCCACCGTGGCTGCGCTAGACTCGCCCGACATTTACATTCTTGCATGCCCGTGCCCCCACGCTACGATTCCGACGACACCGACGCGTTTGACGACGACAACGAGAGCCGCTGGCCGCGCTGGCGCAGTCGTCTGATCACCTGGGGCATGGCGGCCTTCGCGCTGGCGCTGGGCTTTCTGATCCCTTACACCGTGTACCTGAACACCCAGGTCACCCAGCGTTTCGGTGAGCTGCGCTGGCAGATTCCCACCCGTGTGTACGCACGGCCGCTGGCGCTGGCCCCGGGCGTGGCGATGGACGTACAGACCCTGAAAACCGAGCTGGCGGCCGCGGCGTACCGCGACGACGGTAACGGCACCTCGCCGGCGACGTTCAGCCAGAACGGTGGACGTTTTGTCATTTCCAGCCGTGGCTACAACGACGTGGACGGTCCGGTCGCTCCGCGCCGGGTCGAGCTGACGGTTTCCGGCGGGCAGATCGCCTCGCTGCGCGATGCGGCCACCCGGAAGGCCCTGAAGGCCGCACGGCTGGACCCAGCGCGGATCGCCACGCTATACGGCCAGAAGCAGGAAGAGCGCCGCCTGGTGCGCCTGGAAGAAACCCCCGAGCTGCTGGTCACCGGCCTGCAGGCGGTGGAGGACAAGGACTTCAACCGCCACCACGGTATCGATCTGAGCGGTATCGTCCGCGCGATCTGGGTGACCGTGCGTTCGGGTGGCCAGAGCCGCCAGGGTGCCTCCACGCTGACCCAGCAGCTGGCCCGCAGCGGGCTGCTCGGCATTGGCAAGGAACAGACCGTCACCCGCAAATTCAATGAAGTGCTGTACGCGCTGATCATGGAGGCGCGCTACGACAAGCGCACCATTCTGGAGGCTTACCTCAACCAGGTGTACCTGGGGCAGCGTGGCAGCCAGGCCATCCATGGCATGTCCTCCGGCGCTGAGTTCTGGTTCGGGCGCGACCTCTCCTCGCTCAATACCGAACACATCGCATTGCTGATCGGCCTGGTCAAAGGGCCGTCCTACTACGACCCACGCCGTAATCCCGAGCGTGCGCTGGATCGTCGCAACTTCGTGCTGGGCAAGCTGCATGAAAACGGCCTGATCGACCAGGCCGAGCTGCAGCGTGCGCTGAAGGCCCCGCTGGGCGTTCCGAAGGTGCCGGGCCTGATCGCGGCCAACCGCTTCCCGGCTTATGTCGACCTGGTGCGTCGCCAGCTGGGGCACGATTATCCCGAGTCGGTCCTGCAGGGAGCCGGCCTGAGCGTGATGACCGGTATGTCGCCCTCGGCCCAGGCCTATGCCGAGGGCTCGGTCACCCGCACGCTGAAGTCGTTGGAGAACAAGCGCCGCCCGGAGCTGCAGGCGGGCCTGGTGCTGACCGACGTGCACAATGGCGACGTGTTGGCGGTGGTTGGCAGCCGCGACGTGGCCGAGCCGGGCTTCAACCGCGCCATCGAGGCGCAGCGCCCGGTGGGCTCGCTGCTGAAACCTTTCGTCTACCTGCTGGCGTTGGCACAGCCGGACAAGTATTCGCTGGCCACCTTCGTCGACGACTCTCCGGTGACCGTGCAGCTCAGCCGCGGCAAGCGCTGGACGCCCGGCAACGCGGACAACCGCAGCCATGGCACGGTGCGCCTGGTGGATGCACTGGCCAATTCCTACAACCAGGCCACGGTGCGCGTGGGCATGCAGGTCGGGCCCGAGCGGATCACCCAGCTGATCCACGTGCTGGCCGGGATCAAGGCCGACAGCAATCCGTCGGTGATCCTGGGCTCGACCGACCAGAGCCCGTACGCCATGGCGCAGCTGTATCAGTTCCTGGCTTCTGGCGGTGAGATCCAGCCCCTCCATGCGGTGCGCGGTGTGCTGGATCCGCAGGGCAAGCTGCTCAAACGCTACGACAAGACCCCGGCCCCGGCCCAGGAAGGCGACTCCATTGCGGCCAACCTGATCAGCATCGGCCTGCAGCAGGTGGTGTCCAGCGGCACGGCGCAGCGCCTAAATGCCGACGGCCTCGGCCGGCTGCAGCCGGCCGGCAAGACCGGCACGTCCAACGACGGACGCGACAGCTGGTATGCCGGTTACACCGGTGACCACCTGGCGGTGGTCTGGATGGGCAATGACCAGAACGAGCAGACCGGCCTGTTTGGCGCAACCGGCGCGATGCGGGTGTGGTCCGGCATCTTCAGCCGCCTGCCCAGCGCGGCGCTGAAGGTCAACAACAAGGGCCTGGACTGGCAGCCGGTCGAAGCCGGCGGCATGGCCTCTACCGATGAAGCGTGTCCGGGTGCGCGTCGCTTCCCGTTCGTGGTGGGCTACGCACCGGCCTATGCCCCCTGCGCGCCGCCCAGCGTGCCGGAAGGCGAGGGCGGTGAGGGCCAGAGCGAAGGGGGCGGTTGGCGCAGCTGGTTTGGCCTGGACAAGAAACCCGAGCCGGCTCCCGAGCCGGCCGCCGCCGCTCCGGCGGCCACTTCCCCGGCTCGTTGAGTCGTCTTCGAGGCTGCTGCACATGATCCCTCTCCGTCATTCGCTTCTCGCTGCTGCGACCACGCTGGTGCTGGCCGGTTGCGTGTCGTCCACGGCACCAGTCAAGCCGGTCGACACCACTCCCCCGGCGCAGCGTCTGGCGGCGGTCGAGGCTGCCGCTGGCAAGGACGACACCGAGCTGGATGTGCAGCCCATCCGCGACGGTGCCGTGGAAGACCTGCGCGTGGTCGCCCAGGGCAAGCGCCAGGCCGGTGACCTGGCCGGTGCCGCACAGGCGCTCGACCAGGCACTCCAGGTCTCGGAGGGCGACCCGGCGGTGCTGCAGGAGCGCGCCGAGGTGGCGCTGCTGCAGGGTGACTGGGCACAGGCGGAGACGCTGGCACGCAAGGCGGTGGATCTGGGCTCGAAGACCGGTCCGCTCTGCCGGCGCCACTGGGCCACCATCGAGCAGTCCCGCCTGGCCCGGGGCGAACAGGAAAACGCGGCCTCCGCGCACGCCCAGATCCAGGGATGCACCGTCCCGGGCATCAAGCGGTATTGAAACCACGGGCATTACAATGACCGCATGATCGGTCTTGCCCACGCCAGCAGCGAAGCCCTCAGCGAGGGCGGTGCGCTCGCCAGCCACCTGGATGCGTTTGTCGCCCGCCCCGCGCAGCTGCGCCTGACCGGGGCCATCGCCGACGCATTCGAGCAGCGCGACGTGCTGCTGGCCGAGGCGGGTACGGGAACCGGCAAGACCTTCGCCTATCTGGTGCCGGCGTTGCTGTCCGGGCTGAAGATCATCATCTCCACTGGAACCCGGGCGCTGCAGGACCAGCTGTATCACCGCGATCTACCGCGCGTGCGCGCGGCACTCGGCGTGGGCCACAGCAGTGCACTGCTGAAGGGGCGGGCCAACTATCTCTGTCGATATCGCCTGCAGCAGGCGCGTGGCGAGCCGCGTTTCAGCAGCCCCGAACAGGTTGCGCAGTTCCAGCGCATTCTGGCCTGGTCCGGGCGCACCCGGCACGGCGACATGGCCGAGCTCGATGCGCTGCCCGAGGATTCCCCGCTGTTTCCGATGGTCACCTCCACGGTGGACAACTGCCTGGGCACCGACTGCCCGTTCTGGTCGGACTGTTTCGTCGTGCAGGCGCGCCAGCGTGCGCAGGCCGCCGACGTGGTGGTGGTCAACCATCACCTGCTGTTGGCCGACCTGGCGCTCAAGCAGGAAGGGTTCGGCGAAATTCTGCCCGGCGCGCAGGCGTTTGTGATCGACGAAGCGCACCAGCTGCCCGAACTGGCCGCCAACTTCTTCGGCGAAGGCTTCGGCATGCGGCCGTGGCAGGAACTGGCCCGAGACTGTCTGGCTGAAAGCCGCAGCGTCGGTGGCGCACAGGCCGCCCTGCAGGCACCTGCGGCCGCACTGGAACAGACCCTGCGCGACCTGCGCGGTGCAATGGACGGTTTGCCGCCGCGTGGCACCCAGTGGCGGGCGCTGGCCGTACCGCAGGTGCGCGAGGGCTTCGATGCCACGATGAGCGCGCTGGTGAACCTGCGCGATACCTTGGACGGCGTGCGCGAGGCCTCCGCGGGGCTGGACGCCTGCCATGCCCGTGCGCAGGAAGCGGTATCGCGGTTGTCGCGCTGGCTCGGAGAGGATCTTCCCCTGCTGGACTTCGATGCCGACCCGACGCAGGTTTCGGCCGCAGCCGACGTGCTGTGGTACGAACTCACCCCACGAGGATTCCGCTGCCAGCGCACGCCCATGGATGTGTCCGGTCCGCTGCGCGAGCACCGCCAGCGATCACTGGCGGCGTGGGTGTTCACCTCGGCCACGTTGACCGTGGATGGCCACTTTGAACATATTGCCCAGCGCCTGGGTCTGGATGACCCGGTTACCCTGCTGCAGCCCAGCCCTTTCGACTGGGAACGCCAGGCGCTGTGCTATCTGCCGACCGGCCTGCCGGACCCGGCCGCGCGGGGCTTTGGAACGGCCTTGATCGCCGCGTTGACACCGGTGCTCGATGCCTCCGGCGGGCGCGCGTTCCTGCTGTTCGCCTCTCATCGTGCCCTGCGCGAGGCTGCCGAGGCGCTGCGCGACGCGCCATGGCCATTGTTCGTACAGGGCGAAGCGCCGCGCGCAACCCTGCTGCAGCGCTTCCGTGAGTCCGGCAACGGGGTGCTGCTGGGCTCGGCGAGTTTCCGCGAAGGCGTTGACGTGGTGGGCGACGCGCTCAGCGTGGTGGTGATCGACAAACTGCCTTTCGCCGCGCCGGATGACCCGGTGTTCGAGGCGCGCCTGGAAGCGATCCGCCGCGAGGGCGGCAATCCGTTCCGCGACGAGCAGCTGCCGCAGGCGGTCATTGCACTCAAACAGGGCGTGGGAAGGCTGATCCGCAGCGAGTTCGATCGCGGGGTGCTGGTGCTGTGCGACCCGCGTCTGACCTCGCGCGGCTATGGGCGCATCTTCATGGATTCGCTGCCGCCATTCCGGCGCACCCGCGTGCTGGCCGATGTGCAGGCCTTCTTTGCGCCACAATGGGCACTGGCCGCCGACGGCCCGGAGTCGCTGGCGGTGCCTGCTGGTGACGACCCGTTTCCAACCTCCCTGTTCTGAGTTGACCTGCTGCGCCCATGAAACTGCTCGCCTTTGAAACCGCCACCGAAGCCTGTTCCGTTGCCGTTTACGTGGATGGCGAGGTGCATGAGCGGTTCGAGCTGGCACCGCGCCGACATGCCGAGCTCAGCCTGCCCTGGGCCGAGCAGCTGCTGGCCGAGGCCGGGATCGCGCGCTCGCAGCTGGACGCGATCGCGCTGGGGCGTGGTCCTGGTGCCTTCACCGGCGTGCGTCTGGCCATTGCCATTGCCCAAGGCATCGCGCTGGCGCTGGATCGCCCGCTGATTCCGGTATCGACCCTGCAGGCGCTGGCATTGCGCGCCCCGGCCGACCAGGACCGGGTGCTGTCCAGCATCGATGCGCGCATGGGCGAGGTGTATGTGGCCCGGCAGGTGCGGGTGGATGGCACCTGGCAGTTGCAGGGCGAGGAAGCTGTGTGTTCCCCGGATGCGGTGGATCTGCCAGACGGCACGCGCTGGTTTGGCGTGGGCACCGGCTTTGGAGCGGCGGACGGCCTGTTGGCCACACGCCTGGCAGATCAACTGGACGGTGTGGATGCGCAGGCCCTGCCGCGTGCCTCCGACGTGCTGGCGCTGGCAGTGCCGATGTACGAACGCGGTGATTTCATGGCCCCGGAGCGGGTCGAGCCCGCCTATCTACGCAACAACGTGGCCCTGACCCTGGTCGAACAGCAGGCCGCGCGCGCCGCCAAACAAGGGTAATCAGCACCCCGAGGACACGCATGGCGTGTCCCTACGCGGAACGACTCCCAGTCCCGGGCGCGCCCCAATCCAGGCGACCAAGGGTCGTAGTGACACGCCATGCGTGTCAAAGCCATGATCCTGTGCACGTACATCCGTCAACGATCGTCGCGCAGCTCTCCACCGGGCAGGAACATCCAGGTCCGGGTGACCTGCAGGATGTCCACGTCGTCCTTGCTCTCCGGCAGCGGCGGGTAGGGCTGGGCCAGCCGCACCACGCGCAGCGCGGCCTCATCCAGCAGCGGTGTGCCGCTGCTGCGCAGGATGCGCGCACTTTCCACGCTGCCGTCGCGACGTACGCCGACGGTGATCACCACCTGGCCCCCGAGACGGCGCTGCCGTGCCTCGTCCGGGTAGTTCAGGTTGCCCACGCGCTCGGCGCGGTCCACCCAGGCCCTCAGATAATTGGCGTAGGCGTACTCGCGGGTGCTGGCGGACACGAACTTGCGGTTCGGGCGTTTGGCGTACTGCGCCGAACGCAGATGGACTTCGGCGGCCAGTCGCGCCATGTCGGCGTCACGCTGCTCGCGCGCGGTCAACGGCGCGTCCGGTCGCGGCTCATCCGGCAACGGCTGAGTCTGCGCGTCGGCCACGGTGTCAGGGCTGTTGCGGGTGGATACCACGCGCGCCTGCGGCGGCGGCGGACGGGCCGCGTCCTGTCGCTGCTGCGGCACGGGCGACAGGCCCGCCTGCGGCTGCGGCACGATCCCGGCCTGGTTGTCGCGCGGGCGCTGTGCGGTGTCGTGGTCGCCGCCGCCCTGCTGGCTCGCCTGGGCGAGGAAATCGGCCTGTTTGGGTGTCAGGGGCGTCTGGGTCTGGCTGAAGATCACATCCAGGGTGGGCACCAGCGCCGCCTTGTCGGCAACCGCGAAACCGACCCCCAGGATCAGCAGGCCGTGGACCAGTGCCGAGAGCGCCAGAGTGGCTCCCAGCCGTTGCGACTCACGCGTCTGGTGGGGCAGCAGGGGGGCAGCTGTCGCACTCATTGCGGCAGGCCGGCCTCGATGGCGTCGAACAGCAGGCCGGCGATGTTGAGGCCGAACTGCGCGTCCAGTTCGCGCACGCAGGTGGGGCTGGTGACGTTCACTTCGGTCAGGTAATCGCCGATCACGTCCAGTCCGACAAACCGCATGCCCCGTCGTTTCATCTCCGGACCCACCTGGGCGGCGATCCAGCGGTCGCGTTCGCTCAGTGGACGACCTTCGCCGCGCCCGCCTGCGGCCAGGTTGCCGCGGAACTCGTCACCTTGGGGAATCCGCGCCAGGCAGTAGTCCACCGGCTCGCCATCGACCAGCAGGATGCGTTTGTCGCCGGCGCTGATGTCGGGGATGAACTTCTGCGCCAGGGCCAGCTTGCGCTCGCCGTCGGTCAGGGTTTCCAGAATCACATTCAGGTTCGGGTCGCCGCTGCCGCTGCGGAAGATTGAACGCCCGCCCATGCCGTCCAGCGGCTTGAGTACGGCCTGGCCGTGCTCGAGCACGAAGGCTTTCAGGTCGGCGTGGCGGCGGCTGACCAGGGTCGGCGGGCAGCACTGCGGGAACAGCAGGGCGGCGAGCTTCTCGTTGTAGTCGCGCAAGCCCTGCGGGTCGTTGACTACCAGCGCGCCGGCCTGCTGGGCCACCGCCAGCACCTGGGTGTCGTAGATGAATTCGGCATCCACTGGCGGGTCCTTGCGCATCAGCACCACCTGGCCCGGGCCGAAGGTGGTCTGGCTGAACTCGCCCAGGGTGAACCAGTCGGCCTTGTCGTCGCGGACCTGCAGGGGAGCGGTGCGGGCCACGGCCACGCCATCACGCAGGGCCAGGCCCCCGGGGCTGACGTAGTGCAGGGCGTGGCCACGGCGCTGGGCTTCCAGCAGCATGGCGAACGTGGTGTCCTTGGCAATCTTGATGTGGGCGATGGGGTCCATCACCACGATGACGTTCAACGGCATGGTCACAACCTGGCGGGCAGGCGCTGATGGTAGCTGCAATCGGGTCCTGACGGCTTCCCTGACTGGGCGGAACGCTGCGTTTGCCGCCTTCACGGTTTGCGCAGTTCGGGGGTGCTACGGTCGGGCGGGGGCGCGAGCGGCTTGGGCTGCACGCGAGACCCTTGATGCCGGAGGCCCGGTGGGATATAGATACGCTTTCGCAGCGACGTCGAATCACCAGGCACAAGCGTCGCGCGCTCGGGGAAAGGTAATGACTGAAAACATGGCTGCGGGTGGGGAACTCGCAGGGCTGAGAGTCATGGTCATCGACGATTCGAAGACCATACGCAGGACCGCTGAAACACTGCTCAAGCGCGAAGGCTGCGAGGTGGTGACCGCGACCGATGGTTTCGAGGCGTTGGCCAAGATCGCCGACCAACAGCCGCAGATCATCTTCGTGGACATCATGATGCCGCGGCTTGACGGCTATCAGACCTGCGCGCTGATCAAGGGCAACCAGCTGTTCAAGTCCACGCCGGTGATCATGCTGTCCTCCAAGGACGGCCTGTTCGACAAGGCGCGCGGACGCATCGTGGGCTCGGAGCAGTACCTGACCAAGCCTTTCACGCGGGAAGAACTGCTGGGTGCCATCCGCACATACGTCAACGCCTGACCAGGGGGGAAAGGCACAATGGCTCGTATCGTTCTGATCGAGGATTCACCGACCGACCAGGCGGTGTTCACGCAATGGCTGACCAAGGCCGGGCACGAAGTGCTCGTGGCCAACAATGCCGAAGATGGCCTGAAGCTCGTGCAGGCGCACGCGCCGCACCTGGTGCTGATGGACGTGGTCCTGCCGGGCATGAGTGGCTTCCAGGCCACCCGCGCGCTGAGCCGTGACCAGGCCACCAAGGACATCCCGGTCATCATTGTCAGCACCAAGAACATGGAAACCGACAAGGCGTGGGGTATCCGCCAGGGCGCCAGTGACTACATGGTCAAGCCGCCGCGCGAGGACGAGCTGATCGCAAGGATCAATGAACTGGTGGCGGTGAGCTGATGCGTTCTCCCTTCGACATCCTTGAAGCCTACGAGCGCCGCAGCCTGGCCCATGCCGTGCAGTTGCCCGAGCGCCAGTTCGCCCAGGACCTGTGGCGAGGCGTGGGTTACCGGGTCGGCAACCGCCGGCTGGTGTCCGACTTCCGCGAAGTGGTGGAAATCGTGCCGATGCCCCCCGTGACGCCCGTGCCTGGAGCCCACCCGTGGCTGCTGGGCGTGGGCAACCTGCGCGGCAACCTGTTTCCGGTGGTCGATCTGCGTTGCTTCCTGGAAGGCGAACGTACCGTCCAGCAGGAAGGCCAGCGTGTACTGATCATGCGGCAGGCCGGCGGCGACGTGGCACTGACCATCGACGAACTGTTCGGTCAGCGCAGCTTCGACCAGGGCCAGGACACCGCCATCGGCGATCTGGCCGCTGGTCGCTACGCGCACTTCGTCGACAAGGCGTTCCACAGCGACGGTCATGACTGGGGCGTGTTCTCGCTGTCCCTGTTGTCGCGTACCCCAGAATTCAGGCAGGCCGCGGCCTGATCGCTGCTGCCTTCCTTACTGCATTGAAGATCGAGGTTGAACGATGAGTACTTCTTCGGAAACCGCCAAGGCCGGCAAGCTGGGCTCGGTGGGAACCAATTTCTGGCTCGGCCTGCTGGCCCTGTCGATGCTCGCCTTCGGTGTGAACACCGGCGTGGCGACCTGGCAGGGCAGTCGTCTGGCCGGTGCCAGCACCGGTGCGGCCGACCTGCAGGTGCTCTCCCAGCAGCTGGCCAACCAGGGCCGAGAAGCGGTTTCGGGCAACGCCCAGGCGTTCACCGCGTTCAAGGACACCAAGTCGCGCATTGAAAGCACCGTCAGCAGCCTGCAGGGGCGCTACGGCAGCGTGACCACCGTGTCCGGCCCGCTCAACCAGCTGACCCAGACCTGGGAGCCGCTCGGCAAGAGCGCCGCCCAGCTGGTCGCCAGTGAGCCTGCAGTCCTGGCCCTGGCAGGCAACGCCAACAACTTCGTCAACGGCGTGCCTGCCCTGCAGGCGCAGCTGAACGAGGTGGTGCGTGCCATGTCCGCCAGTGGTGCCCCGGCCTCGCAGGTGTACAACGCGCTGCAGCAGGTGGTGGTGATCGGCTCGATGGCCCGCCGCGTGACCGAAATGCGCGCCGGCGGCACCAATGCCGCGGCCGCCGGTGACGCACTGGCCCGTGACTCGGTGGTCTTCAGCCAGGTGCTGGAAGCCCTGCGCAACGGCAACGAGGAACTCGGCATCGCCGCGGTCCGCAATCCGGCTGCGCTGGCAGCGCTGGAACAGTCCCAGAAGCAGTGGGACACCATGAAGCAGGACGCGGACGCGATCCTGGCCAGCTCGCGCCAGCTGTTTGCGGCGCAGTCGTCGGCCGCTGCCCTGACCGGCGGTTCGGCCAAGATGCTGGAGGACAGCAAGAAGCTGTTCGACGCCTTCTCTTCGTTCGGCTCGGTGCGCGACACCCGTCTGTTCCCGAACTTCTGGCTGGGCGTGGTGTCTGGTGCGCTGTCGCTGATCGCCATCATCGGCTTCGTCAGCAGCTCGGTGCGCAGCCGCTCGCGCGAACAGGAACTGCGCTACCAGACCCAGGTGGAGTTCAACAGCCGCAACCAGCAGGCGATCATGCGGCTGCTGGACGAAATCAGCTCGCTGGGTGAAGGCGACCTGACCGTGAAGGCCTCGGTGACCGAGGACATGACCGGCGCGATTGCCGACGCAATCAACTACGCCGTTGACGAGCTGCGCCACCTGGTGACCACCATCAACGACACCTCGGCCAAGGTTGCCGTGTCGACCCAGGAAACCCAGGCGACGGCCATGCAGCTGGCCGAAGCGGCCGGCCACCAGGCCAACCAGATCACCTCGGCGTCGGACCGGATCGGCGAAATCGCTTCGAGCATCGAACAGGTGTCGCGCAACTCGGCCGAATCGGCCGACGTGGCACAGCGTTCGGTGGTCATCGCGGCCGAAGGTGCCGGCGTGGTGCGCGAGACGATCCAGGGCATGGACCAGATCCGTGACCAGATCCAGGAAACCTCCAAGCGTATCAAGCGCCTGGGCGAATCCTCGCAGGAAATCGGCTCGATCGTGGAACTGATCAACGACATTTCCGAACAGACCAACATCCTGGCGCTGAACGCTGCGGTGCAGGCGGCCTCGGCGGGTGAAGCCGGTCGCGGTTTCGCGGTCGTGGCCGACGAAGTGCAGCGCCTGGCAGAACGCACCTCCGGTGCGACGCGACGCATTGAAAACCTGGTCCAGGCGATTCAGGCCGATACCAACGAAGCGGTCAGCTCGATGGAGCAGACCACCGCCGAAGTGGTGTCCGGTGCGCGCCTGGCCGAGGACGCCGGTACCGCACTGACGGAAATCGAACGCGTGTCCAACGCGCTCAACAACCTCATCAAGAACATCTCCATCGCCGCCCAGCAGCAGTCGTCGGCCGCATCGGACATCACCCGCACCATGGGCGTGATTCGTCAGATTACCGGCCAGACCTCGCAGGGCGCGGGACAGACCGCCGAGTCGATCGGTCATTTGGCACAGCTGGCGGCCGACCTGCGCCGCTCGGTTGCCGACTTCAAGCTGCCGGCGTGACCCGCTGGCGGGGCGAAGAGGGAAGGAATCAGCAGATGATGCATCGCGAGAAATCACAGCACGACATGCGCGCCCACCTGCCGGGAGAACCGGCATGAGCACGCTGCGCGATGCCATGAGCCATGCGGCCCTGGGCTGGGTCAAGCCAGAGCTGGACGAGACCCTGCGCCAGGTGCGCAACGAGGTCGAGTACTTCGTGGAAGATCCGGCCGACGGTAGCCGCATGCGCTTCTGCGCCGGTTACCTGCACCAGGTGCAGGGCACCCTGCGCATGGTCGAGCTGTATGCCCCGGCCATGGTCGCCGAGGAGATGGAGCAGCTGGCCAACGCCGTCGGTGCGGGCCAGGTGCCGGACCGTGACGAAGCCTGCGCCACCCTGATGCGCGGCAGCGTGCTGCTGCCCGATTACCTCGAGCGCCTGCAGAACGGTCACCGCGACATCCCGATCGTGCTGCTGCCGCTGCTCAATGAAATCCGTGCCGCGCGTGGCGCGCCGGGCATCAATGAAAGCGTGCTGTTTGCCTTCGCTCCGGAAAGCGCCAGCGCCACCGAAGCCGAGCTGGACCATGCCCGTGGCAGCCTGAGCGGACGCAACCGCGAGCTGCTCGACACCGTAGGCAATGCGGTCAAGGAAGAGCTGCTGCGCATCAAGGATGCGCTGGACCTGCACCTGCGCACCGGCGGCGAGCCGGCCCAGCTGCAGACCCAGGTCAATGAACTGGGCGCGGTCGCTGACACGCTGGGCATGATGGGCCTGGGCGTCGCCCGAGGCGTGGTCGTGCAGCAGCGCGACGCGCTGACCAGCGTGGTCCAGGGCGAGCAGCAGATCGACGAAGGCATGCTCCTGGATATCGCCGGTGCACTGCTGTACGTGGATGCATCGCTGGATGACCAGGTCGCGCACCTGGGGGCCAGCGGAAGCGGTGAGGACGACCCCAGTGCAGTGGAAGGCCGTCGCACCCTGGAAGTGCTGGCGCACGAGGCGATCGCGAACTTCTCCGCGGCCCGTGAGCACTTTGTCGCGTTCATTGAAACCAACTGGAACCACCAGCAGCTGGACGAAGTGCCGCGCCTGCTGGGCGAGGTCGCCGGCGCGCTGCGCATGCTCGACCTGCCGCTGCCCGCCGACTACCTGCAGGGCGTCCGCCAGTACATCGCGGTCGAGCTGATCGGCCGCCAGCGCGTGCCGAGCGGCCGCCAGCTGGACACCCTGGCTGATGCAATGGCCAGCCTGGAGTACTACCTGGAAGCGCTGCGCGAACGCCGCCCGGGTCGCGAAGACATTCTGGACATTACCCGTACCAGCCTGGAAACCCTGCGCTACTGGCCGTTGCCGGTCGAGCAGCAGGCCGTCGCCGAAGCGGTTGAACCGGCATTGCCGGTGGTGCCCGAACAGGTCGTGCCGCAGGCTCCACTGGTCGTGGAGCCGGTCGCACTGGACATCACCCCGGTCGCACCCGCGCCGGGCGATGTGGCACCCGCATCGTTACCTGACTTCACCTTCGATCCCGCCCCGGTCGTGGCACCCGTCGCCATCGAGCCTGTGGCGGAACCGGTCGCGTCCGAAGCCGTGCCCGTCATTGAAGCACCGGCAGCGCGCGCGGCCAGGCCGCTGGTATTCGAAGCGTCGACCGCACCGATCGCCCCCGATGCGCCGAAGCGGACGCTGAACCAGGACGTCCGCAACGAGGAGCCGGCCGCCGATGCCGCCGGTGACGAAGTCGCTCCTACCTTTGCCAGCTTCGATCCGGTGCAGGCCGAGGGCGACGACGCCAACCGCTGGGACGGCGCGTCGCTGGATATCGCACCGATCAGTCTGGATGGTTTCCAGAGCCAGGCCAGCGTTGAAGCTGACGTGGACGCGGTGGTGCCACCGGCGATCACCGCTGGCTCGGCGTTCGATCCGGTGGCCGCCGAAAGCGACGAACTGGAGCTGCACGACGAACCGATCGAGTTCACCGTGGACGAGGCGCTGCACAATGCCGGCGACGTGCTGTCGCTGCCGGTGGACGACGCAGTCGCCCCCGGCACGACCGTTGATGTTGAGTCGCTTCCGGCATTCCTGCAGACCGATGCCGCCCTGGAAGATGTGCCGGCTGCCGCGGAGAGCGTGGCAGAGGTTCCGTCGGCTCCGGTGGCCAACGTGCACGAAGCGGTGATCCGCAAGATCGAGCTTGACGACGAATCCGCGCGGTTCCTGGCTGAGCTCGATGCCGCTGCGGCAGGATTCAGCATCGCGCCGGTGCAGGCACCGGAGGAACCGGTCGCTGCCGAAGTTCCTGCCGCTGAAGCTCCGGTCGAGGCCGTGGACAGCATCGAGGCCGGTTTCGAGGACGATGGCGAGAACATCGACCAGGACATCCGCGATGTCTTCATCGAGGAGTTCGACGAGGAACTGGTCAACCTGGGCAACCTGCTGCCGGTCTGGCGCGCTGCGCCTGACAACCTCGACCGCCTGCGTCCCATCCGCCGCGTGTTCCATACCCTGAAGGGCAGTGGACGCCTGGTCGGTGCGCGCACCCTCGGTGAGTTCAGCTGGAAAATCGAGGGCATGCTCAACCGCGTGCTCGATGGCACCCGCCCGGCATCGCCGGCTGTGGTGGCGATGGTCACCCAGGCTTACGAGGTGCTGCCGCAGCTGAACGCCGCGCTGCGCGACGGCAGCCGCGTGCACGCCGACCTGCAGGCCATGCAGGCCATTGCCGATCGCGTGGGGGCGGGCGAAGAGACCTTCCACGTGCCGCTGCAGCGTTCGGCACCGGCGACCGCCCCGGTCGAAACCGTCGTGGAAGCGCCGGCACCGGTCGAGACGGTGGTCGCCGACCTGGCCAGCGAAGAAGTGCTGTCCGGTACGCCTGCCAACATAGACGAAGTGCTGCGCGAAATTCTCGAAGCCGAAGTGGAAACCCACCACGGCACGTTGCATGCCTGGTTGCAGCAGGCGCAGGTCAGCCCGCAGCCGGTCAGCGACGCGCTGCTGCGCGCGGTGCATACGATGAACGGCGCGTTCGCGATGACCGACGTGCCGGAAATCACCGCCGTCACCAGCGCAGCCGAGAGCTTCATCAAGCGTTCGCTGGCAGCCGATGTGCACCCTGACGCCGAAGGTGTTGCGGCGTTGGATGCTGCCGCGGCGGCCATCCGCTCCACCATGGAAGCGCTCCAGGCTCCGGCTCCGCGCATTCCGTCGCATGCCGACCTTGCCGCGCGCCTGCAGGCGCTGGCGGCAACGCTGCCCGAAGCCCGCTGGCCGGCGCTGGTGGCAGACGAGCTGGATATTGACGATCTGGATGTTGACGTTGAAGCAGACGCCGACGCCGACGCGCAGGAGGGGCAGACGCACCCGGCCACCAGCCTGCGCGATGCGCAGGACGCTACCGCGCAGGAGCTGGCAGCGCTCGCCGCACAGTTCGACGCGCGCGGTGGCCTGGCCACGCTGGACGAAACCAGCACTCCGGAACTCCAGCAGGCCACCGTCGAGGCCGACGGTCTGGATATCGTCGCCTTCGAAGCGGAGCCGGTGCAGGAGACCGAAGCGGTCGAGTCGACCCTGGTCACCCAGGAACTGACCGGCAGCGATGATCTGTCGGCCTACTTCGATGCCGACCTGCCGGTGGGGCTGGACACGCCTGCTCTGGACGTGCCGGCCGTTGCCACCGACGCCGATACCGAAGAAGCCCCGTCGCAGCCGGCCGCCGACGTCGGCCTGGAAGCGATCGAACTCACCGGCGCTGAGGATCTCTCGCAGTACTTCGAACCGGCAATGGTCAGTGATGCGGCGGAAGAACAATCGGACGCACAGGCCGACGCGCTCGACGACGTGCTGCCGCCGGCTCCGGCCTTTGGCGAGCCGGTTGACCTGCAGCAGGCGCTGGATGATGGCCTGACCGTGGTTGACGGCGAACCTGCCGACGACACCGACGGACTGCTGGCGCTGGACGCCAGCCTCGCCGGGCAGGCCACCCACGACACCTTCGCAGGGGTCGAAGAGGCCGTGGTCGAAGAAAGCGCGCCGCTGTTCGAGCTGGAAGATGTGCCGCAGCCGGCGATTACCGAGGTTGATGCCACGGCGGTGGAAGCACTGGACGACCCGGCCGACGCCGAACCGCTCGATTTCGCCCAGCTCGACCGCGAGCTGGTCGACATCTTCGTGGAAGAAGGCAAGGACCTGCTGGACCACTGCGACGGTCTGATCAGCGAGCTGCGCGATGCCCCGGAGGACCGGGAAGTGGTGGCCGGCCTGCAGCGCGACCTGCACACCCTGAAGGGTGGCGCACGCATGGCCGGTATCAACGCCATCGGCGATCTCGGCCACAGCATCGAGTCGCTGCTGGAAGTCGTGGCGGCCAACCGCACCGATATCGACCGTGCGGACGTCAAGCTGCTGGAGCGCGGTTTCGACCGCCTGCATCAGATGCTGACCCGAACCGGCAACCATCAGGCGGTCGCCATGCCGGTCGACCTGATCACCGCGTTCGAGCAGCGCACACTGGGACGTACCGAAGCGCTGGACGTCACCGAAGCGTTGGACGTCACCGACGCGCCCCTCGCGACCGAGCAGGCACCGCAGGACGAAACTGCGGCGCAAGAGACGCCGGCCGAACAGGCACCGGTCGTGGAGGCGGCGCAGGAGATCGTGGTTGCCGAGCAGGCCCCGGTTGTGGCCGACGTCGACGTGGCACTGCCGGAAGCCGAGGCCGAGCCGGTCGTGGCCGACATCCAGGCGGCACCGCAGCCTGAGGCCGCCGCGGAAGCGGTGGCTCCCGCGATCGACACGCCCGCTCCGGTGCCGACGCCGGTGGAAACCGTTGCCGCAGCGCCGGTCGCGCCGATCGTGGTCGAACGCCGTGCACCGCTCGCGGACCTGGCTCCGCTCTCGGCACCGGTGCAGCTTGAAGCCGCTGCCGATGACGACATGCTGGCGCGTCCGCAGCAGGAGCAGGTGCGCGTGCGCGCCGATCTGCTTGATCGCCTGGTCAATCACGCCGGTGAAGTGGCGATCTACCGCTCGCGCCTGGAACAGCAGCTGGGTGCCTTCCGTGGTGCCATGGCCGAACTGGACCGCACCAATGCGCGTCTGCGTGACCAGCTGCGTCGACTGGACCTGGAAACCGAGGCGCAGATCGTCGCGCGTTACCAGCGTGAGCAGGACCAGGCCGATCACAAGTTCGATCCGCTGGAGCTGGACCGCTTCTCCACCCTGCAGCAGCTCAGCCGTGCGCTGAACGAATCGGCGGCCGACCTTGGCGGTCTGCAGGGCGTGCTGGATGATCTGTCGCGCCAGTACGACGTGCTGCTGCAGCAGCAGTCGCGCGTCAGCTCGGAACTGCAGGACGGCCTGATGCGTGCGCGCATGGTGCCGTTCGACGGCCTGGTGCCGCGCCTGCGTCGCGTGGTCCGCCAGGCGGGCCAGGACACCGGCAAGCAGGTCCACGTGACGCTGGAAGGTACGCACGGCGAACTGGACCGCAACGTGCTCGACCGCATGGTCGCGCCGCTGGAACACATGCTGCGCAACTCGGTGGCACATGGTCTGGAAACGCCCCAGCAGCGTCGTGACGCAGGTAAGCCGGAAGAAGGCGAGATCGCCATCCGCCTGCGCCGCGAAGGCTCGGAAATCGTGCTGGAAGTGGCCGACGATGGTGCCGGGCTGGACCGCGAGGCGATCCGCCGCCGCGCCGAGCAGCGCGGCCTGATCGAAGCGGGGGCGCAGATCAGCGAAGCCGAGCTGGACGCGATGATCTTCGCGGCCGGTTTCAGCACCGCCGACCAGGTCAGCCAGCTGGCTGGCCGTGGCGTGGGCATGGACGTGGTGCACAACGAAGTACGCCAGCTCGGCGGCTCGGTGGACATCCACTCGGTGCGTGGCAAGGGCGTCACCTTCACCCTGCGCCTGCCGCAGACCCTGGCCGTCACCCAGGCCGTGTTCGTGCAGATCGGCGAAACCACCTTCGCGGTGCCGGTGGCTTCGGTCAGCGGTATCGGCCGGATCTCGCGCGAGCGCTTCGAATCGGCCAACGGCGGTTACCACTACGGTGGCGAAGAGTTCGCCCTGCATGACCTGGGCACGCTGGTCGGTCAGGGCCAGGCCAAGGCCGAAGGTCAGGACCAGGTGCCGCTGCTGCTGGTGCGCGCGGGTGAACTGCGCGCCGCCGTGGCGATCGACCAGGTGCTGGGCAACCGCGAAGTCGTGGTCAAGCCGGTCGGCCTGCAGATCGCCTCGGTGCCGGGTATCTACGGTGCGACCATCACCGGTGATGGCCGCGTGGTGGTCATCCTGGACGTTGCGCCGCTGGTGCGCCGTCACCAGGCCAACCCGATCAGGCCGGTGGACACCGCCGCACAGGCAAGCGACCGTCAGGTTCCGCTGGTGATGGTGGTCGACGACTCGCTGACCATGCGCAAGGTGACCGGCCGCATCCTGGAGCGCCACAACTTCGAAGTGGCCGTTGCCCGCGACGGTATCGAAGCGCTGGAGCGCCTCGAAGAGCGTGTGCCGGATCTGATGTTGCTGGATATCGAAATGCCGCGTATGGACGGCTATGAACTGGCCACCACCATGCGCGCCGACCCGCGCTACAAGGATGTGCCGATTGTGATGATTACCTCGCGCAGCGGCGACAAGCACCGTCAACGCGCCTTTGAAATCGGTGTCCAGCGTTACCTGGGCAAGCCGTACCAGGAGCTGGACCTGATGCGAAACGTGTATGACCTGCTGGGGATCGCCCGTGTCCGAGAATGAGCTGATCTCGCCGCTGTCGGTCGCCCTGCTGGCCCGCACCGGGCCGGCGCGTGAGCGCCTGCGTGAAGCGCTGGTCCAGGCCGGTGCCAGCGTGGTGCTGGAAGAAGACCCCAATACCCTTGAGGCCGACACGCTGCGAGGCGTGGGCGCGGCGGCCGTGCTGGTCGCGCTGGAGCCGGCCATCGAGGAAGCGCTGGAGCGTCTGGACCCGGTACTGGCCTCGCCGGCACTGACCCTGATTTTCGACGAAGCCGAACTGGCTGCGCGTCGTGAAGGCTGGGAAGCCCAGCGTTGGGCGCGGCATCTGGTGGCTAAGCTGCATGGCCACCAGGACGTGCTGCCGCCGGGCTCGGAGCAGGAAGGGGTGCTGGAGCTCGAACCGGGTCTGCCGGTGACACCGGCAGAACTGCACGCGGATGCGCCGCTGGATTTCCACGTGCGTGAGGCGTTTGACGCCGCGCCGGAGGTGCCGGCCGATGGTCTGTACCCGGCACGGGAGGGCTACAGCGAGCCGCTGTCGCTGGAAGAAGCGCTGGCCGCCATGCAGGCCCAGGCGGCCGAAACCGCCTCACCTGCGGCACCGCCGCCGGTACCCGCCGCACCGCCCGCCGCAGTGCCCGCCGCTGTAGGGCATCACAGCAGCTGGTCGCTCGTGGAGACCGATGATGCGCCGGCCCAGGCCGCGCCGGTGGCACCGCCTGCGGACGTGCAGGACACGCCGGTGGCCGACATCCATACCGGTGGCCTGTCGCTGGTCGAACTGGAGCCGGAACTGCCGCCCAGCGATGCTGCACCGGGTGCCGTGCTGGTCCTGGCCGGGATCGGCGGTCCGGACGCCCTGCGTCGTCTGCTGGCATCGCTGCCTGCTGGACTTGCGGTGCCCGTTCTGGTGTACATGCGCCTGGATGGCGGTCGCTACGGCAATCTGGTCAAGCAGATGGCGCGCGTGTCGGCGCTGCCGGTGCTGCTGGCCGAATCCGATCAGCCGGTGGTCGCGGGCAACGCCTACATCCTGCCCGACGATGTCGGGGTAGGCGTGCAGAACCGCGGGCTCCATTTCACTGCCGACGTGGAAGGCGTACAGGTCAGCGCGCTGCCGGCACCGCACAGTGCGGTGGTCATGCTGAGCGGGGCCGACGCGCGTCTGGTCGATGACGCCTTGTCGCTGGCAGTTGCCGGGGGTTGGGTGGCGGGCCAGACCGGCGAGGGCTGCTACGACCCGATCGCCGCCAGTGCGGTGGTCGCCGCCGGCATGGCTGCCGGTGACCCGCCGCAGATCGCTGCCGCCATTGCCGAACGCTGGGGCGTCAGCGAGTAATCCGCCGCGCCGCCGCTTACCAGGAACCAGACCATGAGTTACGCCAGCAACGACGAAATCCGCGGGGTACTGATCGAGACCGGCCAGCAGCATGTGCTGCTGCCGAACGCGACCGTTGCCGAAATGATGTCCAACGTCCAGGTGCACCCGGTGGCCGACGCCCCGGCGTGGCTGCTGGGGCAGCTCGCCTGGCATGGCTGGGACGTGCCGCTGCTGTCGTTCGCACGACTGGCCGGGCTGGGCGACGAGATGGTTGCCAGCAAGAACAAGGTGGTGGTGCTCAAGGCGCTGGGCGGCAATCCGAATCGGCCGTACTACGCGTTGCTGGCGCAGAACTTCCCGCAGCTGATCGCGGTTCCCCGCGACGGCCTGCTGGCCGACGCGTCGGAAGAAACCCTGCCTACCGGCGTGCACATGCGCGTGCTGCTCGGCGAACGCAGCGCACTGCTGCCGGATCTGGATGCCGTGGAAGCCGCGCTGGACCAGGCGCACCCGGTCGCCGCTTGATTGAGGTCAGGCAACGACCAACGGTCGTTGCCTGACGGCTGGATCGCCGCCGATGAATCTGGTGGCACGCGACCGGTCATCGTTCGGTAGCTGACGACCGTTGGTCGTCAGCCCATATCCCCCAGCCGCGCCTGCACAGCCGCAATCGCCGCCAGCCCGGCGGTTTCGGTACGCAGAATGCGCGGCCCCAGCTGTAGTCCCTGGAAACCAGCCTCTGCCAGCGCCAGCCGGTCGCGCGGTGACCAGCCGCCCTCCGGACCAATCGCGATGACGACGCCTTCCGGCGCGGGCGAAAGGGTCGAAAGGCGATGCTCGCCAAGCGGATCCAGAGTCAGCTTGAGTGCCGCGGGAGGCATGCTCCGCGCCGCCTCCAGCAGTGACTGCGGAGCCTCCACGACCGGCACCTGCGCGCGTCCGGACTGGCCGCAGGCGGACACCACCACGCTGCGCCAGTGCGCCAGTCGCTTCCCGGCGCGCGCGGCATCCAGCTTCACCTCGGTGCGTTCGGCGTTGACGGGCACGATGCGCTGCACGCCCAGTTCGGTCGCCTTCTGCAGAATCAAGTCCATCTTCTCGCCCCGCGCGATGCCCTGCAGCAGGGTGATCGCCAGCGGCGATTCGTTATCCACCTGCTGCACCGCGTCGATGCGGACCTGCGCGGTGCGCTTGCCCAGCTCGACCAGCGTGGCGCTGTAGTCGTGCCCGTCGCCATTGAACAGCACGCATGCTTCACCTTCGCGCAGGCGCATCACCCGTACCAGGTGGTTGGCCACGTCTTCGGGCAGCGCAATCTGCTGGCCCACTGCCAGCGGGGTCTCAACGAACGAACGGGTCACGCGCATGCAACAGCTTCCTCGATGGCGGCCAGGGTGGTGTGGGCCAGCCGCTCCAGGTGGTCGTCTTCCACACAGTACGGCGGCATCCAGTACAGCACATTGCCCAGCGGGCGCAGCACCACGCCACGCTTCAGCGCGGCATTGTAGGCGTGCAGTCCGACCCGCGCAGCGGCGGGGAAGGGCGTCTGCCTGTCGCCGTTGCGGGTCAGTTCAAAGGCGACCACCATCCCGGCCTGGCGCACATCTGCCACGTGCGGATGGTCACTGAACGGGGCGGCCAGCGACCGCATCACCTCGGCCGTGCTGCGGTTGCGGGCGATGATGTTGTCCTGGGCAAAGATGTCCAGCGTGGCCAGCGCGGCTGCACACGCCAGCGGATTGCCGGTATAGCTGTGCGAATGCAGGAAGGCGCGCTCCCGGCTGTCATCCAGGAATGCGTCGTAGAGCGCCTGCGTCGCCAGCACGGCGGCCAGCGGCAGGAAGCCACCAGTCAGACCCTTGGACAGGCACAGCAGGTCGGGCATCACGCCAGCCTGTTCGCAGGCGAACAGCGTGCCGGTCCGTCCGAATCCCGTGGCGATCTCGTCGGCGATCAGGAACGCGCCATTGGCATCGCACAGCTCGCGGGCCCGCTGCAGATAGACCGGGTCATGCATGCGCATGCCGCCGGCGCATTGCAGGCGCGGTTCCAGGATGACCGCACAGATTTCACCGGGATGCTGGTCAAACAACGTGGCCAGTGCGTCGGCGGCCTGGTGGGCGCGTTGAGCCGCACTTTGACCCGGCTCGGCCAGGTAGGCGTCCGGTGACGGCGCAAACAGGGCTTCGGTGAGCAGTGGTGCGTAGACGCGGCGGTACAGCGGGATGTCGCCCACCGACAGCGCGCCGAGGGTCTCGCCGTGATAGCCGTTCTCCAGCGCGATGAATCGTGTGCGCTGCAGCTCGCCGCGGTTGCGGAAGTAGTGGAAGGCCATCTTCAGTGCGACTTCGACCCCGGCCGAGCCATTGTCGGCGTAGAACACCTTGGCCAGCGGATCGCGGCCCGCCTGGCGCGGTGCCATCGCCAGCAGCCGCTCGGCCAGGGTGATGGCCGGTTCGTGACTGAACCCGGCCAGCATCACCTGCTCAAGCCGGGACGCCTGCTGGGCGATGGCCGCTCCGATGCGTGGCTCGGCATGGCCAAACAGGTTGGTCCACCAGCTGCTGACGGCATCCAGGTACCGGTTGCCGTCATGGTCGATCAGCCAGGGGCCTTCCCCGCGCGCGATCGGGACCAGCGGCAGGGTGTCGGGGTGCTCGCGCATCTGCGTGCAGGGGTGCCACAGCACGGCCAGGTCGCGTTGTCGCCACTGGCGGGCCAGCGGGGAAGGGGCTGGGTCTGCTAGCATTTCAAGCTCATGAACACGTTCTCACCAACCTGCATTCTATCGGTCCGCACGAGTCTGTCCGCATGAGCCGACCACTCCCCACCATCCACCAGATCACGGATGAGGAAAGCGGCCCGTTCCAGCGCCAGCACCTCGATCTGGAGTTCTCCAACGGCGAGCGTCGCCGCTTCGAGCGCCTGGTCAGCCGGGGGCATGGTGCCGTTGTGGTGGTGCCGATGATCGACGCGGACACCGTGCTGCTGGTACGTGAATACGCAGCCGGCATGCACCGTTACGAACTGGGTCTGGTCAAGGGGCGGATAGACGCCGGAGAAACGCCGGAACAGGCTGCAAACCGGGAACTCAAGGAAGAAGCCGGCTACGGCGCGCGGCGGCTGGATGTGCTGCGGCCGATGACCCTGGCTCCTACCTACATGAGTCACCAGTCATGGCTGGTGGTGGCTCGTGACCTCTTTCCCGAGCGTCTGGTCGGCGACGAACCGGAAGAGCTGGAAGTGGTGCCCTGGAAGCTGGCCGAGCTGGACCAGCTCATGCTGCGCGATGACTTCTCCGAGGGGCGCTCGCTGGCGGCATTGTTCATTGCCCGCGAATGGCTGGGCGGCGGGGCATGATCAAGCTCACCACCGATCTGCGCGAAACCGTCATCGCCATCGCGCAGGACGCGGCCGCTGCGATCATGGGGGTGTACGCAACGGCGTTCGAGATCGAGCTCAAGTCCGACCGCAGCCCGGTCACTGCAGCCGACCGCGCCGCCAATGACGTGATCGAACGTGGACTGACCCAGCTCACTCCCGACCTGCCCATCCTCTCCGAGGAGTCCGCGCTCGTGCCCTGGGACGTACGGCGGCACTGGGGAGCGTACTGGCTGGTGGACCCGCTCGATGGCACCCGCGAGTTCGTGAAGCGCAATGACGAATTCAGCGTCAACATTGCCCTCATTTACCAGGGTGCGCCGGCGTTCGGGGTGGTGCTGGCTCCGGTGACCGGCGTGGTCTGGCATGCCATGCGGGGTGAGCTGGCCTATCGACGCGACGGCATTCACGACTCGGTGCTGCGCGCGCGCGCGCCGGCTGTCCCGCCCCTGCGGGTCGCCGCCAGTCGTTCCCACCGCAGCTCGGAAACCGAAGCCCTGCTGGCGCGCATGGGCGAGATTGAGGTCATCGCGCAAGGATCCTCTTTGAAGTTCTGTCGTCTGGCCGAAGGCTCGCTGGACGTGTATCCACGATTGGGGCCCACGGCGGAATGGGATACGGCGGCGGGGCAGTGCGTGCTGCATGCCGCCGGTGGCGCGGTGCTGTCGACGGCCACCGGCAAGCCGTTCCGCTACAACCGGCGTGAGACGTTGTTGAACGGTGACTTCATCGCCCTGGGCGACACCCGTCTGCCGTGGCGCGACTGGATGCCTGACTGATTTTTCTGCCTGCTGGAGCTGCAATGTCTGCCACCGCTGAACTGGAACGCCTGTTGGGCATCATGGCGCGCCTGCGCGATCCGCGGCAGGGGTGCCCCTGGGATCTGGAGCAGAGCTTCGCCACGATCGCGCCTTACACCATCGAGGAGGCGTACGAGGTGGCCGATGCCATTGATCGCGGCGACCTGGATGATCTGTGCGACGAGCTCGGCGACCTGCTGCTGCAGGTGGTGTTCCATGCGCAGATGGCCAGCGAGCAGGGTGCCTTCGGTTTTGCCGACGTGGCGCGCGCGATCAGCGACAAGATGCAGCGTCGACATCCCCACGTGTTCGCCCAGGTCGATGTGGGCGGGGCCGACGAGGTGATGGTCAACTGGGAAGCGATCAAGCGTGCAGAACGTGAAGCGAAGGGGCAGGCGGACACCTCGGCGCTGGCGGGGATCTCGCGCGGGCTGCCGGAATGGCAGCGTGCGGTGAAGCTGCAGTCGCGGGCCGCCCGCGTGGGCTTCGACTGGCCCGGGCCGGAACCCGTGATGGACAAGGTGCGCGAGGAGCTGGACGAAGTCGCCGCCGAGTTCGCGCGTGGACCGGTACAGGACAACGCCGCTCGCCTGCAGGAGGAACTGGGTGATCTGCTGTTCGTGTGTGCCAACCTGGCCCGTCATGCCAAGGTGGATGTCGGTGCCGCACTGCGCCAGGCCAACCTGAAGTTCGAGCGCCGCTTCCGCGCCATGGAGGCGCAGGCTGCCCGTGACGGGCAGGCCATGCACGAGCTCGACCTGGACGCGCAGGAGCGGCTCTGGCAGCAGGTCAAGTGCAGCGAGTCCACCTCTTGAAGACGCTGCTGCTGTTCATCCTGACGGCGGTGGCGGAAATCGTCGGCTGCTATCTGCCGTGGCTGTGGCTGCGCAAGGGCGGCAGTGTCTGGCTGCTGCTTCCAGCCGCTGCCAGCCTGGCCCTGTTCGCCTGGTTGCTCACCCTGCATCCGGCCGCCAGTGGTCGGGTCTACGCCGCCTATGGCGGCGTCTACATCGGCACCGCACTTGCCTGGCTGTGGGTAGTGGACGGCATCCGCCCCGGTCGCTGGGACGTGCTGGGCGTTTCGCTGTGCCTGGCCGGCATGGCGGTGATCATGTTCGCCCCGCGCAGCGCCTGACGGGCGATACCGCATCGCCGCACGCGTTCGGGGGACGCATCGGCGATAATGGGGATCTTGCTTCTCATCCCCCGGACCGTGGTCATGACCCAGAAGACGCTGCTCAACGAAACCCACCGTGCACTCGGTGCCAAGATGGTCGATTTTGGTGGCTGGGACATGCCCATCCACTATGGCTCGCAGCTGGACGAGCACAATCTGGTGCGCGCCGACGCCGGCATGTTCGACGTGAGCCACATGACCGTGGTCGACCTGCACGGTGCGCAGGTGCGTGCGTTCCTGCGCCGGCTGCTGGCCAACTCGGTGGACAAGCTCAAGGTGCCGGGCAAGGCGCTGTACTCGTGCATGCTCAATCCGCAGGGCGGGGTGATCGACGACCTGATCGTCTACTTCCTGGCCGACGACTTCTTCCGCATGGTCGTTAACGCCTCCACCCGCGAAAAGGACCTGGCCTGGATCCGTGAGCAGGCGGCTGCCTTCAACGTGGAGGTCACCGAGCGCGACAACCTGGCGATCATCGCCGTGCAGGGTCCCAATGCACGTGCCAAGGTCATCGACCTGGTGTCCGAAGGTGACCGCGCTGTGCTGGAGAAACTGGGGCGCTTTGCGGCTGCCGAGGTGACCGGCGCGCAGGGAGAAGCCCTGTTCGTGGCCCGTACCGGCTACACCGGCGAGGACGGCTTTGAGATCCTCGTGCCGCAGGACAATGTCATCGCCTTCTGGAATGCCCTGGCCTCCGGCGGCGTGCGCCCGGCAGGTCTGGGTGCACGCGACACCCTGCGTCTTGAGGCCGGCATGAATCTGTATGGCCAGGACATGGACGAGGCGATCTCGCCGTTCGAAGCCGCGCTGGCGTGGACGGTCGCGCTGGATGAGGATCGCGCGTTCATTGGTCGCGATGTACTGGAAGCGCAGAAGGCCGCTGGCACCGCGCGCCAGATGATCGGGCTGGTGATGGACGAGAAGGGCGTGCTGCGTCACGGACAGACCGTACTGACCGCCAGTGGCGACGGCGAGATCCTGTCCGGCACGTTCTCGCCGACGCTTGGCAAGGGCATCGCGTTCGCTCGCGTACCTGCCGGCGACCTCGGCCAGGTGCGCGTGGACATCCGGGGCCGGCAGGTGCCGGTGCGCGTGGTCAAGTTCCCGTTCGTGCGTGAAGGCCAGGCGCAGCCCGGCGTTCTGGCTGAAGGTTGAGTTGGTTACACTACCCCCGTTTTTTGCCCTCCCAATATTTCCTGGAGCAGTTCCATGAGCGAGATCCCCGGCGACCTCAAGTTCCTCAAGTCCCATGAGTGGGCCCGTGTCGAAGGCGACGGCCGCGTCACCATCGGTATTTCCGACCACGCGCAGGGCCTGCTGGGCGACCTGGTCTATGTTGAACTGCCCGACGTGGGTGCCGAAGCGAAGGCGGGCGAGCAGATCGCCGTGGTCGAGTCGGTCAAGGCTGCATCGGACGTCTACAGCCCGGTCAGCGGCACCGTGGTCGAGGTCAACTCGAGCCTGACCGACAAGCCGGAAACCATCAACGAAGACGCCTACGGCGACGGCTGGATGTTCGTGGTTGAACTGTCCAACAAGGAAGAGATCAACGAACTGCTGGGTCCGGACGACTATGCCGAAGTGCTGGAGAGCGACGACCACTGAGGTCGCTTTTCCAGGAACGAGACGGCCGCCTTGTGCGGCCGTTTTTTTTTGCGCCGTCCCACATCTGTTATCCGCACGTGAGGGAAGTGGATGCGCTGCACGCATGCCACGGCGCCTTCAAGGGATCATCTGGACAGCATGAGCGGGGTCGACCGACACCCGAAAGGACATCCAGGCGGCACCCTTCGGCGTCTGATCGGCGGTCAAAAGTTTGCGCATTTCTGCCAAACCGGATGAAAAAAGTACCGACCCATGTGAAAAGTTTTCGTCGTTGTTTCGACCCGGTACTGCTTCGCCGTCGGACGCGGCGGCGCACGTTGGCGGCGGCACCGCAAAGACAGCGGGGGGCGTTCGCACGATTTGCGAAAGTGCTTCTTTTAAGTGTTTTTCTTTCAGTGCGAGGACATGAGGCGGGTTCGTTGCGCTGTCGCAACGGTGGTGTCCACGCCTCTGCCAGGCGTTCCGGACACGGCTTTGGAGCGCGCGCGGAAGGGGGGCGACGTGAAAATTTTTCGCGGGGGTTGTTGACAGTCAAAAAAAGCGTGATTAGGTTTCGCCCAGCAGACCTTGCCTGCCAAGAGAGTGAGCAGAATCGACATCCAGTCGCGAAGCACAACCAGGACATCCGCCTCGAGTCCGATGACGGTGGAGTCGGCTTCGCTTCCCTCGGTGAAAAGCAAGGGCACCCCTCATTCGATATCTGCCGGGTGGTACATGGCAGGCATCACCGTATCCGTCACGACGCGCATGACGCGACGGCGGTCCCCGCCAGGCAACAGCTGAGCGGGTTTGTTTCAACTGGGCGTTTCAACTCCATAGATCACTGACGAGGAGCCATCCCATGGCAACCAAGAAAGCTGCGAAGAAAAAGCCGGCCGCTAAAAAGGCCGTCAAGAAGGTCGCAAAGAAGGCTGCGGCCAAGAAGACCGTGAAGAAGGCAGCCAAGAAGGCAACCGCCAAGAAGGCTGTCAAGAAGGTCGCCAAGAAGGCCGCTGCCCGCAAGGCAGTGAAGAAGACGGCGAAGAAGGCCGTCAAGAAGGTCGCAAAGAAGGCGACCGCCAAGAAGGCTGCCAAGAAGACCGCAAAGAAGGCCGTCCGCAAGGTCGCCAAGAAGGCCGGTGCAAAGAAGGCAGTCAAGAAGGTAGCCAAGAAGTCGGCTGCCAAGAAGACCGCCAAGAAGGCCGTCCGCAAGGTCGCCAAGAAGGCCGGTGCCAAGAAGGCCGTCCGCAAGGTAGCCAAGAAGCCCGCCGCCAAGAAGGCCTCGGCCAAGAAGGCAGTGAAGAAGGTCGCCAAGCGCAAGCCGGCGGTCCGCAAGAAGAAGGCCGCACCGGTCGCTCTGCCGGCAACCCCGGCACCGCTGATCTGATCCATTCCCGATAGCCGTACCTGAAACCCCCTTCCCCGGATGCCCAGCGGGGAGGGGGTTTTTTTTGCGCCGCAGGCGCAAAAAAAGCCCCGCCCCGCTGACGCACCCACGCATGTGGGTGCGGACGGTAGCGCCGGCCGTTGGCCGGCCCAGGCGGTAAGGATGGCCGGCCAACGGCCGGCGCTACCAAAAAAGAAGCGGCCCTGAGGCCGCTTCTTCCATCCGCGTTGTCAGTTGACTCACCGCGGCGATGCCACCGCCCGATCCGCCGATGCACCCTTTCGCTTGCCCGGCGCGCCGTCTTCCACCATCAGGTTGTCGCTGCCGAAGTCGGTGTCGACGTCGAGCCAGCGCTGGCTCGGCAGACCGATCGCCTGGTCAAGCACGGTCGGCAGCAGGCCGCTGGGCAGGCTGCTCTCCCCGTTCCACATGATCGCAATGCCAAGGTCCCGCTCGGGCACCAGCGCGACCAGCCCGCGGTAGCCCTGCACCGCGCCGGCGTGGAAGATCACTTCATGCCCGGCATAGTCGAAGTTGCGCCAGCCCAGTGCGTAGCCCGCCGAGTGCAGGCGCTGGCGGCGCCACCCCGAGCGCATTTCGCCCGGAGTGTTGATCAGCGTCGAGTGCAGGGTAGCCAGCAGCGGTGCCGACAGCACATCGGGACGATGGCCGGTATGGGCGAGCAGCCATTGCGCCATGTCGCTGGCGCTGGCGTTGACGCCGGCGGCCGGGGCCAGACGGTAGTAGGTCGGCTTCGGATTGAGCGACACCCACCCGTTACGACTGCGCACGTGCGGGCGGGCCCAGCGCGAGCTGGCCTGGATGCCGGCCAGGCCCATGCTCGCGTCGTTCATGCCCAGTGGCTTGAACAACCGACGTTCCACCGATTGCTCGTAGAAGCTCCCAGAGGCCGCATACACCACGTCGCCGATCAGGCTGAAGGCCACGTTCTGGTAGGCGTAGCAGTCACCGGGCAGGCACTTGAGCGACGTAGAGGCCAGCTTGTGGGTAAGGGTGTAGTACTCCGCGTTGGCTTCGATGTCGCGGTCGTAGGCGTTGTAGGGCAGGCCAACGCGGTGGCTGAGCAGATCGGCCACGGTCAGGCGTTCGGTCGCCTCGGGCGAACTCAGCTGGAAGCCCGGCACATAGTCGGTGACCTTGCTGTCCCAGCGCAGGGTGCCGTCGTTGACCAGCAGGCCGGCCATGGTACCGGCGAAGGCCTTGGACAACGACGCCAGGCGGAACACGGTGTGGGCATCGACGATCTGCGGATTGTTGACGTCGGTGACGCCATAGCCGCGCGCGCTGAGCACGCGTCCGCCCTGCACGATGGCCACCGCCATGCCCGGCACGCGCTCGCCGTAGGTGAGTTGCTGGGCCATCGATTCAATGGCGGCCACGTTGAAGCTTTCGGCCGGCGGCTGCACCTTCGGCGCGAGCGAGGTCGTACGGTAGGCGGCCGGTTGTGTGTGCGGCACATGGGCGACGGCGCTGTTCTCGATGTTGACCGGGAACGCGGCCGGCGTGGCCGCCGGTGTCTGGGCGGTGGAGGACAGGGCGATGGGCATCAGCATGCCCAGCAATCCGGTGGCCGCCGAACGGAT
This sequence comes from Stenotrophomonas sp. 278, assembly GCF_003935715.1. Classification (GTDB taxonomy): domain Bacteria; phylum Pseudomonadota; class Gammaproteobacteria; order Xanthomonadales; family Xanthomonadaceae; genus Stenotrophomonas; species Stenotrophomonas maltophilia_AH. The sequence continues at coordinate 52,461 of NZ_RHPP01000001.1, read as the reverse complement.
CGGTCGGCGCCTGGTGGTGTGTTTCATCGTGTGGGGCCCGTGCGCGACAGCTGTGACCGATTCTAGCGCCGCTTTTCGTGATTGCACAAACAAAGCGAAGATGAATGCGTATCACATTGAAAAATGGTGATTTTTGTTCGGTTTTGACGCGCAGCGTCACCTGCCTGTTCAGATCAGCGAGACTGGCGGTGTTGCAGTGCATCGTTTACCGTTTCGCGCACTGCCTGCCCGGAATGTTCACGATGCTGTTCCCGCCAAGCTCCCTGCGCTGGGTCCGCGTCGGATGAGCGTACCTGATGCTTCCGGTCACGCGCGCCCGGGTCTGCGCCAGGCATTACGCCAGTCGCCACCGCTGCTGTGGGCGGGGCTGTACTTTTTCTGCCTGCTCAGCGGCTATTACGTGCTGCGTCCGGTGCGCGAGGCCATGGCCGCTTCGGCGGATCCGCATACGGTGTTCCCGCCGGCGCTGATCGCCTGGTTCGCCGGCCACGGCATTGCCCTGAAGGACTTCGTGCTGCAGTTCCTGTTCACCTGCGTGTTTCTCATCATGCTGGTGCTGCAGCCGCTGTACGGCGCGCTGGTCAGCCGCTACCCGCGCCGTGTGTTCCTGCCGGTGGTATACGGCTTCTTCATTGTCACGCTGCTGGGGTTCTACGGACTGTTCAACAGCAACGTGCCCGGCCGCGGCATGGCCTTCTTCTTCTGGGTGATGGTGTTCAACCTGTTCGCGGTGGCGGTGTTCTGGAGCTTCATGGCCGACGTGTTCTCCAACGTGCAGGCGCGCGCCTACTACGGCTATATCGGCGCTGCAGGCACGATCGGTGCGTTTCTGGGCCCGATCCTGACCGCGTCGCTGGTGCAGCGGGTGGGCATCGCCAATCTGATGCTGGTGTCGGCAGGCTTCCTGTGCGTGTGCCTGGTCTGCATCTGGCGGCTGCGCCTGTGGGCGGTGGCCCGCGAGCAGCAGGCGCAGCTGGTGTCAGGTGAAACGCCAATGGGCGGCAGCGTGCTGGATGGGCTCAAGCTGATCGCACGTGAGCCGCTGCTGCGCTGGCTGGCGGCGATGGTGGTGTTCGGGGTGGGCGTGGGCACGCTGCTTTACAACGAGCAGGCGTCGATCGTGCGCCGGCTGTACACCGATGCGGCGGCAAGCACGGCGTTCTTTTCACGGGTCGACCTGGCGGTGAACGCGCTGACCCTGGTGCTGCAGCTGGGGCTGACGCGCTGGCTGCTGTCGCGCTTCGGCATCGCGCCGGCGTTGTTGATTCCCGGCTTCGCGATCATCGCCGGCTTCTCGGTGCTGGCGGCTTCGCCACTTCCGGTGATGGTGGCGATCGTGCAGGTGATGACGCGCGCAAGCGAGTTCGCACTGGGCAAGCCGGCCCGCGAGACGATCTACACGCGGGTGGACCGCCAATGGCGCTACAAAGCCGGTGCGGCGATCGACACGGTGGTGTACCGCGGTGCTGACCTGAGCTTCACCTGGCTGCACAAGGGGCTCTCACTGTTCGGCTCATCGGCGGTGTTCGCCGGTGGGGTACTGGCTGCTGCGATCATGACGGCGTCGGCATTCGGCGTGCTGCGCGAAGAAAAGAAGCTCCCGGTGGAGCGGGCGGAGTAAGCTGTCAGCCTTCCTTCGAGGCTAGCCCATGTACTGGACCGCGCTGATCCTGACCCTGGTGGTCGCCCTGCTGCACGTGTACTTCCTGGTGCTGGAGATGTTTCTCTGGACCCGACCGCTGGGCCTGAGGACCTTCCGCAACACGCCGGAGAAGGCCGAGCTCACCCGCGTACTGGCCGCCAACCAGGGCCTGTACAACGGTTTTCTCGCCGCCGGTCTGTTCTGGGGTCTGTTCGATCACCTGCCGATGCTGGTCAACTTCATGCTGGGCTGCGTGATCGTGGCCGGCCTGTACGGCGCGTACAGCGTCAACAAGCGCATTTTCTTCATCCAGTCCGTCCCGGCCATCCTCGCCGCCATCGCCTGGTGGTTTGTCCCGGCGTGATCGCGTGACGCGGCCCCATCGGGCTGCGACTGCGCTTGGTACGTAGAGCCGGGCTTGCCCGGCTGCTGTTGGTTCTGGGCGAACAGCCGGTGGTCATCGGTTTCCGTGTTTGGGCGTGCCGGGGTGGGTTTGCGGGACACGCCGTGAATACATCCTTGTAGGCTCGTCAAAAACATCCTTGTTTTTGACGGTCCCGCAAACCCACCCCGGCACGCCCCATACGGTGGGCCGATGGCCATGGGAAAGGCCGAATCAACGGCAGTGTCGTTTCGGGGGCATGCGTTACCGAATGTTGAGGATTTCACGGCGATCGTCTGTCGACCGATCCCACCGGGGCACTGCGCGCGCTTTTGATCTTCCATGGCCGCCGGCCCACTATCGGGGGCGGGTCGGGGTGGGTTTGCGGGACACTCCACGGCATGGATGCCGTGGAGTAGCCTCCATGGATGGATTCACGGCGTGTCCCGCAAACCCACCTCGATTCGCCCACACATGTATGCCGTCCGCCGAGCGCTGTTCGCCCAGATCCAACGGCAGCCGGGCAGCGCCCGGCGACGCGGATCGTCCGCAATCTCATGATGCCGTGCGCGCAATAAAAAACGGCGGACCGAAGTCCGCCGTTCTCATGTAACCCTCAACCGCGCATCACGCTGCCTGCGACTGCGGGTCCTTGCCCTGGCGGTCGTAGTAGGTGGCCGCGCGCAACTCATGCGGATCGAAGTCGTCCACCGTGATGGTGTCCAGGGTCAGCGTGCGCAGCTCTTCCAGCAGCGTGCGCTCGTCCTGGCTGATCACGCCTTCGGCCACCGCTTCGTCCAGCTGCGAGGCGAAGTCCAGCGCTTCGATACCCTTGGTCTTCAGCGCCTTGAGGAACTTGCGCTCCACCGGCTCGGCCATGATCGCCTTGGCCAGGTAGCTGTTGATGCGGCCACCCGGATTGTTCTCGCACGGGGTCAGGAACACCCCATTGGCCAGACGCTCGCGGGCTTCGTTCGGGGCCATCAGCAGCGCGGCGACGCGACGGCTCAGACGGTCGCCCGGGGCTTCGGCGCGGCGGCCGAACGGGAAGATCAGCGCCCACATCAGCCAGCCGATCGGACGGATCGGAAAATTGCGCAGCGCCGCCGACAGCGATTCCTCGATCTTGTGCACGCTGTCATGGAAGGCCCAGGCCAGCAGCGGCTGGTCGGCGGTCGGCGCGCCTTCGTCGTGGTAACGCTTGAGCATGGCGCTGGTCATGTAGATGTGGCTCAGCACGTCGCCCAGGCGACCGGACAGCGATTCCTTGAACTTCAGCTTGCCGCCCAGCGTCATCATCGAGATGTCCGCCATCAGCGCCAGGTTGGCCGAGTAACGGTCCAGCTTGCGGAAGTAGCGACGGGTGTAGGCGTCGCCCGGGGCGGCACCGAAACGGGCACCGGTCAGACCGAACCAGAACGAGCGCACCGCGTTGGAGATGCCGAAGCGGATGTGCCCGAACAGGCTGCGGTCGAACGCCTGCAGACCGGCACGGGTGTCCGGGTCCTGCGCCGCCTTCATTTCCTGCAGCACCCACGGGTGGCAGAGGATCGCACCCTGGCCGAAGATCAGCAGGCTTCGGGTCATGATGTTGGCACCTTCCACGGTGATCGCGATCGGTGCCGCCTGCCAGCTGCGGCCGGCGAAGTTGCGTGGCCCCAGGATGATGCCCTTGCCACCGATCACGTCCATCACGTCCGAGATGACTTCACGGCTCATGCTGGTGCAGTGGTATTTGGCAATCGCCGACGGCACCGACGGCACGTCGCCACGGTCCACCGCGGCGGCGGTGGCCTGCGACAACGCACTGATCTTGTAGGCCTTGCCGCCGATGCGGGCCAGCGCTTCTTCCACGCCCTCGAAGCGGCCGACCGACAGGCCGAACTGCTTGCGGATGCGGGCGTAGGCACCGGTCACCACCGCGCCGGCCTTGGCACCGCCGCTGGCGGTGGAGGGCAGGGTGATCGAACGGCCGACGGCCAGACACTCATTGAGCATGTTCCAGCCCTTGCCGGCCATCTCCGCGCCGCCGATCAGCTGGGTCAACGGAATGAAGATGTCCTTGCCTCGGATCGGGCCGTTCTGGAACGTCGAGTTCAGCGGGAAGTGGCGACGACCGATTTCCACGCCGGCGGTATCACGCGGCAGCAGGCCCAGGGTGATGCCGATGTCGCGGGTCTGCCCGATCAGGCCGTCCGGGTCGTACATGCGGAAGGCCATGCCGATCAGGGTCGCAACCGGGGCCAGGGTGATGTAGCGCTTGTCGAAGGTCAGCTTGACGCCCAGCACCTGCTCGCCGTTCCACTCGCCTTTGCAGACGATGCCGTAGTCGGGAATCGAGGTGGCGTCGGAGCCGGCGAACGGGCCGGTCAGGCCGAAGCAGGGCACTTCGCGGCCATCCGCCAGGCGCGGCAGGTACAGATCCTTCTGCGCCTGGGTACCGTAATGCACCAGCAGTTCACCCGGGCCCAGCGAGTTGGGTACGCCGACGGTGGAACTGACCACGCTCGACACCGAGGCCAGCTTCTGGATCACCTTGTGGTGTGCCAGTGCGCTGAAGCCCAGGCCGCCGTATTCCTTCGGAATGATCATGCCGAAGAACTTGTTCTTCTTGATGAAGCTCCACAGCTCCGGCGGCAGGTCGGCGTGGACATGGGTGATTTCCCAGTCGTTGACCATCCGGCACAGCTCTTCCACCGGGCCATCCAGGAAGGCCTGTTCCTCAGCAGTGAGCTGCGGCTTGGGGTAGTTGAGCAGCTTGTTCCAGTCCGGGTCGCCGGTGAACAGCTCGCCTTCGAAACCGACCGAACCGGTTTCCAGCGCGATCCGCTCGGTCTGCGACAGCGGCGGCAGCACCTTGCGGAAGACCTTCATCATCGGTCCGGTCAGCAGCGGCTTGCGGATGAACGGCAGCAGCAGCGGCACGGCGATGACCGCGACAATGGCCGCAGCGACAATGGTTGCGGTCTGGTTGACGTAGGGGATGAACCAGCAGGCCGCCAGCAGCGCAAGGCTGATCAGCGTCCAGGTGACAAGCCGCATCCGGTGGTAGGCGACGAACGCGCCCGCCAGCAGGATGGCGAGGAAGGGAACGACAAAGCTCATGAGCGTGCTCCGGTGACGTGCTCGGTTGTGGCGGACAGTGCCACGGCGGAGGCCGAGGGCAACACGTCCAGATAGTCCAACACAGTGGCGGTAAAGGCATTGTTGTCATCGCCGGCGACCATGTGTGTGGCCTCCGGCAACTGGACGTGCCGCGCGTGCGGTACCAATGCCAGGAATTCGGCCACCGTCTGCGGGGTGACCAGGGTGCTGCGCCCGCCGCTGACGAGCAGCACCGGGGATTTCACCTGACGCGCGGCTTCGGCCAGTGCGTCCTGGTGCTGTTCGCTGTCGCGTGCCAGTTCGGCGACCAGGCGCGGGTCCCAATGCCAGCGCCAGCGGCCGTGGCCGTCCTCGCGCAGCAGGGCGCGCAGCGAACTCTCCGACTTGCGCGGGCGATGCGGCATGTAGGCGGAAATCACGTTGGCGGCCTGTGTCAGGGACTCGAATCCCTGTGGGTGCGCGGTCATGAAGGCCAGAATGCGCTCCACGCCGGCGGTGTCCCAGCGCGGCGTGATATCCACCAGCACCATCGCCGAGAACAGGCCCGGCCAGCGTGCTTCTGCCAGCAGGCCGAACAGGCCGCCCATCGAGGCAGCGACCAGGATCGGCGGCTGCGGCTGTTCGCCGGCCAGCACGATCAGGTCGTCGGCAAACTGTTCGCCGTGATAGGGCAGGGCGTCGGCATTCCAGTCCGAATCGCCGTGACCACGGGCGTCGTAGGCCAGGGTCTGGTAGCCAGCCGCCAGCAGTGCCTGCGCGGTGGCCGTCCAGGCATGCCGGGTCTGGCCAAAACCATGCGCGAACAGCACGGTGCCACGACGGCCCGGGCCGGACCGGCTGACCCCCAGGAGGCTGTCGTGCGCGGCGGTGACGCGCGCATCGGTGAAGTCGGTTGATGTAATGACGGGCGTTACCATACTCGCTAGTATGGACCTGCCATCCGGCAAGTCAATACCCATCGGTATGGTGGTCGTGAAGGCCCGCCCCATCGGGGTCTTCGCGGTCACCCGATCTTTCAATTCCACACAAACCAACCTCGGCGTATGGTTAAATCATCAGCATGAATGAACCTGAAGCTTCCGCCGGCGAGCCCCGTGCCGGCCGCAACAGCCGCCTGAGTGCGGAGGACTGGGCCCAGGCGGCTCTGGATCTGATCGCTGAACAAGGCGTGGGCGCGGTCGCGGTGGAGCCGCTGGCGCGGCGTCTGGGGGTCACCAAGGGCAGTTTCTACTGGCACTTCCCGTCGCGCGACGCGCTGCTGCAGGCCGCGCTGGAGCGTTGGGAGCTGTTCGAACAGGAACAGGTGTTCGGCAGCCTGGAAGACGTGCCCGACCCGCGTGCGCGCCTGCGCCAGCTGTTCCAGGTGGTCGCGCATGAAGTGCAGCCGCACATCATCTACAGCGAACTGCTCAAGGCCCTGGACCACCCGATGGTGCGCCCGGTCATCGACCGCGTCTCGCACCGTCGTCTGGAGTACCTCGTGGCGTCGTTCCGCCAGGCTGGGCTGAGCCGCACCGATGCGCAGCACCGTGCGCGGCTGGCCTATGCGGCCTATGTCGGTTTCCTGCAGCTGTCACTGCAGCTGCAGCAGCCCAAGCAGGCCCGCGAGGACTTTGAGGCCTATGTGGAGCATGTGATCGAGACGTTGATTCCGATCGGATAAGCGCACGGGCAGGTCACGTGCAAAGGCCGCGGCGACGCGGCCTTTTTTATGCCCGCGCACAACAAAAAACAACGGCCCCTTGCGGGGCCGTTGCTGCATCAGGTGCTGATCAGTGGATCGATCAGAACTTCTGCTTGTACTGCATGTAGATGAAGCGACCGATGTCGTAGCCGCCGTAGTACGAGTACTGCGAGTTCGGAGCCGAGTACATCTGCGGACCGTAGTGGTCGAACACGTTGCGTGCGCCGACGGCGACGGTGGCATTCCACGGGGCGTTCCAGGAGAACTGGACGTCGTGGAAGGTGGTGGAGCCGCGCTCGTTCATCGGACCATTGCGGACCGGATCCGGCGACTGGAAGTCCGGCAGGGTGCACTCGTCGTCGAAGAAGCAGTCTTCCTTCACGCCGGAGAAGTAACGGGTACCCCAGGTGATGCCGAAGTCGCCCAGCTCCCAACCCACGGTCAGGTTCGAACGCAGGCGGAAGTTGCTTTCGAAGCCGTTGTAGACCTGCACCGGAGAATCATCGTTGGCCGTCTTGAGGATGTTCTTCGTGACGTACGTGTTCTGCAGGTTGAAGGTGAAGTTACCGGCGGTGTCGGTGTTGTAGCGGTAGGCGACGTCGAAGTCGAAACCTTCGGTCTCGATGAAGCCAGCGTTGCGGCTGCCGAAGGTCATCGAGTTGACATAGCCCAGCGTGGCATCACGGGTGAAGGTGGTGCAGCGCTCGGCCACGCCCAGCACGTAGCAGTCGTTCAGCTGGTCGTCCGGCGTGTCATCGACGATCGTGTTTTCGATCTTGATGTTGAACCAGTCCAGGCTGACGTTCAGGCCTTCCACGAAGGACGGGCTCCACACCAGGCCCACGGTCTTCGACTTGGAGGTTTCCGGGGTCAGGTTCGGGTTCGAGCCGGAGGTGAACGGCACCGGGCTCTGCTGATTACGACCATCAACCGGCACGAAGCCCTGTTCCAGCTGGCGGTAGTTCGCCGGCAGGCCAGCCGCGGAGCAGCGCGCCGCAGTGCCGGGGTCGATCGCAGCCTGGCCGTAGACCGAGTCGCACGGATCGGTGAAGTACGCGAAGGTCTGCGAGCTGCCGCCGTACAGGTCGGCAATGGTCGGCGCACGGAAGCCTTCGGCGTAGGTGGCACGGACCAGCAGCTGATCGATCGGGCGCCACTTCAGGCCGAACTTGCTGTTGACGGTGTCGCCGAAGGTGCTGAAGTCGGAGTAGCGGGTGGCTCCGCTCAGGCTCAGTTCCTTGGCGCCCGGCAGGTCAGCCAGGATCGGGACGTTCAGTTCCAGGTAGAACTCATTGACGTCGTACGTGCCTTCGGTCGGACCAGCGGCCAGATCGGTGGAGTAACCGGTCTGCGACAGCGCGTCCGGGTTGAACTCGCCCTTCTCTTCGCGGTACTCGTAGCCGAGTGCGAAGCCCAGGTCGCCGGCCGGCAGCGTGACGATGCTACCCGCGACGTTCGCGAAGTAGGACGTCATCGTGGTTTCGCCGGTGGCGTGGGTCGTCGGGAACAGGAACTGCTGCAGGTCGCTGTTGCCGGTCAGGCCACCGTCACCGGTACGGCCGTACGGGATCAGCGGGTTCCACGGCACGCAGCCGCCGGCACCCGGGCCGTAGGTCGGGTTCGTGCCCGCGAGCAGGCCCTCGGGTGTGCCGCATTCCACGCGACCGGTGGCCTCGTTGTAGAACGACGCTCCGGTGGCGGCGTTGGCGGCCAGCACGTTGTAGTTGCCGGTCTGCTTCTGCAGGTTCTCGGAGTTCTGATACAGGTAGCCGACTTCCCAGTCGAAGTACTTGTCATTGAACTGGAACGAACCCTGCACCGCACCGCTGAAGCGGAACGTGGTCAGCTGGTTGGTCGACACGCGCGGCACTTCCCAGCCGCGGCGGACATAGTTCATGTCTTCGCCGAAGGGGTTGTAGTAGCTGTCTTCCGACCAGATCGCACCGAGGTCACCGTAAGCAGCGGACTGCAGCGGGTAGCCGGCCACCTGAGCCTGCGATTCACGGCGGGTGTACATCAAGTCACCGCTGAAGCGCACGTTGTCGGTGATGTCGTACTGCACGTTGGTGAACAGGCTGCGACGCTCGGTCGGGGTGACCAGGTGCATCTGCTGGTTGGAGTTGCTGACGTCGCCGGTGATCGGCGTTGCATCCAGCACGTGGTAGTTTGCCGCGTCGTACGGGTCCGCACCGCGGTTCAGGACCAGCTGCGGGCCGCCGGTCAGGCGCTGCGCAGAGCCCCACTGGCTGACCGTGGTCCAGCCGTTGCGCGGGTGGAAGCTGGTCAGCGAGGACTCGGAGAACCAGCGGTCCTTGGCCCACACTTCCTCTTCATTGGCGTACTCGGCACCGATGGTTATCGAGCCGCGGTCACCGGTGAAGCCGGCCACGAAGTCGAAGCTCTGCTTCTCGCCGTCACCTTCGCTGTACTGGCCGGTGTAGACGTTGACTTCCATGCCTTCGAAGTTCTTGCGGGTGATGATGTTCACCACGCCGGCCATCGCGTCGGAGCCGTAGATCGAGGAGGCACCGTCCTTCAGCACGTCGATGCGTTCGACGACGACCGACGGGATCTGCGAGACGTCCTGGTAGCCGCTCGTGCTGCTGCCCAGACGCTTGCCGTCGACCAGGATCAGGGTGCGCTGGGCACCGAGGTTGCGCAGGTCGATGTAGAAGCCGCCGACGTTTTCGCCGGAGGACAGCGGCTCGGAACGGCTGATCGCCGGGGAGCCGGCAGCCGAGATGTTCTGCAGCACGTCGGCGACCGTCTTGAAGCCGCTCTTCTCGATCGAGGCGCGGCTGATGCTCAGCACCGGCTGTGCGGTTTCAGTGTCAACCTGGCGGATGCGCGAACCGGTGACCGAGATGCGGTCCAGGTCGGTCGTGGTGCCGGTGGTTTCCTGGGCATAGGCAGTGCCGCCGGTGGCTGCGCTGGCAACCAGTGCAACGATCACTGCGTCACGCAGCTTGTTGGACTTAAAGTTCATTGCTCTCTCTCTCCAAGGGAATCTTGGGTATTCACTGGGGTGTTTGCCTGGAGGCGATGCCAAACGGAGCACCAAAGACCACAAGGCTGACTCGATACTAACTCCCGTTTCGCAAGAATTAAAGTAGCGTTAATGATTGCTGTGATCTGTGTGAAATTCGGCAAAGTCCTTGTGGATCAAGGCATTCACTGAGCAGATGGGTCGAATGTTAAAAAAACGTTATGAAAATAGTTTCAGCTGATTTGTCACGCTTTGTATCAAGGCGGGCGTTGTGCCTGTCACAGGACAATCAAAAAGGCGCGCCAGTGGCGCGCCTTTTTCGTACAGAGGATGGTGGGTGAACCGGCCTACAGATCCTGCTCGTAGCGGACGTAGGGCACGGTGCCCTCGTCATTGCTCTCGTTGCGCGGAGCGAAGGGGTTCTTGCCACGGGTGATGACATTCTCCGCACCAACCGTCAGCTGGCCACTCCACGGGGTGCGCCAGGTCAGGCCCAGGCCCAGTCCTTCCCACTTGCCGGGCTGTCCCGGCACGTCGACCACGCGGCCGATGATGTTGCCGCTGAAATTGCCGTAGCCGGCTCCCAGCGACAGGCTCTTGCTGTCCCAGCGGTCGACCAGCGCAGGGGAGACGTCGGACAGCGGGACCAGCCGTGCCTTGGCATAGGTGCCGCCAATGGACACGAAGCCTTCGCGGCCGATGTTCTTCTGCCCGAAAACGGTGAGGTCATTCTGCTCGGCGCGCAGCGCCGGCGACTTGTTCGGGCCGGCCAGCCAGGCGGGGAGGGTCTCGCGACCGGTGCCGGCGGTGATGCCGAGGCGGCCGCCGGGACGATTGAATGCGGCCGTACCGGTCACCCGGCGGCTCAGCGGACTGTCGTCGTCATCACCCAGGCTGGCCAGCATGCAGTGGCTGGCCAGGCTGCTCATGCTGGCACCGCCGCTGCTGCTGCAGAGCAGCCCCAGCGAGTCGCCCGAGGACAGGCCGAAGGCGGCGTCCAGCGAACTGCGGCCGAAATGCCAGCGCGCCCCCGCTGCCTGTTCTCCGGTGGGTTCCAGGTACAGCAGGGCTTCCACCTTGCCGCTGCCCTTGTTCCACACCGGCAGCACGGTGCTGTCGGCGCGTGCCTTGCTTTGCGCATACGCGCCCGGGATCGCGGCAACGGCGATCATCAGGGCCAGCGGTAGACGCAGGAGGGCACGCATGGGACTTCTCAGACAGCAGGGGTGAGCACAAGTTCCCGCCGAAGCAGGAACCTGATCCTAGGGTGTTTATGATTTCTTAACAAGTGTTGGTTGACAAGTCTTGGTTCTCCCCAGAACAAAACTCGCGCGGCCCTTACTGAAGCCGTTCAGGAGCCGGCGAGGCAACCCCGGCGTCCTGGAACATTATGTCCAGGTCCGTCAAAGAAAAGTGATACTCCCGTCCGCAAAACTCGCATCGGACTTCCACCTCGCCGGTCGTTTCGGCGGCGGCCCGGGCTTCGTCCTCGCCCAGCGACTGCAGCATGCCTGCGACCCGCTCACGTGAGCAGGAGCAGGCAAAGCGCAACGGGCGCTCGCCAAGCAGCTGCGGGGCTTCCTCATGGAACAGCCGGTGCAGCAGGGTCTGCGCGGGGGTGTCCAGAAGCTCCTGCTTGCCCAGGGTCTCGAACAGGGCGCTGGCGCGGTCCCAGCCGTCGACGTCGCCCTCATCGCCAGGCAGCTTCTGCAGCAGCAGGCCGGCGGCATGGGAGCCGTTGGCCGCCAGCAGCAGGCGCGTGGGCAACTGTTCGGACTGCCGGAAGTAGTCCTCGAATGCCTCGTCCAGCGCGGACGCGTCCAGCCCGACCAGGCTCTGGTAGCGCTGCGGTTCGCGCGGGTCCAGGCCGGGATTCTCGATGGTGATGGCCAGCAGCGCGTCCGTGCCCAGCGCGGTCAGGTCGCGCGAGACATCGCCACCGCCTTCAGCCAGCTGGACCACGCCGCGCAGGGTGCCGGCGGCGGTGCATTCGGCGAACAGGGTGCGCAGCACGGTGCTGCTGCGCAGCTGGATGGACAGGCGTCCGTCCACTTTGGTGTGTCCGGTGAACAGCGCCGCCGCCACGCTCGCCTCCCCGAGCAGCTCGGTGGCGGCTGGCGGGTAGCTGGCCGGCGCAAGGATGTCCTGCCAGGTCGCATCCAGGTGTACGTGCACACCGCGCACGCCGGCGTCAGGAAGCAGGAAACGGGTCAGGGAATCGGTCTGGGCGGTCATCGGGTCGGGGCGCTTAATGAAAGGAGGCATGTTGCCGGATAATGCGCCGACAACCGTGCAAGCAGAGGATGCACCAGTAATGGGGGCAGAGCGTAGCAACCACAAGGCCGGGCATGGCCTGGATTCCCCGCGGCCGCGCCGCTGGCGCAGGCGCTGGAAGCTGCTGCTCTGGCTGCCGCTGCTGTTCGTGGTCGGCAGCGTGCTGCAGGTCGCGGTGCTGCGTTTCGTGGATCCGCCGTTGTCCACGGTGATGCTGTGGCGCTATGGCGAGGCGCTGGGGCAGGGCGACCGGGACTATCGGCTGCACTACCAGTGGCGCGACCTGGAGCAGATGGCACCCAGTCTGCCCATCTCGCTGGTGGCAGCCGAAGATCAGCGGTTTCCCCAGCACAATGGCTTCGACCTCAAGGCCATCGAGAAGGCGCGTGACCACAATGCACGCGGCGGCCGGCTGCGTGGTGCCAGCACCATCAGCCAGCAGGTCGCCAAGAACCTGTTCCTCTGGCAGGGACGCAGCTGGGTGCGCAAGGGGCTGGAGGTCTGGTACACCCTGCTGATCGAGACCCTGTGGCCGAAGTCGCGGATCCTGGAGATGTACGCCAACATCGCCGAGTTCGGCGATGGCATCTACGGCGCGCAAGCCGCCGCGCGGCAGTACTGGAACAAGGATGCCGCGCGCCTGAGCCCTGGCGAAAGCGCGCGGCTGGCCGCCGTGCTTCCCGCGCCGCGACGCTACAGTGCGGCGAAGCCCGGCCCGTACGTACAGCGTCGCGCGGCGTGGATCCAGCGCCAGGCACGCCAGCTGGGTGGCGCGGGTTACGTGCGTGAGGAATGACGGTTCATGCATGTGATGGCCTGACGTTACAATCCACACATGACAGCCCAACGCCTGACCCTGGTCATCGCCGCCCACAACGAAGCAGCGGCACTGCCGCTGCTGCACCCGCGGCTGCGCGCGGTCCTGGATGGGCTGGACGACATCGTCGGCCATGTCCTGTATGTGGACGATGGCAGCACCGATGAGACCTGGGCGGTGATGCAGGCATTGGCCGCCCAGGACCCTTCGGTGGGCACCCTGCGGCTGTCGCGCAACTTCGGCAAGGAGGCCGCGCTGACGGCCGGACTCGACTTCGTCGACGACGGCGCGGTCATGCTGCTGGATGCAGACGGGCAGGATCCGCCGGAGTTGATTCCGGAATTCGTGGCGCTGTGGCGCGAAGGCTACGACAACGTCTATGGAACGCGCCTGGTCCGCGACGGCGAGAGCTGGCTCAAGCGCAGTACCGCGGCAGCGTTCTATCGGGTGATCGGGCGCCTGTCCAGGACGCCGATTCCCGCCGACACCGGCGACTTCCGCCTGCTGTCCCCGCGTGCGCTGCAGGCGCTTGGTCAGCTGCGTGAACGCCACCGTTTCATGAAGGGCCTGTTCGGCTGGGTGGGTTTCCGCCGCAAGGCCTTGCCCTATCACCGTCACTCGCGGATGGTGGGTGACAGCAAGTTCGGGTTCTGGAAACTCTGGAATTTCGCGCTGGAGGGCATCACCAGTTTTTCCACCGTGCCGCTGCGCGCCGCGACCTATCTGGGCCTGGCGACGGCGAGCTTCGCCTTCGTGTTCGGAATGTGGGTGATCGCCAAGGCGGCGCTTTACGGCGATCGGGTGGCAGGCTATCCGACCATGATGTCGGTGATCCTGTTCCTGGGCGGTGTGCAGTTGATCGCGCTGGGGTTGATCGGAGAATACCTGGGGCGTCTTTATGAAGAGTCAAAGCAGCGCCCGCTGTATCTGGTTGACACCTGGCATGCACCGGCCGTGGCACACTCGGCGGTGTTTCCCACCGCTGGAGGGCAGGCAGATGACCACGGTACGGCAGCTGTTGGAAGGCAAGTCTCCTGAGGTATTCGAGGTCCGCCCTGACGCGGCGGTGATCGACGCGATCCGGCTGATGGCTGAGAAAGGCATCGGCGCGGTCCTGGTGATGGATCAGGGTCACCTGGTCGGGATCCTGTCCGAGCGCGACTATGCGCGCAAGATCGTGCTGCACGAGCGCTCCTCGCGAACCACCCAGGTGCGCGACATCATGACCGCCCAGGTCATTACGGTCGCACCGGCACAGCAGGTGGAACACTGCCTGCAGCTGGTCACCGAGCATCGCATCCGCCACCTGCCGGTGGTGGATGAAAGCGGAGTGATCGGCGTGATTTCCATCGGCGATCTGGTCAAGTCGGTCATCGACGACCAGGCCCGGAGGCTGGATCAGCTGCAGCAGTACATCGTGACCGGTTGAGGCGGGTTCTGGCGTCTCCTCGCCGGATTATTTGGCGTAGCGGCCGCCGCAGTTGGTGTCCTTGCCAGGGCCGGTCTCGATCGTTGCCAGCAGGGCAGCCGGCGGTGTGATGCTGCCCAGCGTGAGCGCGATTGCACCGCGCACGCCCAGCGCCTTGAAGTCGGGCCGGAACGAAGGATCCTTGAACGTACCGCCAATGCGCAACGGCGAACGCAGCGCCAGGATGCTGATGTCCTTCGGTCGCGGACGCAGCAGCAGGTCCAGCTGTTCCTGCTTGAGGTCCACGGTGCCCTCGCCCAGGATCAGGGTGTCCTCGGTATCGAACGCCAGCGCCTTGGAATTCATCACCCCGCCTGCGACGCCAAAGTCGCCCCATGCGCAGCGCAGAGGGATCTGCCGATCGCCGGTGAACAGGAATTTCAGCGACTCGGCGACATCCAGTCCGGCCAGTTCCATGATCAGGTTGCCGATATGACCGCGACCCATGCCCACGGCCACCGCACCGTCGGAACTGCCCAGCATCGCCGCCACTGAGTTGCCCTGGCCCCTGAGGTCGATGTCTCCGCTGATCCCTCCCGAAGCCTGTTCGGCCAGCTTCGCATCCGGGAACAGCTTGCCCAGCTGCACCCTGCGGATGCTGGCCTGCAGGCGGGTGTCGATGGTGTCCTTGCGCGCGTCCAGACGGATGTTGCTGCGGATGTCGCCACCTGCCACACCAAAGTTCAGGGGCTGCAGCTGCAGCAGGCCGGCGTCCAGGGTGAGATGCGCATCCATGTCGTCCAGCGGCAGGGAGGGGGCGTTGATCCGCTGCGCCTTCCAGCGCACGTCGGCATCCATTGCGCGCAGTTTGGTCAGGTTGTAGGGCGTGTCCGGGAGGATGCGCGCGCTGGCCTTGAGCGCAGCGGCCTCCGCTTTCTGTTCGGCATTGGCCGACTCGCCGCCGCCGGTCTTCGGCGGGGCTCCCACGAAGCCGGCTAGGTCGTCGAAGTCGAGCCGTTTGGAGACAAGCTCGGCCTTCAGGAAGGGGCGCTCACGCCCCACTTCGATCTGCGCGGTGCCGCCGAGATCGCTGTCACCGGCGGTACCAGTGAAGTTCTCGTAGCGCCAGACGTCGTTGTTGCGCTTCAGGCGTCCCTTCAGTTTGTAGGGTGGCGTCGACGGAATGGCTAATCCGATCAGCGGGTACAGATCTTCCATGTCCTGGCCGCTGAGCATGAAGTCCAGGTCGAACGTGCGCAGCGCAAACGGGTTGGTCAAGGTACCACTGGCGATGGCGTGGGTCCCGCCAGCGCGCCCGTCCAGGTGGATCCGGAAGGGATGATCGCTGTTGGTCAGTTCCAGCGGCGATTCGGTGTTGCCATCCAGGGTGAAGGGATTGCCCTGCCAGCGCCCCTTGCCATTCACCAGCAGCGGGGGAGCGCTGTCTGCGGTCTTGGGCTTGCCGCTGTTCAACGACACCAGGATGTCCGTCCTGCCGGCCGCGTCCAGGAACTGCAGCCGACCATCATCGATCAGCAGGCGCTGCAGCACCGGTGGCTTGCCGTCACTGGGACCCAGGAAATCCCAGTTGCCGGGCTGGTCCTTTTGCGGCGCGGTCTCCAGAAGCAGATCCGGCCGGGTCATGCGGATTTCCGGAATCAGCACGTCGCCGCGCAGCAGCGGCCAGAAACGAACATCGATTTCGGCGCGATCAGCACTGGCCATCTTCGGCTGCTTGGACCACTCCGCATTGGCGAACGTCAGGCCGTCGCCACGCACGGTGACAACGCGTCCGAGATCGACGTCCAGATTGCCGTTGATATGGAACTCACGCCCGGTCTTGGCCTGCACCGCCCGCTCCACCGGCCCCTTGAACCAGTTCCAGTCCCAAAGCGCGATCACCAGCAGCACCAGTGCGAACAGAAACACCAGCACGGCCAGCCATCGCTGCCCCCGCTTGCCGGGACGACGCCACTGCCAACGCGAGCGGGAGGACACCACCTGAGCGGATTCAGTATTCACCGCCGCATGGTTGCCCGCCCCCCGTGCACAAAACGCGAAGCAAAGGTAACCGCCATGTCAGGAGCACACCCAACGCCATCGTCCTGCGCACGTAACAATTCGTAGGTACCACGCCATGCGTGGTACCCGCGCGCAGCGCGGCACAAGCGTCCGAAGTCCTGATCCACGGCGTTGCGAATCATCGACCAACGTTTAGCAGTGGCCGAAGACGTGTGTCAGGCGTTCATGACGCCCGAACGAAGAGCAGCCACGCAGGGCGTGGCTCTACAGAACCTGGGCGGTCACGGCCACAAAGTGGCAGACGCTTCCACCAATCACAAACAAATGCCAGATCGCATGCGAATAAGGAATCGATTCGCGGTGATAAAAATAAGTGCCCAAGGTGTAAGACAGCCCACCCGCAAACAGCCAGCCCAGCGTCCAGCCATCAATCGACGCCCACATCGGCTTGATTGCCACGACCACCAGCCAGCCCATCGCAATATAGATCGCCGTGGAAAGCAGCTTGAAGCGGCCGGTGTAGAACAGCTTGAAGATCACCCCGAACACCGCCAGTGCCCAGATCGCGGTGAACAAGCCCCAGCCCCAAGGCCCGCGCAGACCGATCAGGGTAAAGGGCGTATAGGTGCCGGCGATCAGCAGATAGATCGCGCAGTGGTCGAACACCTTCAGGCGTCCTTTGGCGATGGGATGCTGGATCGCGTGGTACAGCGTGGACGCGGTATACAGCAGCAGCAGCGCGATGCCGAACACGATGGCGCTGGCCAGCTGCCAGCCGTCGCCATAGATGGCGGCCAGCGTGATCAGCACCGCACTGGCGGCGAGGGCGGCTACAGCGCCGAGACCATGGGTCAGGGCGCTGGCGATTTCTTCACGGACGGAAGCAACGGTGGTCATGGGCGATGCGATCCGCGGGGAGGGGGATCCCGCTCCCCCCTATCATCGCATGGCGGTGCTCAGGCCACCGAAATGCTGTGCGCTGCTTCGCGGGTGGCGGCGAAACGCACGTCCGGCGCGCGTTCCTGGGCCAGCTGCAGGTTGACCCGGGTCGGAGCCAGGTAGACCAGGTGGCCGGCCGCGTCGATGCCCAGGTTGTTGGCGTTCTTCTCGCGGAACTCTTCCAGCTTCTTCTCGTTGTCGCAGGTCACCCAGCGTGCGGTCGTCACGCTGACCGGCTCGAACACCGCTTCGACCCCGTACTCGTCCTTGAGCCGGTAGGCCGCCACGTCGAACTGCAGCACACCCACCGCGCCCAGGATGAGATCGTTGCTCATCAGCGGGCGGAAGAACTGCGTGGCCCCTTCTTCGGACAGCTGCGCCAGGCCCTTCTGCAGCTGCTTGAGCTTGAGCGGATCGCGCAGGCGTGCGCGGCGGAACAGTTCCGGGGCGAAGTTGGGAATGCCGGTGAAGCTGACCGCTTCGCCTTCGGTGAAGGTGTCACCGATGGAGATGGTGCCGTGATTGTGGATGCCGATCACGTCGCCCGGCCAGGCTTCGGCCGCGATTTCACGGTCGCTGGCCATGAAGGTCAGCGCGTTGGCCAGCTTCATCTCCTTGCCGGTGCGCACATGGAACGTCTTCATGCCTGCGGTGAACCGGCCCGAGCACACGCGCATGAACGCCACGCGGTCGCGGTGCTGCGGATCCATGTTGGCCTGGATCTTGAACACGAAGCCGGTCAGCTTGTTTTCCTGCGGGGCGATCTCGCGGCCGGTGGTGGCGCGTGCCTGCGGAGAAGGTGCGTGCTCGACAAAGAAATCCAGCAGCGGCTGTACGCCGAAGTTGTTCACGCCCGAGCCGAAGAACACGGGAGTCTGCTTGCCGGCGCGGTAGGCGTCCAGGTCGAATGCGTGGCTGGCCCCCTGTACCAGGTCCAGTTCATCGCGCAGTTCGGCCAGCATCTGCTCGCCGATCCGCTCGACCAGGCCGGGCGCGTTGATGGACGGGAAGATGGTCGAGTCCTGGCGGGTGAAGTTCCGGCCCTGTTCGTACAGGTGCACTTCGCCGCTGATCAGGTGCACCACGCCCTTCAGGCGCTGGCCCATGCCGATCGGCCAGGTCACCGGTGCGCACTGGATCCCCAGCACGCTCTCGACTTCGTCCAGCAGGTCAATGGGCTCCTTGCCTTCGCGGTCGAGCTTATTGATGAAGGTCATGATCGGGGTGTCGCGCAGGCGGCACACCTCCATCAGCTTGATGGTGCGTTCCTCCACGCCCTTCGCCACGTCGATCACCATCAGCGCCGAGTCCACTGCGGTCAACACGCGATACGTGTCCTCGCCGAAGTCGGCGTGGCCGGGGGTGTCCAGCAGGTTGACGATCTTCCCCTCATACGGGAACTGCATCACCGACGAGGTGACCGAAATGCCGCGCTCCTTTTCCAGCGCCATCCAGTCGGAAGTCGCGTGACGCGCGGCCTTGCGGCCCTTCACCGAGCCGGCCATCTGGATTGCGCCCCCGAACAGCAGCAGCTTTTCGGTCAGCGTGGTCTTGCCGGCGTCAGGGTGGGAAATGATGGCGAAGGTGCGGCGGCGCGCAGCTTCGGTAGCGACTTCGGACATGGCGTGGCGCGCCCGCCCGGGGCGCTCTTCAGAAAGATAAGCCGCTGATTATACCTGAGCGCTCAAGGGCTTGCGGCCGGGCCGGTGGGGTCGTCTTCACGCGCGAAGTGCAATTCGCCGCGGTCGCTGACGATGCGCACCGGGATCGAGCGCAACTGCATGCCGGTATTGGCCTGGACCACGAAGTGCAGGTGCGGGGCGGTGCTGTAGCCGGTGTTGCCCGACACCCCGATGCGCTGTCCGGCTTCGACCTGCTGGCCACTGCGTACCAACACGCCATTTGCGCGTAGATGGGCATAGACCGCCATGCTGCCGTCCTCGTGCAGGACGCGGATGAAATTGGCGCGGTCGCGATCCCGGGCCGGATCGGTGCCGTTCTCCGTGTAGTTGCCCTGGACCTGCATCACCTTGCCGCGGCGCGCGGCCAGTACCGGCGTGCCTTCGGGCAGGGCGAAGTCGATCGCGTCGCGGTTCTCGGCATCGGTATGGCTGTAGCGGCCCTGCGGGGCCTGGGTGACCTGGAAGCGGGTGGCGATGAACGGAAGCTGGTACGCCACATCCTGGGGGCGGGCCGATGGGTCGCCTGGTACGGCTTCCAGCTGGACCTGCAGGCGCTGCGCATGGGGCGGCGGCGACAGCCGCGCGACGACAACACTGGCGGTCGGCAGCAGCACGGTCTGCACCGGCAGGCCTGGCAGCAGTGCGGTACCGGCGTCCGGGCCCAGGGTGATCTGAACCGGACCGGACAGGTGATTGTGCACCCGGGCTTCCCACCCGCTGTCGGTGTTCTCCAGCCTGACCGAGGCGATGCCGTTGGCAGGCTGCTGCGGCCCCTGGTGGACGTCCTGCACCATGCCCCAGCCTGAACGCCAGTCCGGCCCGGCTGCACTGGCGTGAAGAGGGGAGAGCAGCAGCGGCAACAGCAGGGTCCAGCGCATGGTCGATCTTCCAGTGAATGTCGGCGGACTCTACGCAACCGGATCGAATCCTGAAAGACCTGGACGGCCACATATGCGAAAAAAATATATCGCTTCATCGAGATGGAGGGATTGACACGCGGATTCCGGGCTGGCATCGTGGACTCACCATCGAGACCGGCAGAGGGACAGGCCCTTTGAAGCCGGGGCAGCCCGCAGCGTGCGCAAGCACCCTGCGTAGGTGCCAAATCCTGCGGGGACCGTGGCGTCCACCGAAAGATGGTTCGAACCGTGCACACTGCGTGCGCTTCGAACGCGAGCTCCGCGAAAGCTCGATGGCCGTTTTCCTTTCCGGGATACCGCCATGACGTTCGCCATTGCTGCCGCCGCCTCCGAATCCTTCGTACCGCTCAGTGCACCCCTCGATACCGGGCGCAGTGCCGTGCGCGGCGAGTTCCACACGGTCCTGACGCTGCGTCACGCCGGTGCGCGTCCGGTCCGTCTGCGCTACGAGCTGGTCGGCCGCGCCGACGCGCCGGTGGTGGTGCTGGCGGGAGGCATCTCCGCGCACCGGCACGTTGCCGCCAATGACGGATTTGCCGAGAAGGGCTGGGCCGAGGGCCTGGTTGCAGCGGGACGCACGCTCGATCCGGCGTCGGTGCGCATTCTGGCTTTCGATTTCCTGGGTGCCGATGGGGCGCTCGACGTGCCGATCGACACATCCGACCAGGCCGATGCGTTGGCCGTGCTGCTCGCCCACCTGGGCATCGAGCGACTTCAGGCCTTCGTTGGCTACTCCTATGGTGCGCTGGTGGGCCAGCAGTTTGCGATCCGGCACCGGACACGCGTCCTGAAGCTGGTGGCTGCAAGCGGCGCGCACCGCCCGCATCCGTATGCCGCCGCCTGGCGCGCGCTGCAGCGTCGTGCGGTGGCGCTGGGACAGCTGCAGTGCGCGGAAAGCCACGGGCTCAGCCTGGCGCGCCAGTTCGCGATGCTCAGCTATCGCACCCCGGAGGAATTCGGTGAGCGCTTTGATGCCGCTCCAGAAGTGGTCAATGGCCGGGTGCGTGTTGCCGCTGAAGATTATCTGGACGCAGCCGGTGCGCAGTACGTCGGGCGCACCCCGGTGGACGCCTATCTGCGCCTTTCCGAATCCATCGACCTGCACCGCATCGACCCGGCTGCGATCAGCGTGCCCACCGTTGTGATCGCCGTGGAAGGCGACCGGCTGGTGCCCTTGGCCGATCTGGTCGGTCTGGTTGAAGGGCTGGGGCCGTTCGGCAGCCTGCGCGTGCTGCGCTCACCGTACGGACACGACGCTTTCCTGAAAGAAACCGATCGCATCGACGCGATCCTCGCCAACGCATTTCGTACCCCGGGAGAAAACGCATGAGCCTGTCCGCCGGTTCCGAGCCGACCTGTAGCCGTGTCACCGCCGCTGTGCGCGCCGGTATCGATCGCGATACCGCCCACGGCGCGGTGACACCGCCGATTGTGCTGTCGTCGAACTTCAGCTTCGACGGTTTCGGCAACAAGCGCCAATACGACTACACCCGCAGCGGCAACCCCACGCGCGACCTGCTGGGCGAGGCGCTGGCCGAACTCGAAGGCGGAGCGGGCGGTGTGATCACCTCCACCGGCATGGGCGCGATCAACCTGGTGCTCAATGCGCTGCTGCAACCGGGCGATACCCTGGTGGTGCCTCACGACGCGTACGGCGGCAGCTGGCGCCTGTTCAATGCCCTGGCCAGGAAGGGTCATTTCACCCTGGTCACCGCGGACCTGACCGATCCGCGTTCGCTGGCCGACGCGCTGGCCCAGTCGCCGACGCTGGTGCTGGTGGAAACGCCGTCCAACCCGCTGCTGCGCATCACCGACCTGCGCTTCGTCATTGACGCTGCACATCGTGCCGGAGCGAAGGTGGTCGTCGACAACACCTTCCTGTCACCCGCGCTGCAGCAGCCCATCGCCTTCGGGGCCGACGTGGTCCTGCATTCCACCACCAAGTACATCAATGGCCACAGCGACGTGGTGGGCGGTGCCGTGGTCGCGCGTGACCCGCAACTGCACGAACAACTGGTGTGGTGGGCCAATGCGCTGGGCTTGACCGGCTCGCCATTCGACGCCTTCCTGACCCTGCGCGGTCTGCGCACGCTGGGCGCGCGCCTGCGCGTGCACCAGGAGAATACGGCCGCCATTGTCGACCTGCTCGCCGCCAGTGACGCGGTGGCGCAGGTGTACTACCCGGGGCTGGCCGACCACCCGGGCCATGCCATCGCCGCGCGTCAGCAGAACGGATTTGGTGCCATGCTGTCATTCGAGCTGGCGTCGTGTCCGGGCGATGACCCGCACGCGGCCGTGCGTGCGTTCGTCGACGGCCTGCGCTGCTTCACCCTGGCGGAATCGCTGGGCGGTGTGGAGAGCCTGGTGGCACATCCGGCGACCATGACCCATGCCGCGATGACGGCGGAAGCCCGCGCGCATGCGGGTATCAGCGAGGGTCTGCTGCGCCTTTCGGTGGGCATCGAGGATGCGCAGGACCTGGTGGCTGACCTGCAGGCCGGACTGGCCCGCGCGCAGGCGGTCATCGATGCGCAGTCTCACGCCGCGCTGCGCAAACAGGTGGACGCATGAGTGCGGTGCTGCCGCTGGTGCATGAACAGCCCCGGCGTCTGGCATTGCTGGGCACCGGCACGGTGGGCAGTGCATTCGTGCAGCGCTATCAGGCCTTGCAGTCGCGAGGCGTGACCTTGCCGCGGTTCTCCTGGCTGGCCAATTCGCGCACCACCTTCCGCTGCAGTGCCGAACCGGTGCTGGAGCTGGAGCAGGCCAAGCGCGCCGCACGGACCGTGTCTGCGCTGCAGCCCTGGGCCGAGGCGGAAGGATTGCAACGCGGCGACGTGGTGGTCGATGCCACCGCCAGCGATGACGTCGCCAACTGGCACGAGCAGTGGTTGGCGCGCGGCGTGCACGTGGTGACCGCCAACAAGCTCGGGCAGGGCACGCACTGGTCGCGTGCCGAGGCTATTGCAGAAAGTGGTACGCAGGGCGGTGCCCGCTACGGCGACAGCGCCACGGTCGGCGCGGGGCTGCCCCTGCTCAGCAGCCTGCGTGCGCTGGTGGCCGGCGGCGACCACATCCATCGGGTGGAAGGCGTGTTGTCCGGCTCACTGGCCTGGCTGTTCCATCACTACGACGGGCAGCGGCCGTTCTCGGCGTGGGTGGGCGATGCGCTCAGTGCCGGCTACACCGAACCGGACCCGCGCGTGGACCTGTCCGGTGAGGATGTACGCCGCAAACTGCTGATCCTGGCGCGGGCAAGCAGCTTTGCGCTGCGAAGCGAGCAGGTTGAGGTGACCTCGCTGGTGCCGGACGCGCTGGTCGGTCTGCCGCTCGAGGATGCCCTGGAACAGCTGTGCGTGCTCGACGCACCCATTCAACAGCAGTGGCGACAGGCACGGCTGGAAGGCGGCTGCCTGCGCTTCATCGGCGGCTTCGATCATGCAGGAGCGCGGGTCGGACTGCGCATCGTGCCGCAGGATCATCCGCTGGCCGGCGGTGCCCAGACCGACAACCGGGTCGCCATCCACAGCGACCGCTACAACGCCCAGCCGTTGTTGATCCAGGGGCCCGGTGCCGGGGCCGAGGTCACCGCCGCCGCCTTGCTGGATGACGTGCTCTCCATCACCCGGTTGTAGGGACGCGCCATGCGCGTCCGCTCCCGGCGTCATTTCCCCGCAGCCAGCGCCTTCAGCAGTGCTGTATTGAACTGCGCCGGATCCTGCACCTGGGGCGAATGCCCCAGATCGTCAAAGGTCACCAGCGTCGCGCCGGGAATCGCCGCGGCGGCGGCTTTGCCCAGCGCCGGGTAATCACCGAGCGTGGCCTTCAGCGCCGCCGGGGCCAGGTCCCGACCGATCGCGGTGCGGTCCTTCTGCCCGATGAACAGCGTGGTCGGCACGCGCAGGTTCGGCAGCTCGTAGACCACCGGCTGGTTGAACACCATGTCCGACGTCAGCGCCTGGCTCCAGGCCACGGCCTGCTGGCCGGGCCCGGCGTACATGCCGGACTGCATCAAGGCCCAGTGCTCATACTCCGGCTTCCATTCGCCGCCGTAATACACCTCCAGCTGGTACTTCTTGATGGAGTCGAAACTGGTCTTCAGTTCGTTGGCATACCAGGCGTCCACGCTGCGCCACGGCACCCCCTTGGCCTTCCAGTCTTCCAGTCCGATCGGGTTGACCAGCGCCAGCTGACGCAGCTGCTGCGGATACTGCAGCGCAAACCGCGTGGCCAGCATGCCGCCCATCGAATGGCCGACCAGGTCCACCTTGGTTCCGTCCAGATTCAGGTGGGCCAGCAGGGCCTGGGTATTGGCGGCCAGCTGACCGAAAGAATACTGGTACCGCAGCGGCTTGCTGGATTTGCAGAATCCGATCTGATCGGGTGCGATCACCCGGTAACCGGCCGCGCTCAGCGCGGTGATCGCCTCTTTCCAGGTACCGGCGCAGAAGTTCTTGCCATGCAGCAGCACCACCGTGCCGAGCGGCCGGCCACTGGCAGGGACGTCCAGGTAGGCCATCTCCAGTGACTGGCGTTGTGAGTCAAAGGTGAAGGTCTTGACCGGCCAGCCGTAGTCGAAGCCCTGTAGACGGGCATCGTAGGTCGGGGCGGCAATGCCGGTGAGGGGCAGGCAGGCGAGCAGGGCGGCGGCCAGAATGCGCATGGCGGTCTCCAGGAAAAGATTCCCGAGCATAACCGCCTGCGCGCATTCGTGCCGGGCCCGGCACCATGCTCAGCACTCGATCACGTTGACCGCCAGTCCGCCGCGGCTGGTTTCCTTGTACTTGTCCTGCATGTCGCGACCCGTGTCGCGCATGGTCTTGATGACCTTGTCCAGCGACACCTTGTGCTTGCCGTCGCCGCGCATGGCCATGCGCGATGCATTGATGGCCTTGACCGCGCCCATCGCGTTGCGCTCGATGCACGGAATCTGGACCAGACCGCCGATGGGGTCGCAGGTCAGACCCAGGTTGTGTTCCATGCCGATCTCGGCAGCGTTTTCGATCTGGCTCGGGTTGCCACCGAGTGCGGCAACCAGCCCGCCGGCAGCCATCGAACAAGCGACGCCTACTTCCCCCTGGCAGCCGACTTCGGCCCCGGAGATGGAAGCGTTCTCCTTGTAGAGGATGCCGATCGCGGCCGACGTCAGCAGGAAGTCGAATACCCGCTGCTCATTGGAGCCCGGGCAGAAGCGGTCGAAGTAATGCAGCACGGCGGGCAGCACCCCGGCCGCACCATTGGTCGGGGCGGTCACCACGCGCCCACCGGCAGCGTTCTCCTCGTTCACTGCCAGCGCATAGAGGTTCACCCAGTCCAACGTCGTCAACGGATCCTTCATCGCCGCTTCCGGCTTGGAGGACAGTTCGCGGTACAGGGCGGGCGCACGGCGCGACACATGCAGGCCACCGGGCAGGGTGCCCTCCTGGCGGATGCCGCGCGTAACGCAGGCCTGCATCGCGTCCCAGATCTCGCGCAGCTGCGCGCGGATGTCCTCTTCGCTGCGCCAGCATTTTTCGTTTTCGAACATCAGCTGGGCAATGCTCAGGCCGCTGCGGGCGGTCTGGGCGAGCAGCTCGTCGCCACTCTTGAACGGGTACGGCAGCGGCGTTTCATCAGGGACGATGCGATCGTCAGCGGCGTCGTCCTGATTGACCACGAAGCCGCCACCGACGGAATAGTAATCGCGCGTGGCAATGACCTGCTCCTGCGCGTCGTACGCCGTGAAACGCATGCCATTGGTGTGATACGGCAGCTTCTGGCGCTTGTTCAGGCCCAGGTCGCGCTTTTCATCGAAGGCGATCTCATGGGTGCCCATCAGGCGGATCCGCTTGGTGCTGCGGATGCGCTCCAGCGTTCCGGGAATGATGTCCGGGTCGATCAGGTTCGGACGCTGGCCTTCCAGGCCCAGCAGCACAGCCTTGTCGGTACCGTGCCCACGACCGGTAAGCGCCAGCGAACCGTAGACGTCGGCGCGGATCCGCACCACGTCCTGCAGGCAGCCCGGGTCCAGCAGCCATCGATGCACAAAGCGTTCGGCGGCCTTCATCGGTCCGACCGTATGCGAGGAACTCGGGCCAATGCCGATCTTGAAGACGTCGAACGTGCTGACAGCCATGATTGCCAAACTGCGGGTATCGGATGGAGCGCTATTCTATGCTGTCTGCGGCGGCCACCCTGGCTGCGGCGCAACATTTCCGACAACGGGTGGGCCGGTGTTTACCTTGTTCCAGCGCGACGACTGTCATCTGTGCGACCAGGCCCTGATCGTCCTGGCCCAGGCTCGGGTGACGGACCTGGAAAGTGTGTTCATCGACGACGCACCGGACCTGGAGTCCCGCTACGGGGCCCGTGTGCCGGTGTTGCGCGACAGCCAGGGCCGCGAGCTGGACTGGCCGTTCGATGTGGCCAGCGTTGCCGCGTGGCGGGCTCCGTAGAGCGGGGCTCTGCCCCGCGTCGGACTCACCTGGCCTGAAGCTTCACAACCGTGCTGATCGCGGTTTCATCCGGAATGGTCTTGGTGTCGGCCCAGTCGCCGCCGCCGACGCCGAAGTCCAGGCGCTTGACGGTCGCCTTGCCGGTCAGCACCGGGGTGACACCCGGCTTCCAGTCGAAGGTGAAGGTGACCGGCTTGCTCACGCCGCGCAGTTCCAGAGTGCCCTTGGCCACATATCTGCCGGACGCGTCCTTGGTGAAGCCCGACGCGGTGTAGCGGGCGGTGGCGAACTTGGCCACGTTGAAGAAGTCCGCCCCCTGCAGCGTCGAGTCGCGGTCGCTGTTGCCACTTTTGGCACCGGCCAGCGGAATGGTCACGTCCAGCTTTCCGGCGGCCGGGTTGGCCGGGTCGAAACTGACCGTCGTCGTGAAGCCCGGGAAGCTGCCGGTGAACACCTCCCCGTCATACTTTGTCGCGAAGGCCAGGTGCGAACCCGCACCGGGAGCCTGCACATAGTCCGCCGCCAACACTGGCGCAGTGGCCATCAGACCGGCCAGGGCGGCCGCGACGGCCGCAGGAGAGGTGAGCTTGATGTTCATGGTCAGTCCTTCTGGGGCGAGGTGATCCAGCCTTGCGGCAGCATGCGCGCCAAGGTGGCATCACGTTGGAAAAGATGGTGGTACAGCGCGGCACCCGCATGGGCCACGACCACCGCGATGAGCAGCCAGAATCCCCATTCGTGGATGGCGTGTGACACATCACGGGCGGTCGGATCCGGCGCAACCAGTTTGGGCACGTCGACCAGGCCGAACCAGCGGAACGGGCGCAGTCCGCTGGCCGAGTCGTAGATCCAGCCCGACAGCGGCAGGGCGAACATCAGCACATACAGCAGCCAGTGCGTGGTTGAGGCAACTCGTTCCTGCCAGGTAGGCGTTCCCGGCACCGGTTCGGGCGCTCCGGCATACACGCGCCAGGCGAGCCGTGCGGCGACCAGTGCGAGCACGGTGATGCCAAGCGATTTGTGCGCGGTGTACACCCAGAAATACTTCGGTGTCCTGGGCAACTCGCCCATGGTCAGACCAACGATTCCCAGCAGCAGAATGAGCAGGGCGATGAGCCAGTGCAGGCCCTGGCTGACGCCGCCCCACCGGTGGGGCGTGTTCTTGAGAGTCATGGCGTGGGCTTCATGATCGGTGGGGAAGGTGGCGGGTCAGAGTCGTTCGCGGCCGGCGGAGTTCCGGTGTTGCTGTCGGACGGTGTGTCCTGCATATCGTCCGCATTGCGGTCGCGCACCGCCTCTGCTTCGATTCGAAGTTCAACGGTGTCGCCGATCATGGACGGCCAGCCGTCCACGCCGAAAGCTTTGCGGCTGAGCGTGGTGGTCGCGGAAAAACCTGCGGTGCGACGGAACGGCGGCATCGGATGGCGCTTGACCGCATTGACGGTGACTGCCAGTTCCACGTCCTGGGTGACTCCGCGCAGGGTCAACTGACCAAACACACGTGCGTGGCTGGCATCGACGGGTTCCACCCGCGTGGAGACGAACCGCGCATCCGGATGGCGGTCGGTATCGAGCAGATTGCCGGCCATCACCGCCTTGTTCCATTTTGCGTCGCCCAGGTCCAGGCGCTGCAGCGGTACGCTGACGGTCAGGCGGGCCCCGGTCCAGTCATCCGGATCAAACAGAAGCTGGCCTTCGCTCCCGGACACCGTTCCCAGTGCCTGGGAGAATCCGGCATGCTCAACGGCGAACAGCACCCGCGTGTGCACCGGGTCCAGACGCCAGGTCTGGGGTGCGGCAAGGGCGGCGATCGGGGCCGCAGCGAGCAGCAGGGCAAGTGTCAGGCGCACGGGCACGGCGTCCTCCGGAATGAACGTGGCCGATCATACGCGCAGCGCCGTGATGGCTGGCAGCACCATGGCTGCAACAGTTCGTGGTGCGACCGTGGTGACCTGGAGCGGCCGGAGCCGGACGAAGCCCCCTGTGCTGTGTGACAATCGTCGGGTACAGGGAGGATTCGATGGCGTTGGTCACGCGCGGTTGGCGGACTGGCATCGTGTTGCTGGCAGGGGTGTTGTGCCTCATGCCGACCGTGCTGTGGGCCGCAGGGACATCGGCAGAAACACCGCGCATGCGCCGCCTGGGTGCCGCCGAAGGCATGCCTTCGCGCATGGTGCTGGCGCTGGCGCAGGACCGTCAGGGGTACATATGGGCCGCGACCGATGATGGCCTGGCACGCATCGACGGGGTAGGGCTGCGTGTGTGGCGCAACGAGCCGGACAACCCTGACTCCCTGGCGGGCAATGAAGTAGAGAGCCTGCTGGTGGATCCGTTCGACCGGGTATGGGTCGGCGTCAATGGTGGCGGGCTGAGCATGCTCGATCCGGCGCGCAAGCGTTTCCAGCGCTTCCACGATGTTGATGCAGCCTGTGAAGGTCAGTTCTGGTCATTGGCCTACTCCGGCAAGGCGTTATGGATCGGTACCAATGCCTACGGGCTGTGCCGGCGCGACGAGAACGGGCACCTGGTCCGCTACCGCGCCGATCCCGCCAACCCGGACAGCCTGCCCGACGACACCATCTATTCGATGGTGAGCGACCCGCACGGGCAGTTGTGGATCGGCACCGGTAGCGGCGTGGCGCACTGGGACGGTAAACGGCTCACCCGGGTTGCTCCCGAACTGCTGGCCGGCAAAAGCGTGATCCGCCTGACCCGCGACAGCGATGGTTCGGTGTGGGCGGGCACGCAAGGCGGGCTGTTCCAGATTCTTCCCGATGGCACGGCGCGGCGCGCACCGTGGGCCCTGGGCGCGGATGTGCGTTCCGCCATCGTGCTGCATGACCGCCATGGCGGGTATTGGGTGGGCACCGCCGATGGACTGTATCGTGGCGATGCGCAGCAGGCGCACCTGCTGGCGGGAGACGCGGGAAGTGGTTTCCTGACGGAACGCAGTGGTGTGCTCGATCTGCTGCAGGACCACGAAGGCGGCCTGTGGGTGGCCACCCTGTCACAAGGCCTGGCCTATCTGCCGCCGGACTGGAAGCGCTTTTCGACCTGGTACCAGCTTGACGGCAAGCCGATGGACAGCCTGTATCTGCTCAATGCCGCAGCAGCAGGCGACGCCTATTTCGTGGTTGGAGCGCATGGCGTCTACGAACTGGACCCCAGCGGCCGCCTGCACCAGATCGCCTTCGAAAAGCAGCTGGGCGTCGGTGCCATCTGGTCGGTGCTGCCACGCGCTGACGGTGCGCTGTGGCTGGGCCGCGCCGGACGCCTTGCTCTGTACCAGCCACGCACCGGATCGCTGCGCGAATGGAAGCTGGGTGGCGGTGCGGACGTGCGCCAGCGCATCGACATCATCCGCCAGGCCCCCAATGGCGACATCTGGCTGTCCATCATCAATTACGGTATCCAGCATCGCGATGCCGACGGCAACCTGCTGCAGACCATTCGCATCGACGAGGACCGTGGCCTCGACGAGACTCCCATCGAGCAGATGGATTTCGACGCGCGTGGCCAGTTGTGGATCATGGGCGACATGGGCCTGCTGCGTTGGCAGCATGATCGTTTCGAGCCGGTGCCGGGCGTCTCGAAGGGCCAGATTTTCGACATGGTCTGGGTCAATGAGGCGGAAGTCTGGATGGCGCGCAGCGGAGCGCTGGAGCGCTACCAGTGGGATGGTCTGAGCATGACCCTGCGCGAACGCGTGGGGGCCGCGCAGGGGATGCCCCCGGTATCCATCGGTGGTCTGGCCCTGGGCAAGGCGGGACAGGTCTGGGCGACCACGCCGCGGGGACTTGTGAGCTGGCTCCCGCATGAGCGGCATCTGCGGGTGTACAACGAACGCGATGGATTGCCCGATATCGAGTTCAGCGGACGCCCGCCGGTGCAGGGGGCGCGGGGGCGCGTGCTGGCCCTGACCGCGACCGGCTTGACCGGGTTCGACCCGGATGCGGCCGATCTGGTCCTGCCGCCTTCGCAACTGGTCATCGACAACATCCAGGTGCGCCGCGACGATGCCGAGGGCCAGCAGTCATTGCCGGTCGACGCACCGCTTCGGCTCGGGCCCGACGACCGCGACCTGATCATCACCGCGCGCCTGCTGTCCTACGCCAGCCCGCTGGGCAACCGATATCGCTACCGCGTGGCCGGTTATGACCAGAACTGGGTCATGCAGAGTGCCGGCGGCGAACGGTTGCTGTCGCGTCTGCCCGCCGGCGACTATGCCATCGAAGTGCAGGCGGCAACGGCGCAAGGTGAGTGGACGCCTTCGCGCGGCATCAGCGTTCATGTGCAGCCACCGTGGTGGCGCAGCAATGCCGCGCTGCTGGGTTACATCGTGCTGGGCCTGCTGCTGGCACTGGGCGGTGCGGCGTTCGCGCGCGCACGCCTGCGCCGTCGCCAGCAATGGCAGCTGACGGTGCACAAACAGCAGATCGCCGAGCAGGCGTCCCAGGCCAAGAGCCGCTTCCTGGCGACACTGGGCCATGAGGTGCGTACGCCCATGACGGGTGTGCTTGGCATGAGCGAACTACTGCTGGCTACGCCGCTGGATGACCTGCAGCGGGGCTATGCCGCCTCGATCCAGCATGCGGGGACACACCTGCTTCGTCTGGTCAATGATGCCCTCGACCTGGCCAGGATCGAGGCCGGTCGCCTTGAACTGGACATCCGTCCGTTCGACCTGATGTCGATGCTGGTGCAGGTGGAGACCCTGATGGAACCCATGGCCCACCAGCGCGGCCTGGCATTCGAGCGGAGTTTCAATCTGCCCGGACCGGTCCAGGTCAGCGGCGACGAGATGCGCGTACGTCAGATTCTGATGAATCTGCTGGGCAATGCGATCAAGTTCACGGAAAAGGGCCATGTCGGACTCGGCACGGAATTAAGTGACAGCGGCCTCGGTGTGTCTTTCGAAATCTCGGATACCGGGCCGGGCATCAACCAGGACCAGCAGCAGCGACTGTTCCACCGCTTCGAGCAGGCCGATGGTCCTCGCACGGCATCGCGCTACGGTGGCAGCGGCCTGGGTCTGGCGATCTGCCAGGAGCTGGCCGTCGCGATGGGCGGCCGTATCGATATTGACAGCCAGCCCGGGCAGGGCGCGACCTTCACCGTCACCCTGCCGCTGCCGTGGCGGGTGCACGCGACGGGCGGAAGAGCGCCGCTTGAAGCGACGCAGCCGCAATTGCCGCCACTGCGCATCCTGCTGGTGGAAGACGATGCGACCGTGGCCGAGGTCATCACCGGACTGCTGCGTGCACGCGGGCACAGCGTCGTGCACGTGATGCATGGGCTGGCTGCATTGTCGGAAATGGCCGCTGATGGCTTCGATGTCGGACTGCTGGACCTGGACCTGCCTGCACTGGATGGCATCGCCATTGCCAGCCAGCTGCGTGCCATGGGTTACACGCTGCCGTTGGTGGCGGTCACGGCGCGCTCGGACGCCTATGCGGAACAACAGGTGCTCGCTGCAGGATTCGATGGATTCCTGCGCAAGCCGGTGACCGGAGAACTGCTGATAAGCGCGATCATCCAGGCACGCGCATCGCGGGGCGTTCTGTTGACAGATACCCTGGAGTGAGGGGCCGCCAGTAACGCGGAGCAATTGCTGTTCGTCGGCATCGCCGTCTGCCATCGCGAGACAGCGTGACGCAAATGGCGCGGCAGCGCGCCGCGCAGATCGATATCGTTTGCCGCATTGAACCAACGTTGCTGCGGTAGAGGTTGATGCGCGTGCAAGATGCCCTGCGTGGGCTGATGACCTGCCTGATCTGGGGGCTGCTGATGGCGTGGTCCGATCCCGGGTCCGCGATGGTGATGCCTCTGCCCTGGCCGCGGCCACTGGGGGCCGCTGACGGCTTGCCGACGCCTGACATCCGCGCAGTGGCCGAAGATGCCACCGGTTATCTCTGGCTGGCCAGCAGCGACGGACTCCTGCGCTATGACGGGCAACGCTTCCGGACGCTGCATCGCGCGGAGGGATTGCCCGACGCGGACCTGATCGACCTGCACATTGATGCTGGCGATCGCGTCTGGCTGGCGACGGCCAACCAGGGCGTGGTCGTGCTGGGCGTCGACCGCACCACGTTCGAACGTGCGGACGCAGCGGCCCCGACGGCAATACGCCGCGGTCGCATCCGTCAGGTCACCAGCGGCCATGACGGTCGTGTCTGGGTCATTGGCGACGACGAACGCCTGTATCTGCGAGCGTCCACGCATGCATCCTGGAAGCGCGTGATGCTGGATGACCAGACGGTGCGGCAGGTGGTGGTTGATCGCGACAATGTGGTGTGGGTCATCAGCGCAAACCGGCTGTGGCGTGGACAGGGCACTGACTTCAGCGAGCGGGCATTGCCCGCGTCAGCGACCGGGCCGCTGCTGCACGTGTGGCCGGACCCTGCCGGCGGCGTCGAGATCACCCTGGGCAAACAAAGCTGGGTATTGGATCGTGGTGGCCAGAGGGTGGCCGGGCCGCAGGCGGTGCGTACGCTGTTGCGCGACAAGCAGGGCGTGGTCTGGCAACAGGCAGGCGCGGAGCTGCAGTGGCGGCTGGGAGGCACGACCTATCCGGTCGGGATGTGGCCGCACAGCGTTGAAGGACACGCGCCGCTGCAGATCCGGCAGCTGCTGCAGGCGCGCAATGGCGACCTGTGGTGGGTCAGCGAACATCGCGGTCTGTGGTGGCTGCCGTCGAACTGGCAGCAGTTCACCCTGATGCCGGCCATCGGTGTGACCCCGCCCAATCGTGGAATTCAACCCGTGCGCGCGCTGGCCGCGTCGGGGCAGCACCATGCGTGGGTTGCCGGAGCTGACGGCCTTCTGCAGCGGCTGGATCTGCGCAGCGGCCGTACATCCCACCCGGTGGCACTGATTGCGGCCGGTGTGCAGCCGATGTCCGTCGCCCTGGATGAAGACGCGCTGGGGCGTGTGTGGGTAGCGCTGCCGGGCCAGCTGCTTCGCTACGATCGTGCCTCAGGGGTGACACGACGCTGGGCGCTGCGGGCCACGTCGAACGTCGCGGTTTCCAGTGTGCAGGCCTGCGCGCAGGGAAACGTCTGGCTGGCGGCCGGCGACACCGTATACCGATGGTCCGAAGACAAGGCTGAGCTGCGTGCCGCAACGGCCACGCAGTTGGGCTTGAGCGGCGACGGAAGTGAACGCCAGGTGCTCTGCACCGACAGGGGTGAGGTATGGGTGACCGATCCGCAGGGTCCCCTGCGCTGGAGCGTTGTGCAGGGCCGGTTCCTGCGTGTCGGTGCCGCAGGTGGCGGCATGGCAGCGGCACTGGCTGAGGCCGACGATGGCACGGTCTGGGTATCCCGAGATGCAGCACTTGAACAGTATGGTGCCACCGGAGATGGTACGCAGCGGCTACGGCGTATTTCGGCGGACCAGGGCTTTCCGCTGCTGCGCGCCGCGGCCCTGGCACTGGATGCCAATGGCGTGGTCTGGGCGGGGGCGACCCGGGGATTGGTGCGCGTGGATCCTGGCAGCGGCGAGATTCGTGTGCTGGGAGTGCCGCAGGGGCTGCCAGCGCAGGAAATTCTGCCGCGCCAGCTGTTGCGACTGGGATCGGGAGCCCTGCTCGGAGCGGTGCGCGAGGGCGGAGTGCTGGCCTTTGACCCGTCGACCGTGCCGATGCCTTCGCCTGTACCCGTGCTGGTCGTGGATGCCATGACCCGGCATCGCGGTGGTCGGATGCTGGCCCTTCCACTGGGCCGCGACACCGTCTCCCTGAGCACGGTTGACCGCAACGTGCGTGTGTCGGTGAGCCTGCTCGGACGAGGCGATCCCGATCGCATCCGGCATCGCTTCCGGCTGCTGGGTCAGGATGCGGGTTGGGTGGACACCGGGCCGGTTGCGCAGCGGATCTTCGCCCGCCTGCCGGCGGGCGAACACGTGCTGCTGATCCAGGCACGTCATGCCGGCGGCCCGTGGTCGGCCGTGCGCGAGCTGCGGCTTCGGGTGGAGCCACGCTGGTGGCAGACGGCCATGGGGCGCACCCTGCTGGGTCTGCTCGTATGCGCGGGCGTGATGCTCGCAGGGCGGCTGCTGCATGCGCTGCAGCGGCGACGCGAAAGACGTCGGCAGTCCCGTCAACACCGTGATCTGGCAGAGCTCGATTCGCTGGACCGTTCGCGTTTCCTGGCGCGATTGGGGCGCCAGATCCGCATGCCGATGACTCCGGTGCTTGGATGGAGCGAGCTGCTTCTGCATTCCCCGCTTTCGCCCACCCAGCATACCCAGGTCGGTAGTCTGTATCAGGCCGGGCATCATCTCCTGCAGCTCACCGATGACGCACTCGACCTCGCCAGCATCGAGGGCAGCCGGTTGCATCTGGTCCATGCGCCTGTCGCGGTGTCCACCCTGCTGGACGAACTGCACGCCTTGTTGTCACCGGTAGCGCAGAGCAAAGCCATCTCCCTTCATTGGCACTGTGCACTGGACGCCGGGCAGCATCACCTCGGTGACGTGCAGCGGCTGCGCCAGGTTCTGCTCAATCTTCTGGGAAATGCGTTGAAGTTCACCACGCGGGGGCAGGTCGCGGTCACCGTGCGCAGTGGCGATGATGGACACGGCCTGGCGATCTGCGTTGCCGACACGGGGCCGGGCATGTCCGCCGAGCAGGTGAGGCGTCTGTTCCAGCGCTTCGTGCAGGCAGACGGTGCCAGAACGCTGGCCCGTCATGGCGGCAGTGGGCTCGGGCTGGCGATCAGTCGCGACCTGGTGCACGCCATGGGCGGGGATCTCCAGGTGGACAGCCAGCTCGGCCGGGGCACGCGCATGACCGTGACCCTGCCTTGGAGGAGGGCACCACGCAGCGGCACCGTGCCGGAACTGCCCGTTCTGCTCGACGAAAGACGCTGCCTGCGGGTGATGGTGCTGCTGCCCTCCACCGCATTGTCGGACGTGGTGTGTGCCCTGCTGCGGGCCAGCGGTCACCAGGTGCTTGGTGTGGACGACGCCAGCCACTGGCTGACCCAGGTCGATCCCGGCCCCTGGGACCTGATTGCCGCTGATCCGGACATGCTCGCCGGAGGCGAACGCGTCAGTGCGCGGCTGCCCCTGGCATGGCCTGGCGTGGCCCGGCTGGCACTGAGTCCGCGCGCCGATGCCTGTGCCGAACGCGAGGCCCTGGCTGCCGGATTCGACGTTTTTCTGCGCCTGCCGCTCACTGCCCAGCGGTTGCAGATGGCGGTGGCCCGTTGCCGGAGGTGCTGATGGATCGTCTTCGGGTGCCTTGGGTCTGCCTGCTGCTGGGGCTGCTGCAATCGTGGGCTGCACAGGCAGTGCCGGACAGTGCCAAGCGCTTCACGACCGTCGATGGCCTTCCGTCCAATCTGGTTCACGCCCTGCTTGAGGATCGTCACGGGTACCTGTGGTTTGCCACCGATGACGGTGTGGCCCGTTTCGATGGACGCCGTTTTCGAACCTGGAGGCGCGAGCAGGGGTTGCCCGACAATCAGATCCTGGCGATGGCACGCGACGTCCATGACCAGCTCTGGCTGGGAACCGGACAGGGACAGCTGGTCAGGGTGTCCGCCGACCGCCAGCAGTGGGACACTTTCGACGCACAGCGCTTTCCGGCAATGGGACATGCAGCGGTGCTGGTGATACTCCCGGGGCTGGCGGGCGAGGTATGGTTCGGCACGCGCGGCGCGGGATTGTTCCGTCTGGGCCCGGACCACCGCCTGCGCCAGTTCCTTCCTACTGTGCGTGGCGACGGTCTTCCAGACCGGGTCGTTGAGCACCTGGCCTTTACTGCCGATGGCAGTCTGTGGGTCGGCACCCCAGGTGGCCTGGCCCGTTGGCACGACGGACACTTCTCCCGGCCATCACCCTCGCTCCTGGCGAATGCTCCCGTCGCCGCGCTGCTGGTCGATGAGGCAAGGCAGCTGTGGGTCAGCGGGGCAGCAGGACCATGGCGCGGCAGTGGAAGCGCGGCATTGGAGCCGATGGATCTGGCGACCGAGTCGCGCGCGCTGGGAGCCGCCCGCCAGGGGGGAGCCTGGCTGGCGCGCGGCGCGATGGTCTGGCGGCACGGAGGGGCATCCCCGCATATCTCACTGGCTTCGCTCACCGCTCCGCTTGCCCCGCAGTTCCGCACTGTATTCGAGGATCGTCATGGGGGTCTCTGGTTGCTGGGTCGGCATCTGGGCGTATGGCGGCTGCCTCCGCACTGGCAGCACTTTCGTCCGGTATCGCTTCCGCAGGCTCCTGTCACTTCGCTCACGGGCATACGGCTGGAAGGCGAGCAGTCGCATGCACTGCGATGCGCCGATGGCACCCGCTGGCGGGTCGACGGGCAGGCGGTGGAGCGTCACCGCGACGCGCCGCCGCGTTCCCGTCGGTGGCGATGGGACGCGGCCCATCCGCGCCCGGAAGGTCCGCAGGCGTTGCATTGTGATGCGAGCGGTGGTTTGTGGTGGGGAGGCGCACAGGGTGTGCGGCGATGGAAAGATGGGCGATTCGCGTCCCCCTCGGGCAGCGACGAGGAAACCAACGCGCTGCACGTTACCGCTGACGGTGCGCTATGGGTCGCCGGTCCTGGCGTGCTGCGGCGCTATCGCATCAGTGACGAGGGCCTGCAGCACACGGTCCGCATCGACGAGCGGCACGGCGTGCCGCCACTGCGTTTCCATGCCTTGGCCGAGGACGCCCACGGTGTGTTGTGGGCCACCAGCGCACGCGGTCTGCTCCAGGTCCTGCCGCGCGAAGGCCAGGTGCGGGTGTATACCCGTGCTGACGGGGTTCCCGCGGCGTTGCTTTCGTCGCATCTGCTGGCGCAGGGGATGCACATGCTCGCGCTGGACAAAGAGGGACGCGGCGTCCGCTTTGATCCCCTGGGTCTGGATGGCGGGATGCCAGACCCTGCTCCCGTGGTGGAGCGGGTGCAGGTACGCCGTGACGACGGACTGCAGGTGTTGCCGTTGCGTTCCGTGCTTCGCATGGACACAACTGATCGCGATCTCCAGGTCACCGTTCGCCGGCTGGGGCCGGCTGTGGAAACCCAGCAGTATCGCTTCCGCCTGCACGGGTTTGATCGCGACTGGATCCGGGTGGGCCGTCGCGGCACGCGCGGATTCCCGAAATTGCCGGCCGGCCATTACCGGTTGGAGTTCCAGGCCCGGCAGCCGGACGGCCACTGGTCGGGCAGCGAGTGGATGCAACTGGTGGTCCAGCGAGGTGGCTGGGATCACCCGCTGTGGGTGGGTCTGCGCCTCGGTCTGGCGACATTGCTGCTGGTGGGGGCGGCGTGGGTCACGCTGCGCCAGGTGCAGCGGTCCAGGGGGCGGCAGCAGTCGATGCAGCGCCGGCTGCTGGCCGAGCAGTCCGCGCGGGCCAAGGAGCGCTACCTGGCCACGTTGGGGCATGAGATCCGGACACCCCTGACCGGCGTGTTGGGGTTGAGTGAGCTGCTGCTTGCGTCGCCGTTGGCACCGGCCCAGCGACAGCAGCTGGAACGGATCCGCCAGGGCGGGCAGACCCTGCTGCACGTGCTCGACCATGCGCTGGACGAGGCACGCATCGATGCGGGACAGATGCCATTGCAGGCACGGGGCATACGCATCGCAGATCTGTGCCGCCAATGGCAGGCCCGCAGCGTGCTCACACTGTGCCCGCAGGGCAGCGGGGTGGGGCTCTGTGTCCACCTGGCTCCGCAGGCGCAGACCTGCGGTGATCCCGAACGACTGCTGCAGCTGCTGGACGAGGTCACCCACATTCTCGTCACCCGCACCGGATGTGCCGGGCTGGTGCTGCAGGTCTGGTGGCAACCCGGGCGGGAGAGCGTGTTGATGGAGCTGGCCACCACGTCGGCGCGTCCGGCACGGCGCGCTGATCCCGCGCAGGCGGCGCGGCCACGGGCTATTCCTTCGCCGTCCCGAAGCGTACTCAACGAAGCGCTGGATGCGACACAGGGTCTTGTGCGTACCCTGGGCGGCACGTTACGACTGCATGCCACCGACGGCGGGCGCTGGACGGTGCTCATGCGACTGGGATTGCAGGAACTGGGAAGGGCGCGCGTGGCAAACGGTTTGCGCGTGCTGGTGGTGGAAGCTGATGCGGAACAGGCATTGATCCTGTGCCAGCTGCTGCAGGCGCAGGGCCACGGGGCCGTGCACGTTGCCCACGCACTGGCGGCGATGGCGGAACTGGAATCGGCACCCTTCGATGCGGTCCTGCTGGCCCTCGAACTGCCGGGCCTGGGCGGCCTGGCCGTGCTGGAGATGATCCGGGCACGCAACGCGCGGGTCGCAGTCCTTCTCACTGCCGGGCCTGT
The DNA here is from genome assembly GCF_003935715.1 of Stenotrophomonas sp. 278. GTDB lineage: Bacteria > Pseudomonadota > Gammaproteobacteria > Xanthomonadales > Xanthomonadaceae > Stenotrophomonas > Stenotrophomonas maltophilia_AH. Next base: position 13,880 of record NZ_RHPP01000001.1, on the reverse strand, counting down.
CGGCGATCCGGCGGCGTTGCTGTCGGCCACCCATGCGGCCGGCGGCAATGCAGTGCTGCCGCTGCCGATCGACCCTGCCGGGCTGCAGCAGGCACTGCAGCAGGCAGTGGGCGAGGAGGGTTCGTCGTAGCGGGAGGAACCGTTTACCATGCCCGAGTGGGCGGGCTGCGACAGGTTTGCCCCAATGTCGGCCGTATCGGGCTGGCATGTCCGATTCGCCTCAGGAGATCCATTGGTGGTGCGCTTGCGTTGGCTGCTCCTGCTGGCCCTGGTGATGCTTCTGCCGGAGAGGGTAACGGCGCAGCCCGTTCCGCCCACGCCGCGGCAGCTGACGGTGTTCGATGGTCTGCCGTCCAACACCGTCAACCGCATGGCCGAGGACGGCTACGGCTACCTGTGGCTGGCGACCAACGATGGTCTGGCGCGCTTTGATGGGCGCAATTACCGGATATGGCGCGCCGAGGACGGTCTGCGCGACAACCACGTGTGGAGCGTGCATGTGGACGCGCGCAACCAGCTGTGGATCGGTACCGAAAACGCCGGGATGGCGATGATGTCGCCGGATCGACGCGAGCTGCGGTTCTTTGATCGCAGCAGTCATCCCGAGATGACCAGCAACACCATCTGGTCAATCACCTCCACCCCGGACGGGGCGGTGTGGTTTGGCACCTACCTGGGGGGGCTGTATCGACTTCGACCCAATGGCGATCTGACCCGCTACATGCCCGAACCAGGCAATGCACGCAGTCTCCCATCGGCATCGGTGGTGCAGCTGGCGACTACCGTGGACGGCAGCCTTTGGGTCGCTACCAAATCCGGACTCGCGCGCTGGACAGGCAAGGACTTTGAAACGATCCCGCCGGGCACCCTGCCTGAAGACAACATCAATGGCCTCACCCCCGAGCTGGATGGCAGCCTGTGGATCAGCACCAATCGCGGGGTCACTGTCCGCCGACCCGACGGCCGCTTCGAGCCGGCACCCTGGAAGGTCAGCCAGGGTGACCAGGTGCTTGGGATGCTGTTGCGCGACGAGCAGGGCGGCTACTGGCTGGACACACTTTCAGGTCTCGGGCGCGCCTATGACGGTCAGTTCCAGCAGGTGCCGCTGTACAGCGCACTGGCACGTGGGCAGGTGCGGCCGAACTGGGCGGGAGCCTACGAAGACCGTGAAGGCGGCATCTGGCTGGCCAGTACCAACGGGGGGCTGTGGCATCTGCTGCCGCGCTGGTGGCAGTTTTCGGTGCTTTCACGTCTGGAAGACGACCCGACCTCGCTGCGCAACGGATATGTGCTGGGTGTGGCCGCGTCGGCGGATGGCGGCGTCTGGACCGTAGGCACGCACGGGGCGCTGGACAAGTTCGACCCTGGCACCGGGCGGGTGGAGCAGCATCGCACCTGGGTGGACGGGATCAACTGGCTGATGTCGGTGACGGAGGATCCGCGTGGGCGCGTCTGGATCGGGTCGAACGGGGCGCTGCTGCGCTACGACCCGCGCGACCGCTCGATGCGGCGCTGGGGGAGTGACGCCGGCACCGACGCCAGCCTGGCCGGCGTGGTGGATTCGATGGTGATCTGTGATGACGAGCACCTGTGGGCAGCGGCCGTCGGCGGTGTCCAGCAGCGCACCCTGGAGGGCCGGGTGACCCAGCGGGTTGCGCCCGGTCAGGCCGGGCTGGGCAGCGGGCAGGTGGTACAGAGCCTGTTGTGCGGTCCGCAGGACCATCTTTGGCTGGCGACCAGCCAGGGCATGATGCACTGGGTGCCGGGACGGGAGCGCTTCGAGCCGATGCCTGGCGGGCCGGTGCGCGGCGTGCACGCCATGGCGCGGGCCGATGACGACTCGGTCTGGGTTTCCGAAGAAGGCCGGCTCAGTCGGTATCGGTGGAGCGGTACCCAGCTGCAGCGCCTGGCGGTGGTGGGTGCGGCCGATGGCTATCCCGAGCTGGCCGCGACCGGGCTGGCCGTGGATGCCCAGGGCGTGGTGTGGGCCGCGAGCGCCCGCGGCTTGATCCGGGTGGACACCGCGCACGCCAACGTACGCCAGTACGGCGTGCATGATGGCCTGCCCAGCCAGGAATTCCGCACCAACACCCTGGTCCGTACCGCCAGCGGACACATCGTCGGCGGCACGCCCGCAGGCGTCGTCCTGTTCGATCCGGACCAGGTGCGCCCGGCGTCGCGCCGCGCGCCGCTGGTCATCGAACGGGTCGAGGTGCGTCGTGGCGAGCGTGTGCTCGACCTGACCCACCTGGCTCCCCTGGAGATCGCCGATGCCGATCGCGACCTGCGCATCGTGGCGCGGCTGCTGTCGTTCGCCGATTCCTCGTCCAACAGTTACCGCTACCGGTTGGCCGGCTATGACCCGGATTGGGTGGAAGTGGGGCCAGGCGGTGAGCGTGTGTTCTCGCGTCTCCCACCCGGGCGCTACCGGCTGGAAGTGCAGGCGCGCTCGGCCGACCTGGTCTGGTCCCGCGTGCAGGCATTGGATTTCCGGGTCCTGCCGCCCTGGTGGCGCAGCTTGTCCGGTTTGCTGGTGCTGACCTCGATGGCGCTGCTGCTGTTGAGTCTGTTTGCGTGGCTGTACCGCCGCCGCCTGCAGCGCCGGCATGCCTACCAGCTCGCGTTGCACAAGCAGGAGCTGGCCGAGCAGGCCTCGGCGGCCAAGACCCGCTTCCTGGCCAACCTCGGTCATGAGGTGCGCACGCCGATGACCGGGGTACTGGGCATGAGCGAGCTGCTGCTGTCCTCGACGCTGGACGCAAAACAGCGCAGTTACACCGAGTCCATCCGGCATGCCGGCGAGCATCTGCTGCATCTGGTGAACGATGCACTGGACCTGGCCCGCATCGAGTCCGGTCGGCTGCAACTGCAGCAGCAGCCGTTCCCGCTGCAGCCGTTGATTACCGATGTCTGCACCTTGATGACCGCGCTGGCGGAACAGAAACAACTGCGGTTCGTCGTCGACAACACGCTGCCGGAAGGAACCTGCAGCGTCGGCGACGCCCTGCGCCTGCGTCAGATACTGCTGAATCTGCTTGGCAATGCGGTCAAGTTCACCCGCCAGGGTGAAGTGCGACTGACGGTGCGTGCGCTGACCCCCGAGCATGGGCTGTATCTGGAGGTTTCCGATACCGGGCCGGGCATCAGCAGCGACCAGCAGGAACGGCTGTTCCGGCGGTTCGAACAGGCCGATGGTGCGCGCACCGCGGCGCAATATGGCGGAAGCGGGCTGGGCCTGGCCATTTGCCGCGAGCTGGCGCTTGCGATGCAGGGGCAGATCGAAGTGGACAGCCAGTTGGGCGTCGGTACTCGATTCACGGTCACGCTGCCCTTGCCCCTGCAACCGGCAATGGCGGCGGTGCTGGCCGGCGCGGGTGGCGTGGTACAGGGGCAGCCGTTGCCGCCCCTGCGTATTCTACTGGTAGAGGACGACGAGACCGTCGCCAGTGTGATTACCGGGTTGCTGGGCGCGCGCGGACATCACGTCGAGCATGCGATGCATGCGTTGGCTGCGCTTCGTGAGGTGAGCGCGGCGAGCTTCGATGTCGTCCTGCTGGACCTGGACCTGCCCGGTCTGGGGGGCATGGAACTGGCCGGGCACCTGCGCAACCAGGGCTATCGGATGCCGCTGCTGGCGGTGACCGCGCGGACCGATCCCGGCATCGAGGACCAGGTCCGCGAAGCCGGCTTCAGCGGCTTCCTGCGCAAGCCGGTCACGGCCGATCTGCTGGAAGAGGCGATTGCGCGGGTGCTGCTGGACGGCTCCCGGTAGCAGCGCACCGTTGGTGCGTTGAGCCGTCAGCGTACCAACGGTGCGCTGCTACCGAAGTCGCCTATTCGGCGACTTCCTCCACATCGCGCGGCGACGGGCGGGTGTCGGGCAGCTGCCAGAAAATCACGGTGGAGGTCAGCGTGATCGCGCCGACGCACACGAACGTGGCGTGCAGGGCCGCCGTCGCCCCGTGCAGTACATCCAGATGATCGAAGGCGGCCAGCAGGCTGCCGGCGGCGGCCGCACCAAATCCGGTGGCCAGCATCATCACCATTGACAGCAGGCTGTTGCCCGAGCTGGCGAAGTCACGGTCGAGATCGCGCAGGGTGACGGTGTTCATGACCGTGAACTGCAACGAGTTCACCGCGCCGAACAACGCCAGCTGCACGATGCGCAGCCACATCGGCTGGCCCGGCAGCATGAACATGAAGCTGGCCATGGCCACGCCGACCAGCACCGTGTTGACCATCAGCACGCGGCGGTAGCCGAACCTCTCTACCAGCTTGACCGCGTAGCGCTTGGACAGCATGCCGGCGGCAGCCACCGGGATCATCATCAGCCCGGCATTCATCGGACTCATGCCCAGCCCCACCTGCAGGAGCAGCGGGATCAGCAGTGGCATCGCGCTGCTGCCGATGCGTGAAAACAGATTGCCCAGAATGCCGATCCGGTAGCTGGGCACGTGGAACAACGCCAGCGAGAACAAGGGGGCAGTGGAATTGGCGGCGTGCAGCCAGTAGCCGACCAGGGCCGCCAGTCCGGCCACGGTCATCAGCATCACCAGCGCATGCGGGGTGCCCATGCCGGAAATGCCGTCCAATGCCAGCGAAAGAACCACCATGCCGAAGGCCAGCATCAGGTAGCCGGCGATGTCGAAGCGGGTGCGATGCTCGGCGTAGTGATCCGGCATGACCTTCATGGCCCAGACATAGCCGATCGCGCCGATCGGCAGGTTGATCAGGAATACCCAGTGCCAGGACGCCACCTCGACCAGCCAGCCGCCGAGGGTCGGGCCGATCAGCGGGCCGATCAGTGCCGGGATGGCGATGAAGCTCATCGCCCGCAGGAACTGCTCGCGCGACACCGAGCGCATGACGGCCAGTCGACCCACCGGCAGCAGCATCGCGCCGCCTACGCCCTGCAGTACCCGTGCGCCCACCAGCTGGTGCAGGGTCTGCGCCAGTGCGCAGGCCAGCGAGCCCAGGGTGAACAGGATGATGGCCACGAGGAACGTGCGGCGCGTGCCGAAACGGTCCGCGATCCAGCCGGAGGCGGGAATGAAGGTGGCCACCGCCAGTGCGTAGCTGAACACCACCGACTGCATCTGCAGCGGGCTTTCTCCTAGGCTGCGTGCCATCGCCGGCAGTGCCGTATTGACGATGGTCGAGTCCAGCATCTGCATGAAGATCGCCAGCGACACCAGCCACAACAAGGGGCGCATCGAGGCATAGCTGGCGGTCGTCATGGCGGTTTCCTCAGCGCCGGCTCAGGCGGTGCACGGCCTCCACCAGCACCTGCACGTGTTCGGGATTCATGTCCGGAGACATGCCGTGGCCCAGGTTGAAGACATGACCTTCCCGCGAGCCCCCATTGCCCTGTGCGTAGCTGTCCAGTACCTGGCCCGCGGCGCGTTCGATCGCCTCCGGATTGCCGTACAGCGTGGCCGGATCCAGATTGCCCTGCAGCGCGACCCGACCGCCGGTTCGTGCGACGGCGTCGGACAGGTCAAGCGTCCAGTCCACGCCCAGCGCGTCGGCACCGGTGTCCGCCAGTGCGCCCAGATGCAGACCGGTGCTCTTGCCGAACAGGATCAACGGCGTGCGCTCCTCACCCTGGCCGCGGTCCAGCTCCTGCGCGATGCGGGTGAGGTAACGCAGCGAGAACTCCTGGTACATCGCCGGGCTGAGCACGCCGCCCCAGGTATCGAATACCTGCAGGACCTGCGCACCGGCCGCGCGCTGCGCGGCCAGATACGCGACCACCGCATCGGTCACCACCGACAGCAGCTGGTGCAGCGCGGCCGGCTCGTTGAGTGCCATCGCCTTGATCCGTGCGAAGTCCTTGCTGCCGCCACCTTCCACCATGTAGCAGGCCAGCGTCCACGGGCTGCCCGAGAAGCCGATCAGCGGCACGCGGCCATCGAGTTCGCGGCGGATCACCCGCACCGCGTCCATCACGTAGCGCAGTTCCGTTTCCATGTCCGGCACCGCCAGGCGGGCAATCGCCGCAGCGTCGCGGACCGGGTGGCGGAACTTGGGGCCCTCGCCTTCAACGAAGTACAACTCCAGCCCCATCGCGTCGGGCACGGTCAGAATGTCCGAGAACAGGATCGCCGCGTCCAGGTCGTACCTGCGCAGCGGCTGCAGGGTCACCTCACAGGCGATCTCCGGATTTTTGGCCATCGCCAGGAAGCTGCCGGCCTTGGCGCGGGTGGCGCGGTATTCCGGCAGGTAGCGGCCGGCCTGGCGCATCAGCCAGACGGGGGTGCAATCCACCGGTTGCCGACGCAGGGCGCGCAGCAGGCGATCGTGGCGGGTGTGGCTGGTCACGGAGGGCTTCCTTGAAATGGGTGCTGCCGCGGCTCACGGCAGCAGGGGATGCGAAAGAATCTGGAACTGGCGCGTGAGCAGCGCATCGCGTTCGTGTTCGAATGCGCGCTGCGCTTCCTCGGCCAGCTCGAACTGGCTCACCCGCAGTTGTGAGCGTCGGCCAGGGCTTCCGCTTTCGCGCAGCAGCTCCCAGCAGCCGAACAGGTCCGGTTGCAGGGTCAGCCGCACGAAGCGGACGGGCTCGGAGCCGCCCAGTTGTTGCTGCAGGTAAACATGCATGGCCGCAATTGTAACGGTCGGGCGTGCAGGCGACCGTCACTCCATCAGGTCAGCCCGTGCGGCGAACGGTCGCAGTTCAGCCGGCCTGCAGCCCGGCCAGAACGTCGGCTTCGTCGACGTCCGCGACGACTTCGGCGCGGCCGATCCCGCGCCACAACACCAGCCGCAGGCGGCCGGCCACGTTCTTCTTGTCCAGGCGCATGCGTCCCAGCAACGCCTGCGGATCCAGGCCTGCGGGGATCGCCACCGGCAGGCCATAGTCGGCCAGCAGGTCACGAAGGGTCTGGGTATCGGCTGGGTCGCTCATGCCCAGCCGCGCCGACAGCCGCGCGGCCAGCACCATCCCCACGGCGACCGCTTCACCGTGGTTGAGGTTGTCGTTGCCCGGTGCCCCGTAGCCCTGTTCGGTTTCAATGGCGTGACCAAAGGTGTGGCCCAGGTTCAACAGCGCACGCTCGCCACGCTCAAGTGGATCGCGCGCGACAATGTCGGCCTTGTGTTCGCAGCTGCGGGCAATCGCCTGTGCCAGCGCGGCATCGTCGGCCGCCAGCAGGGCGTGGCGTTCAGCCTGCAGCCACTGGAAGAACAGCGGATCGCGGATCGCGCCGTACTTGATCACTTCGGCCAGGCCGGCGCGCAGTTCGCGGGCGGGCAGGGTGCGCAGTGTGGCGGTGTCGGCGATCACCGCGCGTGGCGGATGAAACGCCCCCACCAGATTCTTGCCTTCCGGAATGTCCACGGCGGTCTTGCCCCCCACCGACGAGTCCACCATCGCCAGCAGCGAGGTGGGCAGCTGCACGCAGTCCACGCCGCGCATCCAGCAGGCGGCCGCAAATCCGCCCAGGTCGCCCGGGACGCCGCCGCCGAGCGCCATCACGCAGGCGTCGCGGGTGGCCCCCAGCGCGGCCAGCGCGGTCATCGCCGCGCCGAAATTGGCCAGCGTCTTGGAGGCTTCTCCGGCCGGCAGCACCAGGTCGCCCACGATCAGGTCGGGCCGCTGCGCCAACAGGGTCTGCCTGACCCCGGCCAGATACAGCGGGGCCACCTTGCTGTCACTGAGCAGCAGCACGTGACGCCCACGTACCTGCGAAGCCAGCAGCTGGCCCTGGTTCAACAGGCCCGGACCGATGTGGATGGTATAGGGGACCTCGGCACCGACGGCGACGGTACGGGGAGCAGAAGCGGGGGCATTACTCATGGGGGATGTCCAGGCGTTGCCACTGGCCGGCCAGGCGCAGCACCAGCTGCGCGGTGGCCTCGGCGGGCGTGTAGAGATCGGTATCGAGCGTGAGGTCGGCCAGCGACCGGTACAGCGGGTCGCGCAGGGTCGCCATCTCGTGCAGAACCTGCTCGCGATCGGGACGCTGCAGCAGCGGTCGGGTCCGGTCGCGTGCCAGGCGTTCCAGCTGCGCCTCCACGCTGACCCGCAGATACACCACGAATCCGCGCCGGGAAATGGCCTCGCGGTTGTCCGGATCGAGCACTGCGCCGCCGCCGGTGGACACCAGCCGGCCGCTGCCGGCCAACAGGGTGTGCAGCACCTGGCGTTCGTGCTGACGGAAGCCGGCCTCGCCAGCCAGCTCGAAGATGGTGGCGATGCTGGCCCCGGCCTTCTCCACGATGGCCTGGTCGGCGTCGACGAAGTCCAGCGTGAAGCGCTCGGCCAGTCGGCGTCCAATGCAGGTTTTTCCGGCCCCCATGGGGCCAACAAGGATCAGGTTCGGAGCGGGATTCATCACCGCCGATGCTACCACCTCCGCACCGATCTCCCGCTCAGCCGGATGCGGTTTCCAATGCAACTACCTGGCGCTGATCGTCCAGCACCACCACGCGGTCGGCCTTCGAGGGCAGGCAACGCAGGGCCTGTCTGCTGACGCGTTCGTAGTACTGTACGAAACGCTCCAGCTGCGGACGGCTCATGCTGCTGCGCTCCGGTTGTGCCGCCTGCAGGTGCTGTTCCTGCTGCCAGCGCCACCGAGGAACCACCGCGAAATCGGGCGGCTGCAGAAACCACAGGCGGTCACAGCGGTGCCAGAGTGCCGGGTAGTGCTCGGCCAGGGCCTGGTTGCACCATGAGCGCCAGCGGCCATCCGCATCGGCCTCCCGCTCCAGCGCGTTCAGCGGTGCAGCGAGTTCCTCCGGTTGCTGCGCGGGCGTGCCCAGGAACCAGCCCTCGAACACCAGCAGGTCCAGTGCGCCTTCCAGCCTCCATTGTGTCTGGGCGATGCGCTCGTCGGCCAGCTTGTCAAAGCGGGGCAGGGCCACCGGCTGCCGCGCCCCAATGGCATCCAGCGTGGCATGCGCCAGCGGCAGGTCGTGAGTACCCGGTGGGCCACGCGTCAGCAGCAACGGATGTACCTGCCGGGCAAGGCGTTGCCGTTGTGCCCGGGTCAGGTAGAAATCGTCGATCGACAGGGCGGCGGCGCGCAGTCCGCGCGCGGCGGCCAGCGTCACCACCTGGGCGGCCAGCGTCGATTTGCCACTGCCCTGCAGGCCGCTGATGGCCAATACTGGGACCGGGCTGGACACGCCCAAGGCGTCTTCCAGCGCCTGTGCCACCAGTTCGGCCGGAAATCCTCTGTCGCGGGGCATGTACGGCTCGGTACGCATGCGACGACAATAAACCCACTGTGTGAAGAATCCAAACCGCTCATGACCGATCTCTACACCGAAGCGCTGACCACTTTCGCCGCGTTGTTCGACGAAGCCAAAGCCAGCGCCGAGCTTGAACCCAATGCCATGACCGTGGCCACCGCCGACGCCCAAGGGCGCCCGTCGGCACGCACCGTGCTGCTCAAGGCGTTCGACGCGCGCGGCTTCGTGTTCTACACGCATCTGGACAGCCATAAAGGGCGCGAACTGCAGGTCAATCCGCACGCTGCACTGCTGCTGCTGTGGCGCAGCCTGCGTGAGGCAGGCATCCAGGTCCGGATCGAAGGGCGTGTCGAGCAGGTGGACGCAGCCGAAGCGGATGCCTACTTCGCTTCCCGCCCGCGCATGAGCCAGATCGGAGCGTGGGCTTCGCTGCAGTCGCACACCCTTGGCTCGCGTGAGGAGTTTGATGCGCGCGTGGCCAGTGCAGAAGCCAGCTTTGCCGGTCGCGACGTACCGCGACCGGAGGGCTGGAGCGGGCTGCGCGTCGTGCCGGAACGGATCGAGTTCTGGTACGGCGCGCAGTTCCGCCTGCATGAGCGGTGGTGCTACGAGGTCGGGGTCGACGGCCAGTGGAGCAAGCGCCAGCTGTATCCCTGATGCCGACGGTCAGCAATCATCGCAGCGGGGAGGGCGGCAGCACCGCCGCACCGATGAGCGGCGAGGCGCGCTTGGCGCGCAGGGTCACCTCGGAAACCGCCAGGAACAGGCGGTGCATCTGCGAGCGCCGCGCCGTGGGATCCTGGAGGTGCCCCAGCGTCGTCAGCTCGGCCAGCGCCGCACGCTGTGCCCGGGTCGGACCTTGCTGACCGACCTCCCGGGTCAACCAGTAGCGCGCCTCGCTGGCCGGTACCGACCCTGGAACTGCGAGCGTCCTGGCCAGCCGGTCCACGTCCGCTCCATGGCGTTCCAGCATCGTGGCCCAGGTCGTCGCCTCATCGGCGTCGGGGGTGCGCAGGGAGATGTAACGGAGCAGCGGCCCGGTGAGCGTGCCATCGTGCAGCCATTCCAGCTGTGGCACTTGTTCCACGCGCCGGTAGTGCAGGCCTGGTTTGATCGATACACCCGGCGCGACCGGTACCGGCGCGACCAGATTCAATCCCTGGGTGCTGCCTGCGGACAGCCGCACGGCCTGCAGGTGCGTGCCTTTGCACCACGCAGGGAAGCCGGGCTCCTGCTGGAATCGCGGCCGGAACAGGCGAACGACGCACCGTGTGTTGAGCGTACTGGGGAACGAGGGTGAGAGATGCATCAATACGTGCTCGATCTGCTCGGTCGGCAGGCGATCGCCTGTGCCTGCGACGCTGCGCTGGATCTGCGCCAGCAGTTCTCCCAGCGCCGGGGTGAGCTCGCCGGTCAGGGTGAGGTCGATGTAGGTGCCGGCGCGCAGCGGATCCGGGTCATCGCGCTCGATGCGTGACACGGTAGCGCGCATGGCGGCATCCAGACCCGGTATGGCCAGTGAGGAGGTCAGGCCCACCGTGCCTTGGCGGCTGGCGACCCGCTGGGTCATCGGGCGGATCGCGTGCGTGGCCTGGTGCACCCGCTGGCGGTCGTGCGGAATCGCACTGCCATGGATGCGGTTGGCCAGCTGCTGCACGCATTCCTGCAGTCGCTCCCAGTCTTGCCGGGTGGGATCTGCCGTTGCCGGGGCAGGAGTGGCCTGCAGCCAGGCCAGCGTGTCGAGCATGTGCACCATGACCGGTTCGTGGTGTAGACCGTCGCCACCCCAGTCGCGGCTGAGCGACGCCAGCGGGGGAGCTGCCACGCGCGGAGCCTGCAGCGCGTGCCGGGCCAGGGCTTCGAGATGATCGAATTCCGCGCCCAGGTACTTCACAGCGTCCAGGCGTGTTGCCAGCGCGCTGGCACCTGCGGGTGTGCAGCGCAGCCGCTGCACAAGTTGCAGTGTCAGTGATCGTGGCCCGGACTGGCGCTCCAGCAGGTGTGCGACGCGCTCGTCCAGACGACGCTGCACCATGATTTCCTGGCGCACCGCGCACGCTTCCGCCGACATGTCGGTCAAACGCAACGGCAGGTTGATCGTGACTTCGGTGCGGGCAGCGTGCGCCGAAACTTCTGCGCCCAGCAGGGCGATGCCCGCGCAGGCCGCCAGCTCGCCGCCTACGGTACGCAGGGTGGCGGGAATCGGCACCGGGGCAGCGGGATGGAATCTTGGGGTGCGCAGCGGGGCGCTGTGTCCCAGCAGCATGGGCAGGCGGGTCTGCCACGCCAGTGCCGTGCTGATGCGTTCGGCATAACGGTCGCGCCGCGGCCCGACCAACCGCTTGGCGATCCGCAGCAGGCGGGACCCCCCCAGTCGGCGCGCAACCGACGCCCGCGCCAGTGACAGTACATGGTCCTGCATCTTGTCATCCACCTGTCCGCTGCCACGGGTGGTGTACACGCCGGCCTGCGCGCCTGCTGTCACTTCGGCAGGCAGTCCAACCTCGAGGGCGGCCCGACCGGTCACCGTGGTGGTCGAGAAGTGGGCCACTGCCAGGTCGTCATAGGTGGAAGTGCTGTCGGTTCGATGCGCGCTGCCGGTGAGGCTCACCTCGCCGATCCCCGGCAATCCGGCGGCAGCGCCCAGGCTCATCCCACGCGAAGTTTCCACGTGCGCCCCCGGGTAGTGGTTCTGCGCCTGTTCCCGGCTGTGCTTGTTCACCTGGTACTCAAGCAGCAGCTCGGCATCGGCGGCGCGCGCCAGAACGTGGGACGCTGTCCGCAGCATCTGCTGTCGCGAAGTGCGCGCGCGCGGCAACGCCTTGAGCAGGTGCTTGACCTGGTGCTCCATGGAGTCTCCCTGGTGGATATCCGGATCCGGTTGGAGCTGCTCAATGGCACGGGCAAATGCCCCGTGGCCGCCGGGAGCAAGCGCATGCAGTGCAGCGCGGATCTGTGTTGTCAGTACCTCCACTGCATTGTCCGGTGCCGGTGTGACCTCCGGCGCGTTGGCTGGACCGGCATCGGTGAAATGACCCATGCTCAGGCGGCGTGCGTGAGGGGAGGGGAGTGCTGGCACGACCGGGACTTCGCCGTTCCGGATATGGACAAGGTCCAACGCTGTGGCGTTGGTCGCTTCCTTCTTTGCGGAAACGGTTCGGCCCGTGGGAAAGCGCACCGCCGGAGCGGTGGTAAGAGACGAAAGACGCATGAGTTACCTCGTAGCAACGAGCGGGCCACAGGGCCGGACGGGCATCGGTTGGGTGTTGGCAGCCAGGCTGACCGTGACCGAACCTACCGTTGCAGGCGCAGCGGAGATATCGCGACGAAATGGCAGAATTCACCTGCGGTTTGGTCTGCTGAACGCGTTTCAGCTTAGTTCGGGCTGCTCGCGTCAGTGCGCGGACGTCTCCGCGCAACGCGCGCCGCCACGCCAATGTCCATTGCGCCACTGCGCTGAATCTGCGCAGCGCTTGCGGGCGTGAGGTGTGGAACCCACGAAGGGGCAGCCGCGACATTGAGCGGACTTTACTGCCTGCCAGATGCAGACAGCACCGACTGCGGCGCAGGCCGCTGGCTGGATGAACGCGATGCTGTGCACAGGGAGGGTTCAATGCGACAGATTTTCACGGCGTGCGACGTCGGAAAATGCCGAAAAGTTCAGTAAGAAGTCCCTTGGTCGGGCGAAAAGCGTCAGTACATGAAGATCAGCTGCTGCTGCGCAACCAGCGCCACAGCGTCGTACGTGACACGCCGAGGCGCGCGGCGGCCTGTTCGCGATTGCCGCCACAGGCGCCGAGCACTTCGCTCAGTACGTGCGGATCGGGACGGTACCCGGGTATCGGCGTGTTGCTACGGACGGGCCGTTGAGCCGAGGGAATGCCGCTCCCGGCAGGTTGCAGCTCCGGTGCCCACTCCAGCAGTTGTGGCAGCCCCAGGGTGCCAGCCCCTACCGGCCAGTGCACACGCAGGCGGTCCACGAGGTTGCGCAGCTCGCGCACGTTGCCCGGCCAGGAATAAGCGCTGAGGACGTCCAGTGCGGTCGTGTCCAGTGGACTGCCACGATGGCCGAGCTGTCGGAAGAAATGTTCGACCAGCGCCGGCACGTCCTCGGCATGCTCCCGCAGCGAGGGCAGGGCGATACGCAGCGCGGCAAGGCGGTAGTAGAGGTCGCGGCGGAAGCGGCCGGCCTCTACCAGTGCCTCCAGTGCCTGCAGCGTGGCGGCGACCACCCGCACATTCACTGCCACCGGTTCGGTGGCCCCCACTCGCAGCACCTCGCGCTCCTCGAGTACGCGCAGCAACCGCGTCTGCAACGGCAGTGGCAGTTCGCCGATCTCGTCCAGAAACAAGGTGCCGCCTTCGGCCGCTTCCACCAGACCGACGCGGCCGCCGCGCCGCGCACCGGTGAACGCGCCCTCGGTGTAGCCGAACAGTTCCGCTTCCAGCAGCGATTCACTGATCGCACCGCAGTTGATGGCAACGAAGCGGCCACGTCGTCCGCTTGCGGCATGCAGCTGGCGCGCGACCAGTTCCTTGCCGGTGCCGGTGGCACCGCTTACCAGGACCGTGCTGTCGTGAGGCGCGTAAAGGGCAGTGCGCTCACGCACCTGTTGCATGGCGGGACTGTCGCCCAGCAACGCCGTGGCGCGGTCGCGCTCACGCGCGGCCACCCGGCGGCGGAC
>NZ_RHPP01000019.1 GCF_003935715.1 Stenotrophomonas sp. 278 | reverse complement strand
AAACGACTACGCAAAGCAATTGAAAGCCGCTTCCTGACCCCGTACTTCTTGGCGTCCGATTTCAGGGGACAGGTTCAATCTGATCCATTTTTATCAGATTGATAAAATATTCTTATGCTGAATGAGCATTGGCTCCGATCCTTTCGGGCTATCGCAGAGGTCGGGAGCTTTACCAGGGCCGCAGGCCAGCTGCAGCTCACCCAGGCTGCGGTCAGTCAGCATGTACGTCATCTTGAGCAACAGCTGGGTGCCCTGTTTCTGCGCAGACCACGATTTATTGAGCTGACGCCGGCGGGAATGGCTCTATTGCAGTACTGCCAAGAGATGGATTCGGCCGATCGCCGGCTTCAAGCCAAGCTCGCGAGCGCGGACAGCGATCAGGGGGAGTTTGCGCTGATAACCCCCGGGAGTGTTGGCCTTGCTCTTTACCCGGTGTTGCTGGACTTCCAGCGCACCCATCCCGGCTTGATCATTCGTCATCGCTTCTCGCCGGACCCAGAAATCCTATCGGCGGTACTGGAGAAGAAGTACGAGGTGGGTCTACTTGCACTTCGGCCGGATGACCCTCGGCTGCGGGCTGAGCCCTTCACCGAGGAGGCGCTTGAGCTGGTAGTTCCGAGAGGTGCCTGCGCGGACAGCTGGGCGGATCTTCAAAAGTTGGGTTTCGTTGATCATCCAGATGGCCAGGCTATGGCCACCCGCCTTCTCGCCCGCAAGTTCCCAGGAAATCCAGGCGTACGCGCGCTTCCTATACACGGCTTCACCAATCAGGTTGCGCTCATCCTTGAGCCGGTATCGCTCGGGCTGGGATTCACTGTCATTCCGCGACACGCCCGTGAATCCTTCGCTCGGCAAGACGCAATTGAGGTGGTTGACTGTGGATCTCCGGTGGTTGACACCCTCTGGATGATCCATCGATCCGAATGGCCACTGTCTGGGCCAGCTAAATGGTTGACCCAACAGCTTCGAGGCCTGCCTCGATTCAGCGGGAGGAGGGCTCCACCTCTCGCTGGAGCGGACTGAGGCCCCTTCTATACTGGTCTGGGGTCCGGCCAGAGTGTCGCTTGAACATCTCACTGAAAGACGTTGAGTTTGCATAGCCCAGATCGTCTGCAATCTGCGTAATTGATCGGTCTGAACCCAAGGCATCAATTGCCCTCAGAAAACGAAGCCGACTGCGCCACTCTCCGAACCCCATCCCTAGCTCGCGCTTTGCCAAGCGCTCAAGTGATCGAACACTAATGTGGTGGCGCTCTGCGACCTCAAGTGCCGACGGAGAGTCCTGAAGGGAGGTCTCGGCATAGCTCAGAATCCGCTTTAGCACGTCACCGCTGGCCAGCGGCAGGAAGCTCGACATCACCGGCGCGGCCAGAATCAGGTCAAGGGCGACCGCGGAGAGTCGCCGGTCTTCTGGCTTAACGGCCTCGCCGATGTCACGACGGGCCAGTTCGTCCAAGATCTCCCTAAGCAACGAGCTAACCGCTAACGCAGTCGGAATGCTGGGCATCTGCGCCGACGCGCCGACCGAAAGGTATGCGGATCGATAAGCAACCGCACCACGGTTTCGGGATGAGTGGTGAACACCAGGCGGAATCCATATCGCATAGTGGGTAGGGGACACCATCCAGTCCTCGCCTACCTGTAACTCCATGACACCCTGCGCAACATAGTTGAACTGCCCCCACGGATGCACACGAGCATCCCAGTCGGAGGGAGGCAAAGTCCCTTGCCGAACGTAGATGTCTCCAGGGATGGAGCTGAACGAGGGGACGGGGTCCATTGCCATGTCGCATTCAAGATGAAGATTGGCGCAAATTATGGATGTAACGAAATTCCGCCAAGTCTACGCTACTGGCTGTTGATATCCAGTATCTGAGGATGCCATGTACTACCTGCTCCCCCTCCTGGCCTGCCTTCTCTGGGGCGCCAACACCATCGTTACAAAGCTCGCTGCAGGGACCGTCGGCCCGGTCGATATTAGCTTCTGGCGATGGCTTGCTGCGGCCATCATCTTGCTCCCATTCGCCCTGCCGCGCCTGAAGTCGAACCTAGCGGTCCTGAAAGCCAATTGGGCACGCTTCCTCGTGCTCGGTGCTTTGGGCGGTGTCATGTTCCAATGCCTGGCGTACTACGCCGCACATTTCACTTCTGCGACCAACATGGGCGTTATCCAGGCACTCATCCCGTTGATCGCTCTTGCCTTGTCGCGCATCTTCATGGGTCACGCAGTCCGCGGTGGCGCAGTGATTGGTTCGATCATCTCCTTGGTTGGGGTGATAGCGGTAGTGTCCCATGGTGACTTTGAAGCCTTGGTTTCCCATGGAATCAACAAAGGTGACGCCCTGATGCTGCTGGGCGCTTTGGCTTTTGCCACCTACAATTTGCTGATGCACAAGTGGCGCATTCCCGTAACGCTGATCGAATCCCTGTTTCTTCAAGCCATGTCTGCAACGATCCTGCTGCTACCTCTTTTCCTTGTCGCAGGCACTGGCGTCCAGGGTGGCGCAGCCATCGGCTGCATTGCATTCGCAGCAATCGGCGCTTCGATCATGGCACCGTTGGCATGGATGACCGGCCTGCATCGGCTGGGCTCTGCTCGCGTGGCCGGGTTCTTCAATCTCGTCCCGATCGTCACTGCATTGCTTGCGGTGGTGGTCCTCAAAGAGTCTCTGAGCACCTGGGTCGTGGGTGGCGGTTTGATGGCAGTATTTGGTGTGGTACTGGCGGAGTACGCAGCTCGCAAGAAGCCTGACGAGGTCATGGTCGTGGATGACACCTCGACCAAGCGCTGAAAGACAATTGCATAGCTGCAGTTCAAATGAAAACGGGCCGCTTGAGGCCCGTTCTCCTTGTTCGGGGAACGCTTCTTCGGCTAGCCAGGTTCAAAGGGCCCTCTCCTCAAGGTGAAGTTGCATCTAGACAGCGCTCTTCAGCTGAGTTGGGCACATGCCGGTTAGTCGGCGAAACATTGCAATAAAAGGGGAGGGGCCGCTATAGCCCAGCCGCTTGGCAACATCACCAACTTTGCAGTCGCTCTGGAGGAGAGGGAGGGACGCAGCAAGCTTCAGCCTCTGGCGCCACTCACAACATCCCAGGCCAGTAGCGGCAACCCAGCGTCTTGCAGGAGTCCGAGAGGATACGCCAGCAACTTCTGCCCATTGAACTAGTGACTGGCCACTTCCTGGATCGGCTTGTAGCGCATCGATGATGGGGGCTAACAAGCGCGAAAACGCCAAGAATGCGCGGCCAAAGCTTCTGTTCCGGTAACTCAGCGAATGACCGGGGATCACCCCAAAGCGGAAAGGCTAACAGTAGGAACCGGGGATGCTTCGCGGCCCAGCTGCGCATCTTGCGCTGCCGCCGCCAAGCGATAGCCTTTGCGTCTCGAAGCTTGTGTAGGGCGCAATCCTCCACGTCAGACAGTCGCGCCGAAAGGGTATAGGCCCCGCGACAAGCCCATCGGAGGCATTTAGGGGTTCGCTTTAGCGACCTGTGGAGCTGCTGTGGAGTGGGCCGGAGAAATGTCTTCACATCAACAACTGTAAAGACGTCGCTTCACCCGGATCTACACGAGGGTTCAGACCCCACGGTTCCACAAAACAGCCTAAAGTTTCGACCCGGCACGCCGAGGCCGATCTACGTCACGGATTTCCGGCAGGGCGTGCCCCTTCCATCCGGTTGGCCGTCTGTCACTGGCGTGTGCGCCTGGTCCCGACCGGCCGGCAAGAAGCGCGAACCTACCGCTACACCCTAAGGGGCTTTAGTCTTTGATTCGCTTCTCAAAGTTTGTGATCAACTTGCCCAGCGAAAGGCCTGTCAGGCGGGCGATATCTCTCAGCTCCACCACATCAACCCTTCTCTTGCCTGTTTCGACGTCGCTGATGAATGACTGGCTGCGGCCCAGCATGCTGGACACCTGGGCCTGGGTCAGACCGGCAGCTAGCCGCGCCTCGCGAACAGCCTCAATGAGGGCAGCGTACTCTTTTCGATGGATGGACTTCGACACGACCGCGCCTTGGCTGAGCGGCCTAGAAAGCTATATCCAGTTCTCCGATATCTAAAAACCAGATATTCTGTCTTCTTCATTGACAGGGGGACGCATGAGCGAACAGCCATACCGCTTCATCACCGCGGCCAGAAGCAGAGCAACACTGATCCTGGCAGCATCAGCACTGCTAGCTGCCTGCAGCGGTCCGACAGACAAGAAGATGGTTACGAATGGAACCCAGCAGCAATACCGGCAGTCAATTGACGCTATCGACGCGGAACTCAATGCCCACGAAAGAGCGGCCTTCAACTGGGCAGTCGCTGGGATGAACCTTGAAGAGGGTCGGCAGGGAATCATTACGTACAGGGCCAAAAGCTGCCTAAGCGACTGAATTTCAAAGTTGATTGCTCGTCTCTCGATCAGGTTCTCCCCATCTATGGGGTCTGTTCAAGCACCTTGGCTGTGTAGCTCAGCGGCGCCACTTCCCTTTCAAGATCCAGGTGGTAGTCGCCGAAGCGATTGATGTGGCTGGTCCGATAAGGCGACAGGCCGGCCAGGATCTCGGGCGTCAGTTCAATCCCCTCCTTCCTCATCTCGGCCAAGGTCCGGCTCATGCCTTCCACGTTGTGGAGGATGATCATGTTGGCCACCAGCTGGCTGTACTTGATGATCTTGCGCTGCTCGTGTTGGACGTTCTCAGCAATGATCCCCTGGCTGCCAAAGAACACCCATTTCACGAAGCCGTTGTATTCCTCGCTCTTGTTGGTGGCAGCATGGATCGTTTTGCGGATCTCATTGTCATCAATGTAGCGCAGCAAGAACAGCGTTCGAACGGCCTTGCCAAGTTCCCGGAAGGCGAAGTACAGCTTGTTCTTCCGGCTGTAGGTGCCCAGCCGGCGCAGGATCGAGGACGCGGTGATCTTGCCCAATCGGATTGAGATCACCACCCGCAGCATGTCGTGGAGATGGGTGGCGATCAGTTGCCAGTCGATGCTGTCCCCGAACAGTGCCTGGATGTTCTTATAAGCCCTACCCGGTTCGGGCCGAAAGAATGTCAGGTCCTTGATGTTCCGGATCCGGGGCATCAGCTGGATGCCCAGCATGTGGGCCAGGCCGAAGACCGGATAGCTTTGGGCCTGCGTGTCGCCATGGACGATCTCAGGCTGGATGTCGGAAGTGTTGGCCAACAGACCGTCGAGGATGTAGATGCCCTCGTGCACGCCACAGGGAATGAAGTGGCTGAACGGCGCTACGTATTTGTCGGACACGTGGCAGTAGCCGATGCCACCGTAGCCGCCGTAGCGGATGTGATACTCCGACAGCAGGTTGTCCTCGTAGACGCTCCACTTCGTGCCATCAGCTGATGCGCTCTTGCCGCTGCCCCAATAGCCAGGCAGGTCGAATCTGTTGTAGGTATTGATGACCTCCACGATGGCCTTCTCAAGCACATCCTCGGTCACGTATTTCAGGTTGAGCCAAGCGACTTGGCGCCGGCTGAAGCCCTTGATCGACCGCGCCGTCTGCGTCGGCCCCAGGTTGCAGCCATAGCAGAATAGCGTGGTGATCACACGTCGGGGCAGATCTTCGACCTGGCTCTCGGTGCCGGCGATCGGGCGGAAGAAACGGTGCAGATCCAGCCATTGGCTGGCATCGATCAGGACATCGACGATGCTGGATTCTGGAAGCCGTTCGGCGATGAGGCGATCCACCGTGGTAATCGCGCTGGAGACTTCGGCGCGTTGCCCCTTCCGCAGCACCAGGCGCCCATCCAGGATGTCCGCATGTACGTTCTCCGGGAAACGCGCGTCGACCTCATCGGCCAGGGAGGTCAGTTGTGCACGTAATCCCGCCACGAAAGACTCGGCGTCGGTGGGCAGGCCTGACACCTGGCCGTAGGCTTCCAGTTCCTGGGCCAAGGTGGCTTCATCGACCAGCTGCTCACGGTAGTCATCAAACCGTTCGCTGCTGGGAATGAAGAGATCTCCGGACTTCAGTTCGTCCTTGACCTGCACCAGCACGGCCAGCTCGAAGTACTTACGGTGCATCCAGCCGGCGCCGGCTGCACTGGCCCGCTTGCCGAACACGTGCTGACACCAGAGCTTGGACATCCAGTCAAAGTCCTTTTCCGGGTCCAAACCGAGGGAGGCGACCTCGATCAGCTCACGGCGCTGGTTGCGCAGCGAGAGCACCGCTGCGATCAGCGGCTCCATGCCGGCGTCGTGGCTGGTCGCCCGAAGTTTCATCAGCTCCAGCCCATTGAACAGCAGCGGCCTGACCGCGCCATAGGGCTGCAGCATGAAAGGCAGGTAGTTCTTCCCGGCGTAGGCCATATGTTCTTCGCATTCGGCCAGCAAGGTCGACACTTCCGCTTCCAGGCTGTTGTCGATGGCATCCACGCGCTGACTATCGCTGCCGTCTAGCTGATAGGCCTGCAGGATTTCCTTGAGCTGGCCGATGAGGAAGTCGGCCCGTTTGGCATGTTCGAGCTGGTAGGCCAGCAATTTCTGCTGGGCCGTGTTCTCCAGCCCGCGCACCTGCTTGATGAACAACTCGGCTGCATCATCCAGTGTCTTGGCATGCTGGGCGCGAATGAAGATGGTGGCCAGCGCATAGCGCTTGTCCGGAGCCAGTTCGGCCAGCTCGCTGGCGTCATAGGCCCGAGCCATTGCACGGAACTGCTTGAGCTTGGGCACCGGCACATCGATGGGAGGCAGCTGGTCGGCCAACTGCTGCAGCATGCGGATGTGCTGCAGGTAGAACCGAACTTCCTTGTTGGTGGGCCGGCCGGGCTCGCGCTTGAGTGATTGCCAGCCGGTGAACCTGGACCCTTCCGGTGCGCGCAGCAGTTCGTCGATGAGCGTGCGCGTGGCAGGCGTCAGCGCGTGGCTGATGCTGCGGTAGTAGCCCAGATTGACCCGCTCACGGGCGCCGATGGCGGCCAGCTCCAGAGTGCGGAAACCGGGCAGTTCGTAGCGATGGTGCACCAGCTCTTCGAGCAGGACGTTCACGATGTCCGGGATGGTGTGCTTGGTCTGGGCTGCTCCGGTGGCCACTGTGTCCAGCCAAGCCAAGCCCGATTTATCCAGGGGACGTACCCCGATGAATTGCCGAAGCTGCGGCATATGCCGGCGCTGGCTGCCGGAAGCGTCGTAGCGTTCGAGCTGGTCGGTGTCCAATACGCGCCCGAGTCGGGCGGCCTTGGCGATGTGCTTCCGGATCCGCTCGGGTACGTCGGCCAACAGCGTGAAGTAGCCCAAGCGTTGGAAGAGCTTGAGATGAATCAGTACCGCCAGCTGCGGACCCGGCTGGGTGGTCAGCTGCTTGGCGAATGCAATCTCAGCGGCGGTCGGGGTATAGATCTCCTCCAGTTCCTTGGCGGTGGGATCAGGCTTCAGTCGCGGGTAGGCGGTCTCGTGAAGGGTAGCCATTGGATCCGGAGGGTGTGAGGGGGATCAGTCCCAGTGCCGGCCGTCGTCTGTACTGAGCGACGCTTCCAGGAAGCACTGGTGCGTATCGGCCATGCGGTGCATGTCATCGAGCAACGTGGCCAGGATTTCATCCAGATCCCTTTCGGGATCGGTGGGAGCAGTCAACTGGTACTCGCTGCTGGCGGTGTTCAGGCGCACAGCCTGGAACGGGGCCAAGCAGATCTCTTCAATTCGGCCTCGGGCCTTGGCCGCGCCGCGGCCCGTGCGGGCAAACGGGGTCAGCACCATGCGCAGGCGCAGCTGCAGGGCCGATTTGCCCTCCGGCGCCGGCAGTGCCATCGCCGGTACCGGCACGGTTGGACTGGGCAGGCTTGCTTCAATGCGGTCCCGGGCAAACGGGTCACGCCCGTCCAGGTAACGCATGGCCGACTGCACATCGCGCCAGCCCACGTACTCCATCAAGGCCTTCATGTCCCAGCCTTGGTCGTTGGCCCAGCTGGCAAAGCCGCGGCGCAACGAATGGCTGCTGTGGAGCCCCGCATCGGCAAAGCCTGCACTGGTCAGCAACTCGCGCAGCAGGCGCACCAAGCTGTTGGGATGCAGGCCTTCGGCGCTCACCTGGCCCCATTGGTTGACTGCCCGAAACACCGGCCCTTCTTGCAGGTCGGCCGCCTGCAGCCACGCCTGGGTCGCCTCCACCGGACATAACCGCGACAGCGCCGGCACCTTGTAGGTGACGCCGGCTGCTTGGCGATCACCCTTGCTGCGTGGCAAGAAGCAGGTCATCCCCTGTCCCGGCACCAGCGTGAGATGGGCCACGTCCAGACGCAGCAGTTCATCGCCACGGAATCCCCGCCAGAACCCGAGCAGCACCAGCGCTCGGTCTCGTTGATGGCGCAGCGCCGCCGGCCCATCGCCCCGGGCATGTGCCGCAGCGATCGCCGCGGCCAGCCAGTCATCGAGCTCGACCAGCCGCCGAATCTGGAGCGGCGCGGCTTGCTTGACCTGGCCCGGGTGCAGGGTCTGGATGCCTTTGAGCACCTTGCGCACCAGCGGCGATCGGGTCGGGTCGACAAAGCCGTGGTCGCGGTGCCAAGAGGCGATGGCCGCCAGACGTTGGCGGAGGGTGCTGGTCGCCAAGGTCTGCGCATAAGCGGCCAGGTACCGGGCCACGCTGTCAGGTGTCGCTGGGAGGTGGCCTTGCCATTCAACCTCGAAGTGCCGCAGCGCCGACGCATAGCTGCGCACCGTGTTCTGGCGCGTGGCCGCATCGAGGTAGCGGTCCAGTTCGGTCACTGGCGCGTGGCCTCCACCGAGGTCGTCTGGCGCAGCGTCGACAGGATGGTGCATTCCGCCCGCTGCCCGCCATGGCAACTGGCAATCACCCGTTCCAGCTCGCTGGCCATGCGCTGCAGGTCGGCCATGCGGGCGCGCACGTCGGCCAGATGGCTGCGGGCCAACCGGTCCACGTCCCCGCACGAAAGCTCCTCATCGCCGGCCAGCTGCAGCAGGCTGCGGACCTCCTCCAGGCTGAAGCCCAGGTCCCGGCCACGCGCAATGAAGCGCAGCCGCTCGATGTCGGCCGGGCCATAGACCCGGTAGCCGTTGCCCGTGCGCCCCGGGCGCGGCAGCAACCCGATCCGCTCGTAATAGCGAATCGTCTCCAAGTGGCATCCGCTGGCGTCGGCAGCCTCACTGATTTTCATTCGTAGTACGCTTGACTCCGTAGTAGCTACGGACTTTACGCTGAACCCGTATCCGCCGCCACTCCGGCCGCGGCGCTGCATGTGACGACCATGCCACTGCCCATCGCCTTGATTCGCTACTGCCTGATTGCCTTGCTGATCGGCTGGGTTCTGCCCGCTTCTGCTCAGGCGGAGCCTGCCGCAGCAGACCTGCGCCAAACCTGGCAGATGCTCGATTACATCGCGGTCGACTACCCCGGCGCGGTCCAGGCCGGTCGCGTAATTGCCCCCAACGAATACGCCGAAATGAGCGAGTTTGCCGGCGCCGTGCGCAGTCAGCTGGCAGCATTGCCCAGTGGCCAGAACCAGCAGGAGCTGACGGCCCAGGCCGACCGCCTGGTCCAGGCGGTGGCAGAGAAGGCCGACCCGGCGCAAGTGGCAACGTTGGCGCGCGGGCTCGGCACGACGCTGTTGGCCCGCTACCCGATCGGCGCTGTTCCGGCGAGCGCGCCGAAGACCTCCCAGGCCGCGTCCATCTACAGCCAGCAGTGCGCGGCCTGTCACGGCCCCACAGGTCACGGTGATGGCCCCGCCGCGCAAGCGTTAAGTCCGCCGCCGATCGCGTTCACCGATGCCACTCGCGCCGCGCAGCGAACGCCGCTGTCGTTGTACGAGGTCATTTCCCAGGGTGTGCCGGGTACCGGCATGGTCAGCTTCTCTGGGCTGTCAGAAAGTGATCGCTGGGCGTTGGCATTCTATGTGGGCAGCTTGGGGTACTCCTCGCAAGCCAAGGCTCAAGGTGAGGCGTTATGGCGCACCAGTGCCGAGGCCCATACGCACATTCCCTCGCTCGAAGCGCTGACACGCACGCGAGAGGCCGATCTTGCCACCACGATGCCCGCCGATCAGGCAAACGCGATCATCGCCTACCTGCGTTCGCAGCCACAGGTAGTAAACGAAGCGGTACCAGGAGCCGATCGCTTTGCGGTGGCGCGGCAGCGACTGGCCGCCAGCCAGCGCGCTTACGCTGATGAGGACCTGGCTCAAGCCAAAAAGCTTGCGCTCTCGTCCTATCTGGATGGTGTAGAGCCGCTTGAACCCACGCTGGCCACGCGCAATCCGTCATTGCTGCGAGAGATCGAGACGGCCATGGCAGGCTACCGCGCGCAGCTGGATCAGCATGCGCCCGCGGCTGACGTTGCCGGGCAGGCAGCGCAAATTGCCCAGCTGTTTGATCGCGCGGACGTGGCGCTGCAGGACACCCGAATAGGCGCCAGCACCGCGTTTCTAGGCAGCTTTACCATCTTGGTACGCGAAGGACTGGAAGCGCTGCTGATCGTGATTGGTATCGTGGCGTTCTTGCGTAAAGCCGAGCGGTCTGATGTGTTGCCGTATGTGCATGCGGGTTGGATCTGCGCGTTGTTGGCAGGCGCAGCTACCTGGGCGGTGGCCACTTACTTTGTTGATATCAGCGGTGCGAACCGGGAAGTCACTGAGGGCGTCTCGGCCTTGTTCGCTGCCGCTGTCCTGCTCAGCGTAGGCATCTGGATGCACCAAAAGAGCCTTGCAGGGCGGTGGCAGGAGTACCTGCACGCCAAGCTGACGACTGCGCTGACACGGCGCTCGGCTGTTTTCCTGTTCATGCTGGCCTTTGTCGCGGTGTACCGCGAGGTGTTTGAGACGATCTTGTTCTACATCGCGATGTGGAGCGATCAGGCGTCCACCGCCATCCTCGCAGGCCTGGCGGCGGGAATCGCGGTGTTGGCTGCGGTGGCGTACTGGATGCTGCGCATGAGCAGGCGGCTGCCGATTGGCCGGTTCTTTTCGATCAGCTCGATTCTCATCGCGGTGATGGCGGTCATCCTGATCGGTAAAGGCGTGGCCGCGTTGCAGGAAGCGGGCTGGATCTCTCAAACACCGCTCGCGTTGCCGCGCATCGAGTGGATCGGCCTGTATCCCACCTGGCAGTCGCTGCTGGCGCAGGTATTGGTAGGCACCGCCGCCATCGTGGGGTTCCTCGCCAATGCCCGTTCCGGTGTGCGTAGACAGCCAGGCGCAAACAAGCAATGAAACAACACAGCAGAGGACCAAGACATGAGTGATTGCGGGTGCCACCACGAAGCCAAGAACAAGGAGGAGCGACGCATCCTCTGGATCGCCTTGGTCCTGAATGCAGCGATGGCCGTGATCGGCGGCATTGCCGGCTGGATTGCCCATTCCACCGGGCTGCTGGCTGACGCGCTGGACATGCTGTCTGACGCCACCGCCTATGCCATTGGCCTGGTCGCTATCGGGCGCACGGCGCGCTTCAAGGCCAACGCCGCGTGGGTCAGTGGCAGCGTGCTGCTGGTGCTGGGCGTAGGCGTGCTGGTCGAAGTCGGCCGCCGGGTGATGTACGGCGCCGAGCCGGTCAGCGGTTGGATGATCGGTACCGCTCTGGTCTCGCTGGCCGTGAACCTGAAGGTGCTCCGTATGCTCGCCCCCTTGAAGTCTGGCGAAGTGCATCTGCGAGCGACCTGGCTGTTTACCCGCGCCGATGTGGTGGCCAACGTTGGGGTGATTCTGGCCGGCCTGTTGGTGTGGTGGCTGGCCAGCCCCTACCCGGATTTCGTGATCGGCACCCTGATCGGCCTGTATGTGATCAAGGAGGCTTTCGAGATCTTGGGTGATGCTCGCCGGGCGCGTGCCGACGCGCGCAAAACGCCTGCATGACAGCGCTTGGCCGGCTGAGCTGTGGCCTGCGCTGGCTGCTGCTGGCGCACTTGGCCGTGGGCCTTGTGACGCAGCCGGTGCTGGCAGTGGTTGGCGAGCTCCATGCTCAAACCCATCTGGCCGCGGCCGACCATGACCCGGCAGTGGCATCACCAGCTTCCGAGCGTGGCGTAGACGCCGCGCTGCACCGGCTACAGCAGCTGGTGCTGTGCTGTAGCCAGGCCGCGCCGGCTCCAGAAATAGTGTTGGCCATTGCTCATATCGGCCGGCATTGGCCGTCGGCGACAGCCCATGCGGACAGATATCGGCATGAGCACCTGCTCGCGCCGTTCCGGCCGCCGATCGCAGGGTGATGCGCGCCGGCGTGCGCCGGATCCCTGTTGGCTATCGAAAATTCTGGAGTACTTCATGCATGTGCGATTGGCGGCCCTGGCCGCGTGGCTACTGTTGAGCGCGGCGGCAACGCCGGCGACAGCAGAAGAGCTGATGACCTTGGACGACGCGTTTGCACGCGTGGCCCAAACCCACCCCGAGCTGCGCCTGGTCGATGCGCGAGCCACGGTGCTCGCTGCCGAGCGCGACCAGGCCGTGCAGCGGCCACCGTGGACGTTGGGGGCGGAGGTTGAAAATGCGCTGGGCACGGGCGCGGCCCGTGGCCTGGACAGCGCGGAGTTGACCTTGAGCCTGAGCTCGGTCCTGGAGCGCGGCGGCAAGCTCGACGCCCGCCGCACCTTGGCCCAAAGCCGGATTGATGCACTGGCCGTGCAGCGCGAGACCAGGCGGCTGGACCTGCTCGCCGAGACGGCGCAGCGCTATTTGGCCGTTGTCGGTGCCGACCGGCAACGCAGCCTGACGAACATGGATGTCGGCCAGCGCCAGCGGACCGTCGCCGCTGCCCGGCAGCGCCTGCAGGCTGGCGCGTCTCCCGAATCGGTGATGCTCACCGCACAAGCAGCACTGGCGAGAGCAGAGTTGACCCGTGATCGGGCCGAGCAGCAGCGCATTGCCGCCCGGCAGCACCTTGCTGCCCTCTGGGGCGAACGTGCTCCGAGCTTCGAGGTGGCCGCGGCGGATCCCATGACCCTGCCGGCGATCGCGTCCATGCAGTCGCTGGCCGAGGAATTGGAGCGCACTCCCGAGTTGGCGCAGTTTGCCGATGCCCGCCGGATCGCGCAGGCACGACTGCAGCTGGCGCGTTCGGCGGCCTCGCCGGACTTGTCGTGGCAGCTGGGCGTGCGCCGCCTGCAGGAGACTGACGACACCGCGCTGGTGGCCAGCCTGTCCATGCCACTGGGCAGCCGCAGCCGCGCGCAGCCGGAGATCCGCGCCGGCGAAGCCGAGCTGGAGGTTCTGACGATCGAGCGCGAGGCCAAGGGCCTGTCGCTGTATTCCACGCTGGTCGAAGCCCATGGTCGCTACACCGTGGCGCAGGCCGAGGTGGCACGGCTGCAAGGCGAGGTGCTGCCGAAGTTGGCCCGGGCTGAGAAGGCCGCCGAGCGCGCCTATCGCGCCGGCGCGATCAGCTACCTGGAATGGGCACAGCTGCAGTCCGAACGCACGGCCATGGCCCAGCAGCAGCTGGACGTGGCGCTCGATGCGCAGCGCGCCCTGATCGAAATTCAACGCCTGACCGGCCAAGCGCTTGTCGCGCCGCCGGCGGCTGCTTCCACCGGAGAGACCCCATGAATCGCTTTTCTTGGACCGCACTGGGCATGGCCCTGATGATGCTGGCCGCCTGCAACGCGTCGGCCCCCAACGAAGCGTCCGAAGGCGGCGCCGCCGCTGAGGGCGAAGAGCACGGCGAGCACGAGGAAGCGCCGCTGGAAACCAAGATTGCCGCCAAAGCTGCGCAGGCAGCGGGTATCCAGGTCGCACCGGCAGGCCCCGGTGAGATTGCTGACGAGCATGAGGTGCAAGGGCTGTTGACCCCGATTGACGGTCGCATCGCGCAGGTCACGGCACGCTTCCCCGGACCGGTCCGCTCCGTGCGTGCGGGCGTGGGTGATCAGGTACGGGCCGGCCAGGCACTGGCCACGGTAGAGAGCAACCTGAGCCTGACCACCTATACCGTCACCGCGCCGATCAGTGGCGTGGTCATGGCGCGCACGGCCGCCGTAGGCATGGCCGCCGCTGAGGGCGCGCCGCTGTTTGAGGTCGCCGACCTGTCCACGCTGTGGGTGGACCTGCACATCTTCGGCGCCGACGCCCAGCACATCGGTGCTGGCGTGCCGGTGACGGTTACCCGCTTGAGCGATGGCGTCACCGCACAGACCACCTTGGAGCGCGTCCTGCCCGGCACCGCCACCGCCAGCCAAAGCACCATTGCGCGCGGCACGGTGGCCAACACCGATGGCCTGTGGCGGCCGGGGTCGGCGGTCAAGGCGCGGGTCACCGTGGATCGCCAATCGGCAGCGTTGGTGGTGCCGATCACGGCGCTGCAGACCGCAGAAGACCAGGACGTGGTCTACGTGCAGCAGGGCGAAACCTACCACACCCGGCCGGTGAAGCTGGGGCGCCGCGACGCCGAACGCGCCGAAGTGCTGGAAGGCCTCAAGGCCGGTGAACAGGTGGTGGTGGCCCAAAGCTTCCTGATCAAGGCCGACATCGAAAAGTCCACCGTGGAAGAAGAATGAGGCCCGCCATGCTCGAACGCCTCATTGGGCTGTCCATCCGCCATCGCTGGCTGACGCTAGTGCTCACCGCTGCGCTGGTTGCGCTGGGCGTGTGGAGCTACCGTCACCTTTCCATTGACGCCACACCCGACATCACCAACGTCCAGGTCCAGATCAACACCCAGGCCCCGGGTTACTCGCCGCTGGAGGCCGAACAACGGGTCACCTTTGCCATCGAAACGGCCATGGCCGGTCTGCCCAAGCTGGACTACAGCCGCTCGCTGTCGCGCTACGGGCTTTCGCAGGTCACCGTCGTCTTCAAGGACGGCACCGACCTGTACTTTGCCCGCCAGCAGGTCGCCGAGCGCCTGCAGCAGATCGCCTCCCAGCTTCCCGAAGGGTTGGACCCGGAAATGGGGCCGATCTCCACCGGGTTGGGCGAGATCTTCATGTACACCGTGGAGGCCGAGCCCAACGCTCGCAAGCCCGACGGCACCCCGTACACGGCCACGGACCTGCGCACCCTGCAGGACTGGGTGATCCGGCCGCAGCTGCGCACCACGCCCGGCGTCACCGAGGTCAACACCATCGGCGGCTTCGAGCGGCAGATCCACATCACTCCCGATCCAGCTCAGTTGGTGGCGCTGGGCTTCACGTTGAACGACGTGGTCGCCGCGGTCATGCGCAACAACCAGAACATCGGCGCCGGCTACATCGAGCGCAACGGACAGCAGTTCCTGGTGCGCGTGCCGGGCCAGCTAGCCAATCTGGAGGCAATCGGCAACATCGTGCTGGACCGGCGCGATGGCGTGCCCATTCGGGTGCGCGACGTCGCTAGCGTGGGCGAAGGCAAGGAGCTGCGCACGGGCGCGGCCACCCAGAATGGCCACGAGGTCGTGGTCGGTACCGCCTTCATGTTGTTCGGCGCCAACAGCCGGGAAGTCTCCCAGGCGGCCGCGGCCAAGCTGGATGCCGCCAACGCCAGCCTGCCTGCCGGCGTCCATGCCAAGGCCGTCTATGACCGCACCGCGCTGGTGGATCGCACCATCGGCACGGTGTCCAAGAACCTGATCGAGGGCGCGCTGCTGGTGGTGGTGGTGCTGTTCCTGCTGCTGGGCAATGTGCGCGCCTCGTTGATCACCGCGGCGGTGATCCCGTTGGCGATGCTGTTCACCATCATCGGCATGGTGCGTGGCGGCGTGTCGGGCAACCTGATGAGCCTGGGCGCGCTGGACTTCGGCCTGATCGTGGACGGGGCGGTGATCATCATCGAGAACTGTCTGCGCCGGTTCGGCGAGGCGCAGCACGCGCTAGGCCGCCAGCTCAACGATGAAGAGCGCTATGACCTGACCGCCTCGGCCACCGCCGAGGTGATCCGTCCCAGCCTGTTTGGCCTGGGCATCATCGCCGCGGTCTACCTGCCGATCTTCTCGCTGTCCGGGGTAGAAGGAAAAATGTTCCACCCGATGGCGATCACGGTGGTGCTGGCCCTGACCGGCGCCATGGTGTTGTCGCTGACCTTCGTGCCGGCGGCGATCGCCAGCTTCCTGCGCGGCCGTGTGGCTGAGCACGACAACCGCCTGATGCGCTGGTCGCGTGCCCGTTATACGCCGCTGCTGGATTGGGCCCTGCGTCGGCGCGTGGTGGTGCTGGCCGGCGCGGCCGTGCTGGTGGTGGGCTGTGGCGTGCTGGCCACCCGCTTGGGTTCGGAGTTCGTGCCGAGCCTGGATGAGGGCGACATCACCTTGCAGCCCATGCGTATTCCCGGCACCAGCTTGGAGCAGTCGGTGGCCATGCAGGAAACGCTGGAGAAGCGCCTGGCCCAGTTCCCGGAGGTGGCCAACATCTTCTCAAAGATCGGCACCGCCGAGGTGGCCACCGATCCTATGCCGCCGTCGATGGCCGACACCTTCCTGATGCTCAAGCCCCGCGACCAGTGGCCCGACCCGCGCAAGCCCAAGGCCGAGCTGGTGGAAGAGCTGGAGGCGGCGGCCAAGGAAATCCCGGGCAGCAACTACGAGTTCACCCAGCCCATCCAGATGCGCACCAACGAGTTGATCTCCGGCGTCCGTTCGGACGTGGCGGTCAAGGTCTACGGCGACAACCTTGACCAGTTGACGCGCCTGGCCAGCCGGGTCGAGCGGGTCATGCGTAGCGTCCCCGGCGCCGAAGACGTCAAGGCCGAGCAGGTCTCCGGCCTGCCGCTGCTGACCATCACGCCAGATCCGGCGGCATTGGCACGGTATGGCCTGAACCCGGGCGATGTGCAGGAAACGGTGGCCACCGCCATTGGGGGCAGTGTTGCCGGCCAGTTGATCGAGGGCGACCGCCGCTTCGACCTGGTCGTGCGCCTGCCCGAAGCGCAGCGCCAAGACCCCGCTGTGCTGGCAGATCTGCCCATTCCGCTGCCGGCAAGCACCAGTGTCGATGAGTCCAGCCGTCTGGCCGCCGGCGCCAATGGGGGGCCTCGCACGGTGCCGCTGCGGGAAGTGGCGAAGATCCAGGTAGAGCGCGGGCCCAATCAGATCAACCGCGAGAACGGCAAGCGCCGCGTGGTGATCACCGCCAACGTGCGCGAGCGCGATCTGGGCGGGTTCGTCGGCGAGTTGCGCACACGCATCGGCCAGGATGTCGCGCTTCCAGAGGGCTACTGGATCGATTACGGCGGCACCTTCGAGCAGCTGATCTCGGCCACCCAACGCCTGGGCGTGGTCGTTCCGGTGACACTGGCGTTGATCTTCGCTCTGCTATTCATGGCCTTCGGCTCGGCCAAGGATGCGGCCATTGTGTTCAGTGGCGTGCCGCTGGCGCTGACCGGCGGTGTGCTGGCACTGGCTCTGCGCGGGATTCCGTTGTCGATCTCTGCCGGCGTGGGCTTCATCGCGCTGTCGGGCGTGGCCGTACTCAACGGGCTGGTCATGATCGCCTTCATCCGCCGTCTGCGCGAACAGGGCGATCCGCTAGACGACGCTGTGCGCGACGGCGCCCTTGGACGCCTGCGACCGGTGTTGATGACCGCCCTGGTAGCCTCGCTGGGCTTCCTACCCATGGCCTTGAATGTCGGTGCTGGCTCGGAAGTGCAGCGGCCGCTGGCCACTGTCGTCATCGGCGGCATCGTCTCATCCACCGCATTGACCTTGTTGGTGCTGCCGGTGCTCTATCGTTGGCTGCATCGCGACCGAGCTCCCCGCGCCGGTAGCACTGCTTTGGAGTCCCCATGAACGAGCTCAACCTGGAACAGGTCCGTGCGGCGATGTTTACCGACCCGGGCGTGAAAGCGGTGGACGACCTGCGCCTGGTCGCCGGTGAGCATGGCCGTGCGATCGCGGCCACCATCACGGTCGCGGCGCCCTCGGTCGACCTGGACCTGGTGCATGCTGTGATTGCCCAGGTCCTGGCCGATCAATTCGGCATCGATCAGATCATGCTGTGTTTCAACGACCCGGGCCCGGTACCGCCGCCGCCCACCGCGGCGCCGTTAAAGAAGATGTGATCGCAGCCCCTGGCTCTATGCGTCTGCGCTGGCAGGCGCATAGAGCTGATGACCCGGCAACGCGCACGCGCCGGCATACACAAAGGCCACGCTTTGCCGCGCCCGGGTGAAGGCCACGTAGTATTTCGGCGGCGCGGTGATACGCGCTGCATCGGCCGTGCGCAGGTACTGCGTCAACGGCCCGTTCGGAAAGATGAGGACCCGACTGTAGGTGCGGCCCTTGCACTGCCCAAAGTTCACCGCCGGCAGTCCGTCGCACGCCTGCCGCCGGTCATGCCGGAGCACGGTGGGGGCGAACTCCTGCATGTACGCGGCCACATCCCCTGGAGCGACGAGGTAGATGCCATCGTGTCCGGTGACCTCGCCATTGCCTGATTGGGTCCGCGGCATCTGCGGATAGAGCGTGTCAGCCATATCGCACAGGGCCTGGACGCAGCGCAGACTGGTGAGGCGGTGATCCAGCCGGCATAAGCCGTCGGCCTCCCAAATCTGAAACAGCGCTGCCAGATTCGGACCACGGTATTGGCTGTACCTTTGCGCATAGTTGGTCGCATACGTGGCTTGGCGCGTATCGCCTACCAACGTGATGGCAATCTCGCTCTTCAACAGCCGTTCGACCAGATCCAGATCAAAGCCGGCCAGATCCTGGACTTCGTCGATGTAGAGCTCGTCGTACATCGCCGCCAATCGCGCCACGACCTGGCCTTGGGTCAGCTCATCGCAGCGCACAGCGAAATCGGCCGCTCGGTCCGAATACATCCGGTTGCCCGCCAGGTAGTGGCGCGCCACCTGGGTGCGTGGGGCGCGGTTGTTGGTGACACCTTCTACGAACAGGATGGTCTCGATGCGAGGCTCAGGGCAAAGCGCAGCCTGGTACGGGCGAATGCACTGGCGCAGCAGAAAGCCATACCAGCTGTGCAAGGTGACATGCGCGGGGACCGCGCCTGCGTGGGCCTCAAACGAGCGCCGGATCTCTTCCAGGTTTTCCAGCGTGTAGGTGACAATCGCGATGCGGCGCTCAGGTCGCTCCAAGGCCTGCCGGACCAGCAACGTGGTCTTGCCCGAGCCGGCTGCCGAGAGCAGGACCCGGTTAGGTGATGGCACGCTGGACATAGTCCGGGAACCTGATCGAGTGCGGGCTATTGAAAATCGCCAAGGCCGTATCGGTCTTATGGCCCTTCATGTACTTGAGCAGCGCCACCTCATCGGCAAAGGCCTTGCCCAGCACGGTATTGAGTTCGGCCAGCGAGTTGGCTTTGATCAGCTGCTCTTCCAGCGAAGGGGCGCTCTCGTCGGAATCGTAATAGATCGCGTTGATGTGCTCGGCATAGCGCTCTTGCACAACTGCGATATCACCGTCGTTGTCGGTGATCACCTTGGCCTGAATCCTCAGTCGATCGGCAATCTGCAAGAAGCGTTTGAATGCCAACGACTTGACCGAAATGATGTCTACGCCGTGAGCCATCGGCGCCACGCCGTGATGGTCACTGTAGGCACGCTGCACGATCAGTTCGTCGGAAGGGCCTTCCACCAGGATCGCCTGCTTGGCCAGGATCAACCGCAGCGTGTCGTGGCCCGGCAGCTTCATGAAATAGTCGTGGGTATCGCTGGGCAGCTGGTCCAGCTTCATCTGGCCTTGCGCGCTGAACAGGATCACGTTGTCCACGCCCAGCTTGTTCAACACGAAGCTGCTGTGGGTGGCGATGATCACCTGCTGGGCGGTGGAGAGGGCCGCAATCTTGTCGATCAGCTGGGTCATGCTGGAATAGGACAGATGGTTCTCCGGCTCCTCGATCAGCAGCACGTGAGCCGCGCCGGCCGCGTGCATCGCCAGCTTCATCTTCACCGCGCTTTGCTCGCCCTTGCCGGCCTGGGTGAACGGGAGCTCATCCAGGTAGGGTGACAGGCTGGTTTCCCACGTTGAGCGCGACGATGTGTCCACGCCTACCGTCAATGCCCTGTGGCTGATGTCCCCGGTGTGCTCGGTCAAGTAGGCATTGATCGCTGCCACATCCGCTTCTTCGGAAAAGCTCTGCCGCATGCGGCGGAAGCTCAGCGACAGCGAGACGCGCTGCGCAGGCGTCAGTGCCTGCTCGATGATGCCGGCGATATAGCGATCGGCACCGGACAAGGTCTTGATGCCGTGCGTGTCGATGATGGTCGAGTCGAACGGAATACTACGGGCGGTGACGCCATTGTTGGCGAAGGAGTACCAGCGCACCGTGTAGTACTCCACCGGCAGGCTGACCGCGCCCTGGTGCTGCTGCAGGTAGGCGTTGAACTCCTCGCGGTAGTCGTCGTTGAGCTCGACCAGCAGCCGGATGCCGGCGGTATCCAGACGCAGGGAGTTGTTGGTGCCGCGTAACGACGCCAGCGCGGCGTCGGCGCCCAGATAGGCTTCGATGGAGATCCGTGGCGGCGAGGCCGGCGTGCCCGTGGCAAGCGCTCCCAAGTACTCCTGCACCGTGGGCTGGTGGAACAGGTAGGGCGTGAGCTCGTAGGCAAGATTGCGCCCATGCAGCTGGCCGGTGACCACCGCGTGGATGGCCTCCAGCAGGGTGGATTTACCGACCTCGTTGTCGCCCACCACCAGGTTCATGTGGGCATTGAGGGGCAGGTCCAGATGGCGAAACGACTTGAAGTTGTCGATGACGATACGTTCGATCGGCATGCACAGTCCTATGATGGCCAACGGGCTCGGTGGCGGAGCCTGCCTGCACCCTGGCTGGCCTCCTTTCCGCTCTGGGCCATACTACCCAGCGATCGCCGGCCCTGGGCGGTTTCGTACTGCTTGGGACGCCGGGAAGGGTCAGAATCCGCCTTACGCGGGATAATTCAATATTATCCCGTATAACTATTTTCGCCGACGAGCGGTCGTCTACCTGCTTTAATAGTATGTAATTACATGGTATGTAATACATTACGAAATAAAGTGAGGTGGCACGATGGCGCGCGCAGGACTCTATAAGAGTGACGTCCAGAAGGCGCGCGACGCGCTGCTGGCCCAACGCAAGAAGCCGTCAGTCGACGCGGTGCGAGTGGCCTTGGGCAACACGGGCTCCAAGACCACGATCCACCGCTACTTGCGTGAACTGGAAGGAGAGGAAGGCGGCGGTCCGGCGAGGACGGTAGCCGTTAGTGATGCTTTGCAGGACTTGGTTGCGCGCTTGGCCTCGCGGCTCCAGGAGGAAGCAGAGGCCATCCTCACCCAGGAGCGTGAGCGCCATCAGGCTGAGCTCCACAGTCGGCAACAGGCGCTTTCCGGTGCCCAAGAGGAGGCTGCCGCCTTGAGCAGTCGGCTGCAGCGCACCGAAGCAAGCCTGCACCAAGAGCAAGCTGCTCACGCCCTCCTTCAACAGAATCTAGGTGACAGGATCGCGGAAATCGCCCAGTTGAACGAGCGCATCGCTGGCATGACGGTGCGGCTGGCTGATCATGAGGCGCATACGCGTTCTCTGGAGGACAAGCATGCCCATGCCCGGGAAGCGCTTGAGCACTACCGCACTTCAACCAAAGAGCAGCGTGAGCAAGAGCTTCGCCGTCACGAGCATCAGGTCCAAGAGCTGCAAGTAGCCTTACGTCAGGCCAATGAAGCCTTGGGCGCGAAGAATCAGGAGCTGTTGGTGCTGAACCGCGACAATGGTCAATGGCTGGAGCGCCACGGGCGGATTGAGCGTGAGCTTGCCCAGCTACGACAGGCCCACGAAGGCCAACACAGCGAGGTCGTGGCGTTGCGCCAGACCGCGACGGACTATTTGGCACTGCAGGAGCGCTGGAAGACTGACGCCAAGACCTTGGATACCATGCGCAACGAGCTAGCTCAAGTTCAAGACACCCTTGCGCGGGAGCGTGAGCGCCGCGAGAGCGCTGAAGCCGATGCGTTGCGTGCCAATGCACGTCTTGAAGCGCTAGAGCCTCTACTGAATCAACTGACGCCAGCACAAAATGCGGTGAAGAAAACTCGGCGCGGCCATGCGCAAGATGGGGGAGCCGACTGACGAGGCTGCTCGTTTGTCTGCTAGCGGCTGGGGTGGCGCTCACCTGTCCAGTACGCCCATTCCATAGGGACGACCCAATCTACAAACAGTTTGGCTACTGAGGACTCCGGTGCCAAATGATAGGGCTTGAACATGCCTTGCTCGGGCGAACTGGTCATCAGGTAGCGCAGGCGCTTCTGGACCTCCTGAAAGATGGCTTCCCGCACATGGGCGCTGTCGTGCACGCCAAGACGCATCGCCACCGAGGCACCTTGGCGTACCGCCGCCCAGCAGCAGTAACGCCACCGCGCGATCGGCAAGCCCCGCGGTCCGGATTGAAAGACGAACCCCACATCACGTGCCCAGCCTGGGTCGAAGTGATGTTTGAGCAATTGCTGCTCCAGAAACTGCTCGGTCTCCCAGAGTGCAAGTTCATCCCACAGCTCCAGTTTCGCGTCCGCCAAGTCTACATCGTGTGCCATATCGCCGAGTTGGTCTTCCAGCACCGGGAGCAGGTGCCTGCGCTCGTGGGTAGACCAGGCGAAAGCCCATTGCAGATCTTCGATGGGCGTGACCTCGGCATCGGGGCGGATCTGCCATCGATCCGCTGGCCAGGGAACTTGGATCAAGGCCAAGTCTCGCAGCGTGTCCAGCACCAGCAAGGTGGAGCGGCGTGTGGGCGCCACCGGTAGGCGTCGTAGCTGCGCGGCTAACAGTGCGGCTAGGAAAAGGGTGCCACGAAGGCCCAACTCCTCGATGCTGGCGACCCCAGATGGCGTCATTGACGAGGTTCCGGGCATGCGGTTTCCGGGGATGAGGGAGCGGCGTGGCTCCTGGGGGGGGGGCGGCGCTACCGGTGTCGCCGGTTGCCTCAAAGCTAAGAATATCTTAGTATGCAAGGCTGGGTACATCCGCCATCCTTATGGGGTCTCCATGGGGTGCGCGCGTGACTTTGTCCGTCGACTCAACACCGACCTTCGCTCGACGCCTCAAACAAGCCCGCCTGCACACGGGTTTGTCGCAGAAGGAGTTGGGCATCCGGGCCGGTCTGGATCCTCACGTGGCCAGCCCCCGAATCAACCAGTACGAGCGTGGCAAGCACGAGCCCATGCTGGAGATTGCTGAGCGGTTGGCCCAAGCGTTGGGGATCCCCGCCGCCTTCCTTTACACCGACGATGATCTGCTGGCCAAGTTGCTCCTGCGCTGGGGCTCGCTAAGCAAGCAGCAGAAGCGCGAGTTGGTGAAGCTGATCGAGGCCACGCCCGAGAAGTAAACCGAACAAGCGCTCGCCCTATGGGCAACTCTTCGCCTCAACCCGCCCTTTGGGCGCTTCTGGAGGGAGCTGCAGTGTCCGCGGCTAGTGCGACTGACAAGTCGCGACATCTCAGGCTTACTTGAGATTTTGTTCACGACCGATACACACGCGCCTTGTCTAAAGTGATATACCATGTCGCCCGTGTCAGCCTCCTCACTTCTACTGCGACTGTTCCTGATCGCCATGCTCGTGCTTAACGGCGCGTGGTCGGCGTTTGCGTCCGTCAGTATGAACCCGGTCATGGAAGAGCAGGCCAGCGAAGTGGCTGCCGCGGTGCAAGTCGACGAAGACTGCTTCGCCCATCACAGTGCTGAGCATCATCCCGATGCCACATCGATTGAAAAGGCTGGCACTGGGCATGGCGACCATGCCGGTCCCGACTGTTGCAAGTCTTCTGCGTGCCGGTGCGCCTGCGTACACGCTTGCGCGAGCGCACTTCCTGCGCGCCTGCATGTTTCGGTGCAACTGGCCTTGGGCCTGGATGTCATGCCGCTGCCCCTAGGGCATGCGGCACCTGCCTTGCCTCATCTGATCCGACCACCGATCGGCTAAGCGTCCCTAGGCGCCGCAATGGCGCCGTTGGTGTGGCTTGCATGCCTGTTTAGGCCAGCCGCCCGCTCTGTACCACCGCCCGCCGGTGGCAACACGACGCTTGGAGCATTTTCATGTCGCATGATGATTTTCGTGGTCCACGCGGTGGACCGCTGCTGCCTTCGCGGCGGCGATTTGTCCAAGGCTTGGCCTTGGGAGGCGCAGTCGCAGGATTAGGTTTCTGGCCCAAAGCCAGTTGGGCGCTCAAGGGGCCGGGACAACCCAACGTACTATCGGGCACTGAGTTTGACCTGACCATTGGCGAGACGCCGATGAACTTCACCGGCAAGACCCGCACCGCGATCACGGTCAACGGGTCCGTTCCGGCGCCGTTGCTGCGGTGGCGGGAAGGCACCACGGTCAACTTGCGCGTCTCTAATGCATTGCCCGCTAACTCCATCCATGGCGCGGACACCTCCATCCATTGGCACGGCATCATTTTGCCGGCCAACATGGACGGCGTGCCGGGTCTGAGCTTTGACGGTATCGGACGTGGTGAGACCTACCACTACCGGTTCACCCTGCATCAGGGCGGAACCTACTGGTACCACAGCCACTCAGGGTTCCAGGAACAAGCAGGGCTCTATGGCCCGATCGTCATAGACCCATTGGAGCCGGAGCCCTTCAGTTTCGATCGCGACTACGTCGTGATGCTGAGCGATTGGACAGACCTGGACCCGACGGCCCTGTTCGATCGTTTGAAGAAGATGCCGGGCCATGACAATTACTACAAGCGCACGGTCGGCGATTTTGCGCGCGATGTGAAGCGCAACGGCCTGTCGGCCACGTTGGAAGATCGCAAGATGTGGGGCGTGATGCGGATGACGCCCACGGACCTGTCCGACGTCAACGCCAACACCTACACCTACCTGATGAACGGCACGACCTCACTGGGCAACTGGACCGGTTTGTTCCGCAGTGGCGAGAAGGTGCGCCTGCGTTTCATCAATGGCTCTGCCATGACGTACTTCGATGTGCGTATTCCGGGGCTGAAGATGACCGTGGTGGCGGCAGATGGCTTGTATGTCCATCCGGTTTCCGTCGACGAGTTCCGCATCGCGGTAGCAGAAACCTTCGATGTGATCGTGGAGCCCTCCGGGCAGGACGCATTCACCATCTTTGCCCAAGACTCCGGTCGCACCGGCTACATCAGCGGCACGCTCGCTGTGCGCGAAGGATTACGCGCGCCCGTTCCGTCTGTGGATCCCCGGCCGCTGCTGACGATGGCAGACATGGGCATGGATCATGGGTCGATGGATATGTCTGGCGGCAGCAAGGGCATGGAAGGCGGCTGTGGTGCGGCCATGGGCATGCCTGGCATGACCCCACCTGTCAGCGGTAACGCGACCTCGGCCCATGCAGGCCATGCGATGCCCGCCGCCGGCGATGGTGCCATGGCAGGCATGCAGCACGGGGGCATGCAATCACACCCTGCTAGCGAGACCAACAATCCCCTGTTGGACAACCAAGCCATGAGCGTGAGTTCGCGCTTGGATGATCCGGGCAATGGCCTGCGCGATAACGGCCGTCATGTGCTGACGTATTCCATGCTCAAGAGCACCTTTGAAGACCCTGACGGACGCGACCCCGGTCGCGAGATCGAGCTGCATCTGACCGGACACATGGAGAAATTCTCCTGGGGCTTCAACGGTCAGAAGTTTTCCGATGTCGAGCCGCTGCGGCTGAACTACGGCGAGCGTATGCGCATCGTATTGGTTAACGACACGATGATGACCCATCCCATCCATTTGCACGGCATGTGGAGTGACGTGGAGGACGACAACGGCAACTTCATGGTGCGCAAGCACACGGTGGATATGCCGCCAGGTAGCCGACGCACGTATCGCGTGCGTGCCGATGCGTTGGGCAGCTGGGCGTTCCATTGCCACCTGCTTTATCACATGGAAGCCGGAATGATGCGCACGGTGAGGGTCGACGAATGAACATCAATAGACGCGATACCACCCTGACTGCGCTGACGGCTATCTCGCTGGCCCTGGCCAATGCGGCCAGCGCCCAATCTATGCAGCACGGCTCCATGCAGATGGAGCAGGGCGCGCAGACCCAGACTCAGGATCACTCTGCACATCAGGCACCGACATCAAAACCTGCGCCAGCCCAAAAGCCTGCAACACCGGCCAAGACGAGCGAAGCGACGATCGATCATGCGGCGATGGGCCACGCCGAGCCGCAGGCTAACGCAGCCGAGCCTGCCATGCAGGGCATGGACCATTCGCAGATGGGGCACGGCTCGCCCGCGAGCACACCTGCGGCGCCCACAGCGCAGGCGCAGTCGATGCAGGGCATGGATCACAGTCAGATGGCACAGCCCGCTGCAGCCGACACCTCCGGCACGGCCACGCCTGCGATGCAGGGGATGGACCATTCGCAGATGGGCCATGATTCGCCCGCGCCCGCTACACCAGAAGCGGGAATGCAATCGATGGAGGGCATGGACCACAGTCAGATGGGACACGGGCCTGCAGCGCCAACGCAGCCGCGCACCCCGATTCCCGCGGTGACGGACGCGGATCGCAAGGCGGCCATCGCGCCGGAACACGCGCATCCGGTGCATGACAACTCGATCAAGAGCTACGTGCTGCTCAATCGCCTGGAAACCTGGGATGCCGATCCGGGCACCGGGCTGGGCTGGGAGGGCCAGGGCTGGATCGGTACGGACCTCAATCGCGTCTGGCTCCGCAGTGAAGGCGAACGCACGGATGGTCAGACCGAGTCGGCTGATCTGGAAGTGCTTTACGGCCGCAGTATCTCCACGTGGTGGGATGTGGTGGCCGGTGTGCGTCATGACTTCAAGCCTGGGGCATCGCAGAACTTCGCCGCTATCGGTGTACAGGGCTTGGCGCCGATGAAGTTCGAAGTGTCCGCCACAGCCTATCTCGGCGAAGGGGGCCAGACTGCCGCCAATGTCGAGGCCGAGTACGAATTGCTGCTAACCAACCGGCTGATCTTGCAGCCGCTGGTGGAAGTCACCGCCTATGGCAAGAACGATCCATTGCGCGGGATAGGTTCGGGTCTGAGTGCCGCTGAGGCGGGGCTACGACTTCGCTATGAGTTCACCCGAAAGTTCGCTCCCTACATCGGCGTGGTGTACGAGCGCGCGTTTGGCAATACCGCAGACATGCGACGCGAGCATGGCGAGTCCTTTGAAGACACGCGCTTGGTCATCGGCCTTCGTACCTGGTTCTAAGGGGAACTGACAATGAAATCCAACAAAAAGA
Source organism: Stenotrophomonas sp. 278 (assembly GCF_003935715.1). Taxonomy (GTDB): domain Bacteria; phylum Pseudomonadota; class Gammaproteobacteria; order Xanthomonadales; family Xanthomonadaceae; genus Stenotrophomonas; species Stenotrophomonas maltophilia_AH. The sequence continues at coordinate 17,703 of NZ_RHPP01000019.1, read as the reverse complement.
TGTGGGTATGGCTCGGTGCCGGCGTGGCATTGGTTGCGGTGGTCGCAACCGCCACGCTCTCTCTGGGCGTGTACAACGTGGCCGCCGACGATCCGCATAGTCGCCCGGTGTATGCGCTACTTGAAACGGCGCGCGAGCGTTCCATTGAGGTGCGCGCCGCCAAGCTTCAGCTACCCACGAACCTTGATGATCCTGAGCGTATCCGCCAGGGTGCGGGCAACTACAACGCCATGTGCGTGACCTGCCATCTTTCACCAGACGCGGCGGCCACCGAGATGAGCAAGGGCCTGTACCCCGCGCCACCGAACCTAAGCAAACAGCCGGTCGCTCCAGCTGAGGCGTTCTGGGTGATCAAGCACGGCATCAAGGCCAGCGGCATGCCCGCTTGGGGCGGCAGCATGGACGATGAGTTCATATGGAACATGTCGGCCTTCCTGCAGAAGTTGCCCACGCTGGACGCGACTGCGTACAAGGAACTTGTCGACAGCAGCGAGGGCCATTCGCATGGCGGCGGCGAGACGCAAGGCCACCATGACGACGAAAAGGCCGAGGATCACCCTGCCTTATTCGAGCCGGGCAACAACTCCATGCCGCATGCGCACCCGCCGGGCGTGGACGACGATCACCACGGCCCGACACCCAGCGACACGGAAGTCGGGTTGGTGAGCCACGGCCATCCCGACGGCAAGGTGGAGTCGCACCCTGCACCACACACGCCCGTGGCCGATGACGGCCATGCGCACCCCCATTGATCTTCTTGGAGCCCACGCAATGAACGCAACAGCAATCTCGTTCACCCTCGCACTGGCACTGGCCGTCGTGTCCCCCGCAATGGCGCAGGCGACACAGCCGCACGCACATCACCCCGCTGCCGCGGCATCTGCGGACGTCGACGTCCCAGTCACTGCAGAGGCCGCGGTCGCCGTAGCGGAGCGTTTCAACAGGGCCCTGTCTAGCGGCGATCTGGCCACGGTCGAAGCCCTGCTCGCTGCCGACGTTCTCATCCTCGAGTCCGGGGGCGCCGAACGCAGCCGCGAGGAATACATGGGCCATCACGCAGTCAGCGATGCGGCGTTCCTCAAGGGCGCCCATCGCCAGCTGCTCCGTCAGCGCGCACGAGCCGCTGGCGAGTTCGCGTGGGTCGGAACCGAAAGCGAGTTGCATGCCCAGAAGGACGGCCAGCCACTGACCGTCCAGAGCGACGAGACGATGGTGCTGAAGGAGACCGCGGACGGCTGGCGGATCGTCCACATCCACTGGTCCTCGCGGACCAAGCGCTGAGTCGAGAGATTGAAATGACTACGCTCACATTGCACCGTCTGACTTTTGTGGTCCTTGCCGTGGCTGGTCTGGGTGCTTGCACCCAGGATGCTTCATCCGCGCAACCCACAACCTCGCCCTCCGCACAGGTTGTCGTCCAATCAGCCGACGCGACTCCAGCAGCCCTGCCACGCATGACCGTCCACAAGACCCCGACCTGCGGGTGCTGCGGTGTCTGGATCGACCACGTGCAGAAGGCGGGATTCACCGTGGATGTGCACGACATGGATGACCTGGGTCTGGTCAAGGAGCGGTTGGGTGTCCCCTATGCAAAGGGCTCCTGCCACACGGCCGAGATCGGCGGATACGTCATCGAAGGCCACGTTCCGGCCGCGGACATCAAGCGTCTCCTCGAAGAAAAGCCGAACGCACGCGGCCTGGTCCTCCCAGGGATGCCGCTTGGTTCTCCGGGCATGGAGGTCCCGGAGGGACGCCAGCAGCCGTTCACGGTCGAGCTGATACATCGCGACGGAACCACTGAACCGTTCGCACAGCACTGATCCGTCGCAGCAACAGGGGACGGTGTTGCGGGCGCGCCGATTCTCGCCCGCGAGGAAGAAGGAGAACTACATGACTCACCATTCCGCAGCACACCGGCCCCAGGCCATGAACGAGTGCATCGACAACTGCACGCAATGCCATGCGATCTGCCTGGAGACCATCAACTACTGCCTGACCAAAGGAGGTGTTCACGCGGCCCCGGAGCACATCGCCCTGTTGGCGACGTGTGCCGATACCTGCGCAACCAGTGCCGACGCGATGCTGCGCGGTGCCAGCGTTCACGACGTGGTTTGCGGTGCCTGCGCGGAGATCTGCCGCCAGTGCGCCGATGCATGCGACGCCATGAACGACCCTGAGATGACGCGCTGCGCCGAAGTTTGTCGCCGCTGCGCGGAAAGCTGCAGCGCCATGGCAGCGTAATGCGTCGAGGATCCCGCCTGAGCCGGTGGGATCCTCGTCTCGCGAAAGCGGAAGTATCAAGAAAATCCGACAAATCGTGGTTTCAGTGACAGTCCGACATCTAACGCTTGTCGCATCGAACACAGCGCGGCCCCTCCCGAACGGGCTTTGCATCACATTCCAATGAGGATTTATCCATATGAAGTCGTCCAACGTCATTCGCTCCTTCGCGCTCGTCCTCGCAATCGCGGCCGGGCAGTTTTCGCTGCAGGTCGCGCACGCCCACGCCGCGCTGCAGCAGTCCACACCGGCGGCAAATGCGGTGGTGGCCTCGCCAGGCCAGATCGATCTCGTGTTCAACGAGACATTGATTCCGCGGGCGTCGCGTCTCAAGTTGCTCATGAAGCACGGCAGTTCCACCATGCCGATCGAGAATTTCACGACCGAGATCGTCAACAACGGCAAGACCCTGCGTGCCAAGTTGCCTGGACCGCTGGCTCCGGGCGTCTATACCGTGGAATACCGCGCCGTCGGTGGTGACAACCACCCCATGCCGGGCAGCTTCAGCTTCACGGTGCGCTGAGGAGTCGCGAATGTTCGACCTGTCGGCTTATGCACTGAGATTCTTGGAATACCTTGTCATCATGGTTCTTTTCGGGGTTCCACTCTTCGGTTGGTACGGGTCGCGTCGATCGGCACTCGCCGACGCCTTGGCCGGGTGGTCACTCATGGGCGTTCTATTGGCGGGTGCCGTAGCCGGTCTCGTGCTCACCGGGCTCGATGTCGTCTTCAAGACCGCGGGCATCATGGGAATGCCGCTTGCCGAGGTTGATCGCGCATCGCTTGGCTGGTATCTGCTCGAGACGTCCGCGGGCCGGGCAGCCATGGCGAGAGGCGCGCTGCTGGTCGCCCTGATGTTCGTGCTCGGATGGCATCGTCGCCGCGGGAAGGTGGAGACCGCCTTCCCGCTGGGGGCGATGCTGGCGGGCGGCGCACTCGCTTCGCTGGCATGGAACGGCCACGCCGCCGCTGGCGAGGGCTTGGCAGGCGCGGTCCGGCTTGCTGCAGGCATCGTCCATCTTCTCGCGGCAGGCGGCTGGATCGCAGCGGTCCTGATGTTCCTTGCCATGCTGCTGCGCGGCAAAGAGACGAACGGCAGCGGGCGTCTGCGATCAACGCATGACTTTCTGCATGGTTTTTCGACGCTGGGAACGATCTTCGTTGGTGCGCTCATCGTGTCCGGCATCGCGCACTACGGGGATCTCACCGCGTGGTCGTTTTCGGCCCTGTTCCAGAGCACCTACGGGAAGTTGCTGCTTTTCAAACTGGCCCTGTTCGCTGGAATGCTGGGTTTGGGAGCGCTGCACCGATGGACGCTGGTGCCGCGCTTGGAACGAGCGCTGACCAGCGGAGATCCCGCGCAGGAGGTGCGGGCTTTGCGGCAGAGTGTTACGGCTGAGGCCGCGCTGGCCATCTTGATCCTGATTGTTGTTTCAGTGCTCGGGACGCTCAGCCCCGAATAGCTGTGTAACCCGCAATGGCACACTGCCTTGGCAGTCCATCCCCACTAAAGCGAGCATCGGCATGAACTCACCGTCGTCCCATGACCATCACCATTCTGCAGGCGCAGCCCCTGTCGAGGCTGCGGATGGACGGGTCATCACCAATCCCGTCCGCTATACGGACGATGCTCCCCAGCAAGTTGAAGTGACCGCCCCAGCAGCGGTGGCCCAACCCAGCGGTACCCACGCCACGGTCTACACCTGCCCGATGCATCCGCAGATTCGTCAGCCAGGTCCCGGCACCTGTCCGATCTGCGGCATGGCGCTGGAGCCGGAGATGCCCTCGCTGGAGGAGGACGACAATCCAGAGTTACGCGATTTCACCCGAAGGTTCTGGTGGACGTTGCCTTTGACGTTGATCGTCCTGGTCTTGGCCATGCTGGGACACCGTCTGCCCGGCTTGTCCACGCAGGCGCGCACCTGGATTGAGCTCGTGCTGAGCGCCCCGGTGGTGCTCTGGGCGGGGTGGCCTTTCTTTGAGCGCTGCCTACAGTCCATCGGCAATCGCAGCCCCAACATGTGGACGCTGATCGGCATCGGCGTGGCCGCCGCGTTTGGCTACAGCGTGGTGGCCACCGTGGCACCGGACCTGTTTCCGGACTCTTTCCGCGAGCATGGACGGGTAGGGGTCTACTTCGAGGCGGCAGCGGTCATCGTCTCGCTCACCCTGCTCGGACAGCTGCTGGAACTGCGGGCGCGTTCCAAAACCTCGGCGGCCATCAAGTCCCTGCTGGGATTGGCGCCCAAGACGGCTCGCCGCGTCAAACCCGATGGGGGCGAAGAGGACGTTGCGCTGGATCACGTGCACGTGGGTGATCTGCTTCGCGTACGACCGGGCGAGAAGGTGCCGGTCGATGGGGAAGTCATCGAAGGCCGCGCCAGTGTCGATGAGTCGATGCTGACCGGTGAACCCATTCCGGTCGAGAAGGCTGTCGGTGATCACGTTATAGGCGCCACGCTCAACGGGACGGGCGCCTTAGTCATCCGGGCGGACAAAGTCGGATCCGGGACGGTACTGGCGCAGATTGTGCAGTTGGTAGCCCAAGCCCAGCGCTCCCGCGCGCCGATGCAGCGTATGGCGGACAAGGTGGCGTACTGGTTTGTCCTGGCCGTGCTGGCCACGGCGGTGCTCACGTTCTTCGGATGGGGTCTGTTTGGACCCGAACCGTCCTGGACCTTTGCCGTCCTCAATGCCGTATCGGTTCTGATCATTGCTTGCCCGTGTGCCTTGGGTTTGGCTACCCCCATGTCGATCATGGTCGCCACTGGCCGCGCTGCGCAGGTCGGGGTCCTGTTCCGCGATGCTCAGGCGATCGAGCAGCTACGTCTGATCGACACGTTGATCGTGGACAAGACCGGTACGTTGACCGAGGGGCGTCCAGCCTTTCGCGACACGCTCTCCAACGCCGGCTTCGACGCCGATCAGATCCTTTGTTTGGCCGGCAGCTTGGAGCAGGGCAGTGAGCACCCCTTGGCCGAGGCCATCGTGGCTGAAGCCCAGCGACGTGGCTTGAACCTGGTGGCCGCCCAAGATTTTGATTCGCTCACCGGCCAAGGCGTCCGCGGGCGCGTGTCCGATCAGGATGTCGTGCTCGGCAACCAAAGCCTGATGGCGTCGGTTGGCGCCGATGTAGCACCTTTGCAAAGCAGCGCCGAGCGTCTTCGGAAAGAAGGCGCTAGCGTGATGTTCCTGGCGGTCAATGGTCGGTTGGCCGGCGCCATTGCGGTGGCTGATCCCATCAAAGCCACGACCTTGCCTGCCTTGAACCTGCTACGTGCCGATGGCCTGCACGTGGTGATGGCCTCCGGTGACGCACAGGCGACGGCCGAGGCCGTGGGGCGCACGCTGGGCATCGAGGATGTGCGTGGTGGCGTCAAGCCGCAGGACAAGGCCGACCTGGTCCAGCAACTCAAAGCCCAGGGTCGTCGCGTGGCCATGGCTGGCGATGGCATCAACGATGCGCCGGCCCTGGCGGCAGCCGATGTGGGCATCGCGATGGGGACGGGCACGGATGTGGCCATGTCCAGCGCCCAGCTCACCCTGGTCAAGGGTGATTTGAGGCGCATCGTGCAAGCCCGTGCCATCTCGTCTTTGACGGTGGCCAATATGAAGCAGAACCTGGGCTTCGCCTTCGTCTACAACGCCATCGGCGTGCCTATCGCCGCCGGCTTGCTGTATCCCAGCTTCGGCCTTTTGCTCAGTCCGATGATGGCGGCCCTGGCCATGAGCCTGAGCTCGGTTTCGGTGGTCACCAATGCCCTGCGTTTGTCCGGCTCCACCGTTGTTGCCACCCCCCACCCTGACCGCGCCGATGAGCCTGCGCGCGGCCATTCCTGTCACTGATGGCTCATATCCCACAAGGAGTACTGCAATGAAGCGTTATGCCTCCCTCTCGATGATGGCCTTGTTCCTGATGGCGGGCGCGGCCTTCGCCGGCGGCCAGACCACCACGCCCACCACCGACCACGGTCAGCACAAGCCGGCGGCGGCCGATGCCGATTTCACCAAGCTCGATGCCAACAAGGACGGCTCGCTGTCCAAGGAAGAACTGGCCAAGCACAAGCTGGCGCCGCACTTTGGCATGCTCGATAGCAACAAAGATGGCAAGCTGAGCCCGCAGGAATTCGCTGCCGGCAAGGGTATGTAAGTGTTCTCAGCCCGGGAGCTGTTCCAACAGTTCGCGGGTTCTTCCGCCGTTCTGCCATTCCCACGGAGATTGTTATGTCCTCTTCGCACGGTACGCACGAAAACGCGCAAGACCCGCAGTCCCAGCACGCAAAACCGCACGCCTCACACCAACCTGCCCACCAGGCACAACAAGGGCATCAAGGCCATTACGGCCGCCTGTTGTTGATGATGGGCCTGTCTTTCGTGGCCATGTACGCATTGATGTACGCAATGGTCGATCAGTGGGCTAACGTCTATAACAACGTGAACCAGTTCTACATGGCGGGCCTGATGGCCGCTCCCATGCTGCTGATCGAGCTGTGGCTAATGTCCAGCATGTACCCCGATCGCCGACGCAATCTGATTCTGGCTGGTCTGACGGTGGCGTTCATGCTGTTCTGCTGGTGGGGCATTCGCACTCAAGCAGCGGTCACTGACAAACAGTTCATCCGTTCGATGATTCCCCACCACGCTGGCGCCATCCTGATGTGTGAGGAGAATCGTCTGAAGGATCCTGAGTTGGTGAAGCTCTGCCAGGACATTATTACCTCGCAGACACAGGAGATCGCGCAAATGAAGCAGTTGCTGGCTGAGCGTTCCCATTAGCTCACTGCCTTTTGCCAGCCGATATCACTTCACTGAGCCTGCGCACTGACCATTCGGTGGATCAAACGCGCGGCCACACGTGCGGTGGCTTGATCCGGATCCAGGGGCGGACACAGTTCCGCCACGTCGACCACACGTACCTTGCCCGAGGCCATGACCAGATCCAGCAGGGCTTCCAGGACCTCCAGACTCACCCCGCGTGGGTTGGGGGCGCTCACGCCCGGGGCCACCACCATTGAGTACGCCGGCAAGATCACCAGCGGCTTGGGTAGCTACACCCAGTGGCGTGGCTTGGGCTCACTGCGTATGGGCAAGAACCGTTGGACCGGCGTCTATTCGGCGCAGTACATCGGCAGCGCGGACGACATCATCGCCGTGCCCGACACGATCGGCTCGCATGTGTCCAGCGTGGTGTACCACAGCCTGCAACTGAGCTACGGCATCAAGAAGAAGTGGGATATCTCCGCCGGCGTTGAAAAAGTGCTCGATAAGAAGGCGCCGTTCGTGAAGAACAACCCCAACACCGACACCGACACCATGACGTACGACTTGCTGGGTCGTCGCTGGAATGTCCGCTTTGGTTACCACTGGTAAGCCACGATCACGAGGAGCTACACATCATGAGAAACACGCAACTATCCGCCACACTACTGCTGTTCGCTGTGGCCGGCAGTGCCGGTGCGCACGACCTGTTTGTCGCTTTCTCCAAGCCTGGCACCGCAGCGGGCGAGGCGAACACAGCGTTGGTGAACAATGGCACCTTCGATGAAAGTGCAGGTGCAGTCACCCGAGCGCGTCTACAGGACGTTTCGCTGAGTCAGGGCGGCGCTAAGGCTGCACCGGACTTGGCCAGTTGGAAAGAGGTCGGCAAGCAGAGCCAGCTCACCGTGCATCCGGCGGGCGAGGGCACCTATCTGCTGGGGGTCTCGACGATGGCCTCCACCAGCACGCGTACGGCCAGCGAGTTCGGCAAGTACCTGGAGTTGGAAGACTTGCCCGATACCCTGGCCAACTATGATGCGAGCAAGTTTCCCAAAGGGGTCACCTATAGCTATACCAAGCATGCTCGTACCATTGGACAGGTGGGCACAAAACTGACCGACGATTTCGCTGCCTCGCTGGGCTATCCGCTGGAGATCCGCTTGGCCCGCAATCCTGGAAGCGTGAAGGTCGGCGAACAGCTGTCGTTCCAGGTGCTGCAGCAGGGCACGCCAGTGCCCAACCTACGCGTGTACGTCGGTCATCGTGCTGACGCACCGGTCAAGGGTGGGCACGGTAGCGCTACGCTCCTGCGCACCGATGCCCAAGGCCAAGCCAGTTTCCAGGTGACCACCGCCAAGACCTGGTACATCCACACCAATCACATTGTGCCCTCTACACAAAAGGGTTTGGATTTTGTGTCGGATCGGGCGTCGCTGAGCTTTGAGATTTCCCCGCACGCCGGGCACTGATAAGTAAGCATGTAGGCGGTACTCTCCCCTTTGACGCCAGTCATGACTTCTTCCATGACTGGCGTCTTTTTGTGGGGACTTACCTCAAGTGCTCAGTCTGTCTCTCATTGGTCGCCCCGCGCCGCGCGCAATCCACGTCGCCGCACTAGATAGAACGCTGCGGGAATCACCACCATAGAGAGCACCGGTGCGGTGAGCATGCCACCCAGCATCGGCGCGGCGATACGTTGCATGACCTCCGAGCCGGCACCGGTACCGACGAAAAGCGGAAACAACCCGGCCAGGATGACGGCTACCGTCATCGCCTTCGGGCGCACCCGTTGCACGGCGCCTTCGTAGATAGCCTCTTGCAGGGTAGACACATCTTCCGGCGCACCGCTGGCCAAGCGCTGCTCCCAGGCATGACGCAGGTACAGCAGCATGATGACGCCGAACTCAGCCGCAACGCCGCCCAGGGCGATGAATCCGATCATGCTGGCCACCGAAATCGCATGGCCCAGCCCCCAGATCAACCAGAAACCGCCCACCAACGCCAAGGGCAAGCTGAGCAGGATGATGGATACATCGCTAAGCCGGCGAAACACCATCCAGATGACCAGGAAGATGATCGCCAACGCCGCGGGCACCACCCATTGCAGGCGTGCCAAAGCCCGTTGCAGATACTCGTACTGCCCCGACCACGCCAGACCATAGCCGGCAGGCAAACTCACCTGGGTCTGCACCGCGGCTTGCAGGTCCTGGACCACCGATCCCAAGTCGCGATCGGCCACATCCACGTAGATGTAGCCCACCAACCGGCCGTTATCGCTCTTGAGCATCGGCGGGCCTGGGCTGATTGACAGCTCCGCCACCTGGCTCAAGGTCAGTTGCACACCGCCTGGCGCGATCAGCGGCAGATCCTGCAAGGCCTGCAACGAGTCACGCTGGCCACGGGGGTAGCGCAAGACGATGGGATAGCGTTCGCGCCCCTCGATCGTTTCCCCGATTGGATCACCGCCAACGACCGTGGCAATCAGTTGCTGGAGTTGGCCTTGAGTGAATCCGTAACGTGCAGCGATTTCCGGGCGCACCTGTACATCGACATAGCGCCCACCCGTGACGCGTTCGGCCAGTGCCGAACTCACGCCGGGCACAGTCTTGGCCACCTGCTCGATCTGCTGGCTCAGGCGCTCGATCTGCTCCACATCGGGTCCGGAGACCTTGATCCCAATCGGGCTCTTGATGCCGGTGGCCAACATATCGATGCGATTGCGAATGGGCGGGACCCATAGGTTGGTCAGACCGGGAATCTTGACCGCTGCGTCCAACTCCTGGCGTAGCTTCTGGGGGGTCATGCCCGGGCGCCATTGATCCCGCGGCTTGAAGGTCACGGTGGTCTCAAACATTTCGATCGGTGCCGGATCGGTCGCACTTTCGGCACGGCCCGCCTTGCCGAACACGTGCTCAACCTCCGGTACGGTCTTGATCATCCGGCCCGAGAGCTGGAGCAACTGACGGGCCTTGTCGGCGGACAGGCCGGGCAGGGCCGTGGGCATGTACAACAGGCTGCCTTCTTCCAAGGGCGGCATGAACTCACTGCCCAACCGGCTAAAGGGGATCAAGGTGAGCACTAGCAGCAGGCCGCTGAGCAGCAAGGTGACACCGGGATGTTTGAGGACCCACAGCAGGATGGGCCGATAGCCAGCGATCAGGATGCGATTGATGGGGTTCTGCTGTTCCGGGCGGATGCGGCCGCGGATCAGGTAGCCCATCAAGACGGGGATCAAGGTCACCGACAACCCTGCTGCGGCGGCCATCGCGTAGGTCTTGGTGTAGGCCAGAGGCGAGAACAATCGCCCTTCCTGCGCCTGCAGGGCAAAAACCGGCACGAAAGACAGGGTGATGACCAGCAAGCTGGCGAACAGGGCCGGTCCGACCTCGGCCGCCGAGCGGGCCATCAGCTGCCAGCGCTCCTCACCCTGAGGTTCCCGGCCGTGCGCCTCCCGCCAGTGCTCCAGATGCTTGTGTGCATTTTCGATCATCACCACCGCTGCATCGACCATCGCACCAATGGCGATGGCGATGCCGCCTAATGACAGCAAGTTGGCGGAGATCCCCTGGGCGTGCATCACGATGAAGGCCGCCAGGATACCCAAAGGCAGGGTGATGACGGCCACCAACGCCGAGCGTAGGTGCCACAGGAACAGCAGGCATACCAGCGCTACGACCAGAAACTCTTCGCCAAGCTTGTGGGTGAGGTTGCGTACCGCATCCTGGATCAGCTCGGAGCGGTCGTACACCGGCACCACTTCCACGCCCTCGGGCAAGCTGGATTGCAACGCCTGCAGTCGCGCTTTGACGTTCCGAATGGCCCCCAAGGCATCCTTGCCGGTCCGCAGGACGATCACGCCGCCGGCCACCTCACCTTGACCATCCAACTCTGCGATACCACGACGGAAGACCGGCCCGCGACTGATCGTGGCCACCTCGCCGAGCAGGACGGGGATGCCGTCGTTGCCGGTTACCGGCACCTGTTCGAACGCCTCCTGTGTGCGCAGGTAGCCTTCGCTGCGCACCATCAGTTCGGCTTCGCCTTGTTCGATCACCGAGCCCCCGGTAGCGCCGTTGGCCGCATCCACCGCCTCGATGAGCTCGGCCACCGTCAGTCCACGGGCCGCCAACGCCTGCGGATCGGGCTGGATCTGCCAGGCGCGCACCGCACCGCCCACACTGGCTACTTCAGCCACGTCCGGCACGGTTTTTAGCTCATAACGAAGAAACCAGTCCTGCAACGCACGCAGCTGCCCCACATCACGTTGACCTGTCCGATCCACCAAGGCGTACTGGTAGATCCAGCCCAGTCCTGTCGCATCAGGACCCAGCGCCGGATTCACATTCGGCGGAAGTCGATCGCGTACCTGGCTCAAGTACTCGAGCACTCGAGAGCGCGCCCAGTAAAGATCAGTGGCATCGTCAAACAGGATGTAGACGAATGAATCACCGAAGAAGGAGAAGCCGCGTACCGCCTTCACGCCCGGCACGGACAACATCGTGGTGGCCAACGGGTAGGTGACCTGGTCTTCGATGATGCGCGGGGTTTGCCCCGCCCATTGCGTGCGGATGATGACCTGGGTATCGGACAGGTCCGGCAGCGCATCCAGCGGCGTGTTCTTTACCGACCAGATACCGACCACCGCCAGCAGCGCGGCGGCAACCAGCACCAGCACGCGATTGGCGATGCAAGCATGGATCAGGCGCGCGATCATGGTGTGCCCTCCATCGCTTCGGACATGACCTCGCTTGCCTGGCAATCAGCGGCTGCGGCGGGGCCGAACTTGGGTACCAACTGCATATCCATGAACGGTGACTTGCCCGGCTTGTCGAAATGCTTCTCCGGCACCATCGGGTCATACCAGTACTGCACCGGGCAGCGCGGCGGCGTAGAGGTGGAGGTGTCTGGCGCGACAGGCGCCGGCTGTCTGGACGGTGACGGCACGACAGTGCGTGGTTCGTGCCCGGCGTCATGGCGCTCGTGCACACCTGATGCGCTGGCAGGGCGTGTCGGTTGTGCAGCACCCAGGCGCTCCAACGCACCGGAGAGACTGGCTTCGGAGTCGAGCAAGAACTGACCCGAGACGACCACGCGTTCACCACCGGCCAAGCCTGCCACGATCTGCGTGCGCCCTTGCACGCTACGTCCCACACTCACCCGCACTGGCCGGAAGCTCCCGTCCGGATCCTGCACGATGACCCGGCTGTCCCGCCCGGTGGCGATCAGCGCCTCCGTGGGAACGACTGGCAGGGCCTGCTCGGCGTCGGGCTGCACCAGAACCTCGGCGAACATGCCCGGCACCAGCCGACGCTGCGGGTTGCGCAGCACAATTCGCGCCCGCTGCGTGCGACTAGCCATGTCGACCTGGGGAAGCAACGCCTGGATCTGTCCGGCAAAGCGCTCTGCCGGCCAGGCACTGACCGTGGCCTGCACTGAGGTCCCCGGCCGCAAGGTGCCCAGCGCTGCCTGGGGTACCGAGGCCTCCAGCCACAACGTGTCCAGCCCATTGATCTTGAACAGTGGCGTACCGGGCATCACCGTCTGTCCCTCGCGTGCCAGGATCTCGGTCACGACACCACTGTGGTCTGCGCTAAGCACGACGCCACTTCTGGCCGAGGCGCCAGAAGGAACACCCAACGAACGCAACCGTTGTTGCGCCGCACCCTGCAGCTCACGCGCGCCCGCGGACTGAGCTTGGCTCAGGGCATGTGCTTCGGCGATGGCCGCGTTCCATGCCGGGGCCTGCACGGTGGCCAGCGTTTGACCACGACGAACCTCGGTAAACGGCGCCTTTACCTGCACGTGGGTGATCAAGCCTTCCATGCGCGCACTGATCACGCTTTCCTGGGTCAGATCCCACGTCAGTGTGCCCGGCACGCGTACGGCAGTCCCTAGTAACTCTACCGTCACTTCCTGAGTGCGTATGCCCACGTTCTGCTGCAGGCGCGGATCGATCTGCGTTCCGCCCCCTATGGCCTCATCTGCGTATTTGGGCAGCAACTCCATATCCATGAACGGAGATTTGCCCGGCTTGTCGAATCGCTGCTCAGGCGCCATGGGGTCGTACCAGTACAGCACCTTGCGTGCTTGATCTGCGACGCTCGTGCCGGGGGGCGGGGTGGTATCAGAGGTTCGAGTCATCCAGGCGTAGCCGCCGGCAAAGCCGAGCGCCAGCAACCCGAGGGCCACGGCGAGCTGTGTGAGACGCGTCTTGGTCGGGCTCATGGCGTGTTCTCCTCATGGGGTAGCAGATAGGCCAGTGCCGCCCAGGCACGGCCCTGTTCGCCCAGCAGACGGGCGTTCTCCAGGTGCAATTCGATCTCATCGCGCCGCGCTTCCAGCCACGGCTGCAGGTCGGCACCGGCGCCGTAGGCGGCCAACGCCGTGCGTGCACGATCGCGCGCCAAAGGCAGGCTCTGCGTGTTCTGGCGCTCCAACTGGCCGGTTAACCCGCGCCATCGCGCTATCGCGCGTTGCACCGACTCGGCTTGGATGCGCCGGGCCTCATCGCGCTCTGCGGACACCGCCTCCAGCTCGGCCCGCCGTGCCGCGATGCCTCGTGCTTGGCGGTTCTTCTGGAACAGCGGCAGGCCCACACCCACTTCCACCATGAGCATGTCGCTGCGCGCCATGCCGTCGGGCGCGCGCTCGCGACGTCCGTAGGTGAGCTCCACACTCCAATCCGGGCGGGTTTCGGCCACGGCCGCATCCACCTGGGCCTGGGCTAAGCTCTCGCGTGCCTCCCAGCCCAGTAGTGGCGTGTGTTGGTCCAGTTTGGCCAGCAGTTGGGTGGGCTCCAATGGCAACTGCGAAAAATCCGGTGCCGCACCACTGGCCAAGATCGCCTCTGGTGCAATACCCAACCACCGCGCCAGGCCGGCCTGCGCGGCGGCGTGCTCCGCATGTACCTGCTCCAGGCGATTGTCCAACTGCAGTAGGGCGGCCTGGGCGGCAAGCACATCACTGGCCCCGGCCGTGCCGCCTGCCAAGCGAGCACGCGCCGCACGCTCGGCTATACGGGCCGGCTCGCGCAGACCTTCCAACGCATCTACGGCTTGCTGCGTACTCCACAGCTCGATCCAGGCCAGCGCGGCCGCTTGGGCCACCATCTGCTGTTCGGCCATCGACAGTGAGCGCGCTTGCGCCAGCGTCGCTTGCGCCAACGCGTGCTCGGCACGTCGTTTCGCACGCGCAGGAAACTCCTGCATCAGACCGATTTGCTGGGTGGTCATCTCATCGGCCCGCAAGCTGAAGGCATCGGGTCCGCTGACGGGCCAGTTCGCCAGCCCCACGATCAAACGTGGGTCGGGAAGCGCGCCAGCACGCGCGGCTTCTTCGGTACTGGCATCGATCTGCGATCGGCGCACCTGCAGGGTTGGGGCGTTAGCAAGCGCCCGTTGTAGGGCTTCTGTGTAGCTGATCGGGATAGCGGGCGATGCCGCCAGCACAGGACCACTGAGCGCCAGGGCAAACACGAACCCACACGCCATCTTGCGCCTTGCACGCAAGAAGAAAGACATCTCCATAAGACCTCCGGGAAACGACAACGAGCGCGCTGCAACGCATGCAGCACGAGCACGGGTCAATCCAGGAGGGGGCTTAAATCAGCAGGCTACAGAAGCGCTGCAGGGGAGGCGGATCGGACACGCACACCGGAACATCCCGATACAACTGCGCGTGTACCGGTGGCAACAGAGCCTGCACCAGCGCGAAGGCGGCCAGCGCGGGCTGGTAAGGCACTTGAGGGGCCTTCGCATCGGCCGTGGCGATGTGATCGCGCTGGCAATGCTGGTCGCACAACGCCGGAGCATCGGGATCCGGCGTGGACATCTCTTCGCAACCGACCATCAGGGTCGCTTGTCCAGCTTCCACCGATTCCAGCGGACAGGCGTAAGCCACCAGCGCGAGTTGCTGCAGCAGCAGCGCCCACAGTCCCAGCCATGCCAGTCGGGCACGAGAACGGGGTCGCCGCCATCGCCTCAGCAGCCTCACCATGACAGCTCCCGCACGCCCGAAGCAGCGCCTGCGGACGCTGGGCAGATCAGGGCAGGGGACGTGCGAGCTCTCATGATGGCCAGTCTAGCCCTCTTGGGGCCGACTGTCATTGATCAGGATCAAGCCCTCGCGCGGACTCAGCGGTGGCATCCGCCGCAGCAGGAGGATGCGACGGCCGGGGCGGCCGGCGTACCAGCCTCAGAAGGGAGCACCGCAGCGATCACATAGCCTTGCCGCTGGATAGCCTCAACCGCCTGTTCTACGGCAAGCAGGCCCTCGATCTTGACCACGCCACTGCCCAGATCGACGTCCACCTGGGCGTGGGGGTCAAGGGCCTGAATGGCTTGGGTGACCGTTCGGACACAGTGACCACAGGTCATACCTTCAACAACGAGATTCATGGACAACCCTCCAAAAGCATCGGCGGTTTGCCGACGGCGTGACGATGAGCCTTCCCACGGTGGGAAGGTCAAACGACAGGCAAGTTGAGTGGTAATCCGTCCCGCGTTGTTGACCTTCCCATCATGGGAAGGCTCAGGCTACCTGCTCGTTCCTATTGGCCCTCACTCCATGGACATAACGCTCACTTATGCGAATTAAGTTATTGATTATATTACATTAATACAGGAATCGCAAGGTCTGTAGTTGCACCGTGCCCTGGCCGGCCACAAACGCGATAAGCTAAGCATTCCTTAGTGCTAGTCATTCTTGATGTCATGACGATGCCATCTGAGCGCACCCGCAATGTGCTGCAGGCGGGCGCGTTCCTCAGGCAGCTAGCGGCCAGCCAAGCCGTGCCTAAAGAGGTGCGGCAAGAGGCATATCGACTGCTGCGGCACTATCCAACCGTCAGCGACATCGAGGCGATTGCTGAGCACGAAGAGCGGCTGCGAGCGCTGACCCAGTCGGCCTTCGTACGACCCTACCTGAGCAGCGAGATCGAGGCGGATTGGTTCTCCGGGTACCCGCTCGGCCCTCATCGCATCTGACCATGAAGCAACCGAGCAGGCCGCGTGGAAGAGGGACTACGTCTGCGGAGACAGCGCTGGAGGCTTCCTTTGAACGGGCCCGCGACAGTGCGGCCGAGGAACGCGCATTCTTCAAGCGACTGATGGATGCGATCGTGTACGTGCATGCGCCCATCTCGGACGACGCGCAGACACTGCGGCTGGTCCAGTTCCGCCATCCTGACGGTTTCGATGCGATCCCTTTCTTTACCTCGCTCGACAAGGCGCAGGCGGCCAGCTCGTCTGCTGTCAGAATTCTGGGAGTTTCAGGCCGTGAGCTGCTAACCGGTACTCGCGGCGCGACGTTGATGCTCAATCCCAACTACGGCGGCGTTGTCCTGTACCCGGAAGAGGTTGCGACATTGTTGGATACGGGCTTTCTGGCCAGGGTGGAACGTCTGGCGCCGGCGGAGTTCGCGGTGAGACCTGCCCAGGCCGCGCCGGCTTGGCTCGCTCCGGCCATCAGCGGCAGCCTTGAGCACGCCGACTTCGTCTCGTCGGCCTATCTCCTGGAAACTCACTCGTCAGGGGGCGTCGAACAGCCTCCCGGTCTGTTGATCTGGCTGGTGGTGGACCTGGCTTTCGCCGAGCGGGCGGCTCGTCTGGTGACCACCGCCATACAGCCCTTATGCTCAGATTTGGACGTCATCATCGACTTGGCGGTCCACGACGTATCGCTGCCTTTGCCGGCGGGCTTGGATGATCCCCAGATCCTGCCCATATTTTTTCACGAGAATCAAGCCAACTTGAGCACAGCTCATCGGCCTATGAGCCCTGAAGATAAGCTACTAGCACTCCTTCCGGGATTGACCGAGGAAGAGAAGGAACGGCGGACCCGCGAGGGTATGGCCGACGTCGACGCTGGACGTACGATCCCGCACGAGGAACTACTGCAATGGATCAGGCGACGGTCAGAGCCTTCTTGAAGGTTTCCGTTGGGTCAGGAGCGTGGAAACTCTTGAATCCAATATTCAAGAAGGGCACGCGTGCCTGAGCAGTACTCCAGGAATGCCTGTGTCACGCGGCTTCTGGTTCAATCAAGCCTAGGTCTGTAATCCACGAACTGCCTGACGTCGAGGGGTGTTTCCTCGTTGAATCATGGTGTTAGAGACGATTCGGCTGTTTTTCTCACGAATCCCTGCCGACCTTCTTGAAAAACTGAACCAGACCTACCCAAACGCTTCCGTAAGGCAGGTGGTGAGAGGGCAGGTTAAGCACATCAGGGATAGCAATCCCAAGGAGATAGAAGCGCTACGACAGGAGGCCAACGATCAACTTCCTACTATCGCCGAGCTAAAGAGGGTCAGTGCGGTTGATCCAGAGTTCCGGATGGAAAACAGCTTCTTTGGGCCCAAGCCAGTCATCACCGCCCGCATCATCAACCGCTCAACACTGCCATTGAGCGAAGCGAGCTGGAATGCGGCGCTGTACATCAATGGCGATGTACAGCCTGTAGCCACGTCGAAGGTGCGCAGCGATTTCCGTTCCATCGAAGGCCTCAAGCCCGAACACCATGTTACGGCTCGATTCACTGTCGGATTCGTCAAGGGCGATAAGGCCTGGACCACCTTGGCAATTCGTCAAGCGGGTTCACCCCCGTTTTCACGGACACTTACAAGAAGGCCGATCCAGGCCATGAGGAGTGTTCATGTCAAAGCGTAGA